>NZ_JAMYLG010000011.1:0-157810 GCF_040317865.1 Mesorhizobium sp. M1365
AACGGCAAGCGATCCGAGTGGCGGAACAAGCTCCACCTGATGACGTTACCGGCCTATAGCGACCCCGCTGCGAACGGCATGACGCGGCGCAGCGCAGAGGTGGCTCACGAGGAAAGGAGACAATCATGAGAATGCATCTTTCCGCAGCCGCGGCTGGGTTTTTGCTGCTTGCGGGTGTCGGCGCCGCTGCCGCCCAGGATGTGGTCATCGAACCGCAGCAGGAGACGATCGTACGCGAGTATGTGAAAAAGCAGCCTCTGGCGTCCGTCCAGCTCCCCGGCGTGGAGCTCAATGTCGGCTCGACCCTGCCCGATACCGTCGAGCTTCATGAAGTCCCCAACGTCAAATACCGCTACGTCGTCGTCGACAACCAGACCGTCCTGGTCGATCCAGGCACACGCAGGATCGTGAAGGTCATCCAGTGAGCAAGCGCGTCGCTTTGAAGGGACATGCGGCGCGTCTAGCATTGTCGACATCCCACACTGCTGCCCGTGTTGGGCATTCGGACGCAGAAAGGCCCGCCGTTTCGAAGCATGGCGGGCCTCATAGCGGAGACGACGTCCGGACAATTTCTGAACCAGCATTGGCTTAGAACACATGATCCCAGCACGCCCTGTGCTCGCCAGGCCCGAAACTTTGAGAGAATATTCCTGGCTTCGCATTTCGCGGGAAATACGGTGCTTTGATCCGGCGGTCAGCATTCCCGATGATGCCAGCAAGGCTTGGCACTCCGCCTGGCCGCAACGACTTCAGAACCGACGGGATAGATCATGTCTGGGAATACCAACACTTTGCTCTCATTTCTCTCCGCAAGTATAAACCGGCGCGCCGGTCTGGCTGTACTTTTCGCGTCGGCGGTTGGGATTGTCGGCCTTGCTGCGCCGTCGTTCGCCGAAGACAAGACGGCGGTCAAGGTCGGCATCATGAGCGGCGAGGACGAGGATGTGTGGCGCGTCGTCACCGCCCAGGCGGCGGAGAGGGGGCTGACGATCGAGACCGTGGTGTTCAACGACTACACCCAGCCGAATGAAGCACTCGAGCGTGGCGAAATTGACGCCAACGCCTTCCAGCACAAGCCCTATCTGGACAACCAGATCAAGACGCAGGGCTATCACATCGTCCCGGTCGGCTATACCGGGGTCTGGCCGATCGGCCTCTATTCCAAGAAGTACACGAAGATTGCCGACCTGCCAGAAGGCGCCGTCATTGGCGTGCCGAACGACCCGTCCAATGAGGGCCGCGCACTGCGCGTCCTGCAGAGCGAAGGTCTGATCAAGCTCAGGGAAGGCACCGGCATTCTGGCGACGACCACCGACATTGCCGAAAACCCGAAGAAATTGGTCGTCAAGGAGCTTGACGCCGGGATTGTCGGGCGCTCGGTGGAAGACCTCGACGCGGCCGTAGTCAACACGGATTGGGCGCTTAAAAGCGGCCTCACACCGGAGAATCGCATCGCCCAGGAGGCGGTGGCCGACAATCCCTACCGCAATTTCATCGCGGTCAAGGCCGGCAATGACAACCAGCCCTGGGTAAAGACATTGGTCGCCTCCTATCAGAACGAAAAGGTGAAGGCCGAATTCGACCGAGTCTACAAGGGAACCGGCATCAGCGCCTATTGATGCCGAGCTCGACTGGGCGCCGAAGCCCGGCATGATAAAACGGTCCGCGCTTCAACGCGGACCGCGATCGCGTTTGCGGGACACCAATACAGGAACTTTCATGAACCAGCATTTCGCCTCGGTCACCGAAGTCATGCGTCCCGTCGGCGGCCGCTCCGCCGGACCGAACGATGTCGTGCGCCTCATCGAGCTGAAACGCCGCTTCGGCGCGACAGCGGCGCTGGACGGCGTGTCGCTCAGCGTGCGCCAGGGCGAGATCCTCGGCATCATCGGCCGCAGCGGCGCCGGCAAGTCGACGCTGATACGCTGCCTGAACGGCCTGGAGCGGCCGGATTCAGGACAGGTCTTCATCGAAGGCCGCGACATCAGCCGGCTCGGCGAGCGCGAATTGCAGCCGCTGCGCCGGCGCATCGGCATGATCTTCCAGCATTTCAACCTGCTGTCCGCCAAGACGGTCGAAGACAATGTAGCGCTGCCGCTCAAGATCGAAGGCCGGCCCAGGGCCGAACGCCTGGCGCGCGCCGCCGAGCTGCTCGAGCTCGTCGGGCTGTCGGAGAAGGCGAAAGCCTATCCGGCGTCGCTGTCGGGCGGACAGAAACAGCGCGTCGGCATTGCCCGGGCGCTTGCGGCGCGCCCGGCGCTACTTTTGTCCGACGAAGCGACCTCGGCGCTCGACCCGGAGACGACACGCTCCATCCTTGCCTTGCTGAGGGACATCAACCGGCAGCTTGGCCTGACCATCCTGCTGATCACGCATGAGATGGAGGTGATCCGCTCGATCGCCGACCGGGTCGCGGTGATCGACGCTGGGCGGATCGTCGAACAAGGGCCGGTGTGGTCGGTCTTTGCCGACCCGAAATCGGCGATCACACAAAGCCTGCTCGGCGGCATCCGGCCGCAATTGCCGGCGGAGATCGCAAGCCGGCTAACGCAGAACGCCGGCCTGGAGGCGATCCTCAGGATCGACGTGGCGGGTGAGGCCGCCCGAAGCCCGCTTTTGTCCGATCTTGCCTCGGCAGTTCCCGGCTCGTTCCGCCTCGTGCATGGCGGCATCGATCACGTTCAGCAGCAGCCTGTCGGGACACTGTTCGTGGCGGTCGCCGGCAGCAATGAAGCTCACCTGGCAGAGGTGATCGCGTTCTTGAAAGCCCGCCAAGCGCGGGTAGAGGTGCTTGGCCATGTCGCCGGTTCTGTTTGAGCTTCTCGTCCGTTCGATCTGGGAAACGATCCTGATGACGGCCGCCTCCGGCCTCATCTCGCTGGTTTTCGGGCTGCCACTCGGCCTGGCGCTGGTCGCCACCGACCGCGGCGGTATCGGCGAAAACCTGTGGGTGAACCGCGCGCTCGGAGCGGTCATCAACGGCTTCCGCTCGGTGCCTTTCATCATCCTGCTGGTTGCGCTGATCCCGGTGACGCGGCTGATCGTCGGCACCTCGATCGGCACCTGGGCAGCGATTGTGCCGCTGTCGATCGCGGCGACGCCCTACTATGCCCGGATCGCCGAAGTGTCGCTGCGCGAGGTCGACCATGGGCTGATCGAGGCAGCACGCGCCATGGGCGGCAACCGCTGGACGATCATTCGCGAGGTGCTGGTGCCGGAAGCGTTGCCCGGCATCGTCGCCGGCTTCACGGTGACGCTGGTGACGCTGATCGGCGCCTCGCCCATGGCCGGCGCCAGCGGCGCGGGCGGCCTCGGCGACCTCGCCATCCGCTACGGCTACCAGCGCTTCGAGACGTCCGTCATGATCGCCGTTGTCATTGTGCTGATCATCCTGGTCTGCGGCATCCAGTGGGCCGGCGACCGGCTGGTCGCGAGGCTGGACCACAGAGCGTGACCGGCGAAACGCGGCCCAATCAACGCCTTTAATTTCCGGGAAAGTTCAGATTGTCCTCGATGGTCTCGCTCGCCCAAGCGAGCTTTTCGCGATCGTCGGGGCGCAAGGGAGCCTCGACCGCGACGGTGAACAAGTGCCAGGCGAGACTGTCGGATAGAAGCCATCTGGTGACCTGTTCGCTGAAGATCACGTGCCCCTTATCGAGTGTCTTGATGTTGCCGGTAATCAAGTCCGCACAGTGCAACATGGCCTCGGGGTAAGGGCTATCACGCCATGCCGCTAATGCAGCTGCTACATCCATTCCGGCAAGCACTATGCCCTCCAGCCAGGGAACCGCGTTCCCTTCATCGGGATGCATGGTCATCGCTTTTCGCCAGGCAACCTGAAACAGCACCTCGACAGCCTGCTGTTCTTCCAACGGCCAATCGCGCCAGGAGGTCCTTTCGAGCTTTGCGGCAATCACGTTGGCGTCGAACCCCATCGAAGGTTCGCCTTGGATGGCAAGTTCAAGCACTCTCGGCAGAAAGTGCCGGTAGTCATCGACGTCGCCGACCGTCCATATGGCCGATCCGGCATAGGCGCCGAGGTTTTCACCACTGAGCTCCCGAAGCGGACCACTGGATACTCCCCGAAAGATCGATTCCAAATCCTTGTACGGCGAGCCATGCAGGTGGCGGGGCGATGGATAAGACGCGAAAGCGGCATAGACGCGTTCGACTGCGTGGGCCAGTTCAGACGAGAGATCAGCCTCCAGGGGATTTGGGTTGCTCATCCGCTACGACTCCGAACAGGTCTCTGGCTTGCTCTGCGGTATAGTAGCCGAGCTTGACATCCCGAGCGACCAATTGCGGATCGCGCTGCAACGGATCGCCGTAGCCGCCGCCGCCAGGCGTGCCGACGCACACGCGGTCGCCTGTCTTCAGCGCGATGTCCTGCTCCTTGGACAGATGCGGCGGCACATGTTCCTTGCCGTCGCGGAACACGGTGACCGTGTTGACCGCGCCGTCCTTGCCGCCGAGCGCGCCTTGCGGGCCGAAGCGGCCGTGATCCATGACGAAGGAGGCGCGGGCGTCGCCGCGCAGGATCTCGACCTCATAGGCGAGGCCAAAACCGCCGCGATGCTTGCCGGCGCCGCCCGAGCCTTCGCGCAAGGCATAGTGGCGGTAGAGCACCGGGAAGGCCTGCTCCATGATTTCGACCGGCGGCGACTTGGAGATGCCTATGGTCGAGCAGCCATTGGTCAGGCCGTCGTGACCGGCATTGCCGCCATACCCGCCCCCGGAGATCTGATACATGACATAATCGCGGCCGCGGGCCGGATCGTTGCCGCCGAGCGCGAAATTGCCGCTGGAGCCGGCGGGGGCCGCCGTCACCTTGTCCGGCAGCGCCTGCACCATCGCCGCGAACACCGCTTCAGCAATGCGCTGCGAAACCTCGGCCGCGCAGCCCGATACCGGGCGCGGATATTTGGCGTCGAGGAAGGTGCCTTCCGGCCGCTTGACGATCAGCGGCTCGAAGGCGCCGGCGCTGATCGGCACGTCGGGGAAAATGTGCCGCATGGCGAGATAGACCGAGGACAAGGTCGTCGCCAGCACGCTGTTCATCGGCCCAGCGCAGGGCTTTGACGAACCGGAGAAGTCGAAGCTGAGCGTGTCGCCCTGTTTTTCGACGGCCAGCGCGATAGTCAGCGGCTCGTTGACCACGCCGTCGGAATCAACAAAAGCCTGCGACCGGTAAATGCCGTCGGGAATGGCTGATATGTTCGCGCGCATCTGTTCGGCGGCGCGGCGGCGCAGTTCGGCGATCGCATCGACGACCGTTTCATCTCCGTAACGATCCAGGATTCCGTTCAGTCGGTCTTGACCGATCAGCAGTGCCGCCGCCTGCGCCCGGATGTCGCCGATGCGCTGGTCGGCAACCCTGATGTTCGAGCAGATGATGGCGTAGATCTCAGGGTCGAGCACGCCCTTCTTGAACAGTTTCACCGGCGGCAGTCGCAAGCCTTCCTGCTCGACCGCTGTTGCCGAGGCGGAAAAGCCGCCCGGCACCGAACCGCCGATGTCGGGCCAGTGGCCGGTGTTCGACAGCCAGCAGAATATCCTGCCGTCGCGGTAGACCGGCATGGCGAAGCGCACATCCATCAGGTGGGTGCCGCCGAGATAGGGATCGTTGACGATGTAGATATCGCCCGGCTCGGGCGGCAGGCAGCGTCCGTCGGCGATCATCTCGATCACGGTTTTGGTCGAATACTGCATGACGCCGACGAACACCGGCAGGCCCTGGCTGCCTTGCGCGATCAGCGAACCATCGAGCGCTGAATAGATGCCATCCGAACGGTCATTGGCCTCGGCGATGACAGGCGAGAACGCGGCGCGCGAAAACGTCAGGTCCATTTCGTCGCAGACTTGCTGTAGCGCCGCCTGGATGACTGAAAGGGTGATGGCGTCGAGTTTTTCCATCTCAGGCCTCGCCGATATCGATGATGATGTTGCCGTCGGCATCCGATCGCGCCCGGTCGCCGGGCTCCAGCACAGTCGTCGCGTCCATCTGTTCGAGGATCGCCGGACCTTCGATTGTTGCGTCGAGCGGCAACTTCTCTCTGCTGTAGACCGGCGTGTCGTACCAGCGCCCGCCATACCAGACAGGCCGGATCTCGCGCCGCGCCTCTTGGAGCGTTTTGGCGCGCCCAGCCGGATCGATCAGCCGGGACAGATCGATGGTCGGCCGCACGCCAGTGACCGACGTGTTGAGGTTGACCAGATTGGCGCGGATCTCGGGTAGCTCGACCTTGAAGCGGGCGAAATAGGCACTCTCGAACAGTTGCTGCAGTACCTCGCGTGTCACCGCAGACGACGGCAGCGGCACGTTGATGATATGCGTCTGGCCGACGAACTGCATGTCGGCGGAATGCGTGATACGGATTGCTTCCGGCTTCACCGCTTCCTTGCCGATCAGCTCCTCGCCTTCGTTTCGGTGCCGTTCCAATGTCTCGTGGAGTCGGGTTTCATCGAGACTGGCCACCGGCTGGTTGACCGTGTTGACGAAATCATGGCGCAGATCGGCGACGACGCAGCCGAGAGCATTGGTGATGCCCGGCCGCGCCGGCACCAGCACTTTCGGCAGGCCTAGTTCGCGCGCCAATGCCGTCGCATGCAGCGGCCCGGCGCCGCCGAAGGCGAACAGCGCGAAATCGCGCGGGTCGTGGCCGCGCGACACCGAGACCATGCGGATGGCGCCAGCCATTTTCACGTTACCGAGCCGCAGCACCGCACCCGCCGCCTCGACGCCGGACAAGCCTGTGGCGCGGCCGATCCTGTCCTCGAATATACCGGTGACCCGCTCGACGGTGACCGGGTTTTCCACCGCGAGCAGCTTCTTCGGCGCCAGCCTGCCGAGCACCAGATTGGCGTCGGTGATGGTCGGCTCCAAGCCGCCGCGTCCGTAGCAGATTGGCCCGGGATTGGCGCCGGCGCTTTCCGGGCCGATCTGGATCAGGCCGGCCGCATCGACGCGGGCGATCGAGCCGCCGCCGGCGCCGACCGTATGCACCGCCACCATCGGCACGTGGATCGGCATCGCATATTCGATCTCGATCTCGTTCGACACCGCCGGCTCGGCGTTGCGGATCAGCGCCACGTCGGTTGAGGTGCCGCCCATGTCGTAGGTGACCAGATTTTCGAAGTCGGCGCGTTTTCCGGTATAGGCGGCAGCAATGACACCGGAAGCGGGGCCGGACATGACGGTCTTGGCCGACTCACGTGTGACAAAGCGGGCCGAGATCATGCCGCCATTGCCGTTCATGATCAGAAAGTCGCGGGCGTAGCCTTTTGCAGCCAGCTCCTTGCGCAGCCGTTCGACATAGCGTTCGAGGATCGGCTGCACCGAAGCGTTGACCGAAGCGGTCACCCCGCGCTCGAATTCGCGCGCTTCCGAAAGCAGGGCGTGGCCTGTCGTGATGTAGCCGTTCGGCCAAAGCTCGGCCGCTATCTCGGCGGCGCGCCGCTCATGCGCCGGGTTGGCGTAGGAATGCAGGAAATGGATGACCAGGGATTCGCAGCCGGCTGCGATCAGTTGTGAAATCGCTGTCCGCATCTCGGCCTCGTCGAGCGGGATGCGCACCGCGCCCGAGGCCTCGACCCGCTCCGACACTTCGAGCCGCAGATTGCGCGGAATGATCGGGACGAACGTGCCCGTCATGCCATAGGCCTGCGGCCGTGTCCGCCGGCCAAGCTCGATGACGTCGCGAAAGCCGCGCGTGGTGATCATGCCGGTCTTGGCCAGCCGGCGCTCCAGGACCGCGTTGGTGGTGGTCGTCGTGCCGTGCACGATGAGGTCGATGCCGTCGACCGGAAAGCCGGTGGCGCCAAGTGCTGCAACGACGCCGAACGCCTGGTTGTCGACCGTGGTCGGGGTCTTGGCGATATGCACCCGGCCACCGTCACGGCCGTCGATCAGAAGCAGGTCGGTAAAAGTTCCGCCGACATCGATGCCGGCGACGACGTCGCCAGTCGAATCCAGCGCTCGCGCCGAAAAATTCTGTCCCATTGTCGAAACCCGAAATGCCCGAACTGCCTACATGCCTTAGTTTGGAAAGCTGTTTTACGGCGGCGTCTTGACGCAAATATCGTTTGTATACTAATAAATTCCGGACACAAGAGCTTACCGCTTCGGAGTGTGCAAACGGCACGCTGGAACCTGACCGGTTCGGGCGCGCAGGTGGAGATTTGGCGCCGGCGCTGAGCCGGCCCAGAAGGTTAGGTTTGATGAACACCACATCCGCGTTCAACACAGCCGGCGCCCGGCCGTTGCAGTTCCCGATACCGGCCAATGTCTATGCCGAAACCGTCGTCTCGGTGAAGCATTATACCGACCGGCTGTTTTCGTTCCGCATCACCCGGCCGCAGTCGCTGCGCTTCCGCTCCGGCGAATTCGTCATGATCGGCCTGCCCAATGCCGAGAAGCCAGTGTTCCGCGCCTATTCGATCGCCAGCCCGTCCTGGGACGACGAACTCGAATTCTTCTCGATCAAGGTGCCGGACGGCCCGCTTACCTCGGAGCTGCAGAAAATCGAGATCGGCGATACCGTCATCATGCGGCAGAAGTCGACGGGCACGCTGGTGGTCGACGCGCTGACGCCGGCCAAGCGCCTGTTCATGATCTCGACCGGCACCGGCATTGCTCCATTCGCCAGCCTGCTGCGCGATCCCGACACCTATGAGAAGTTCGAGCAGGTGGTGCTGACCCATACCTGCCGCGACAATGCCGAGCTCACCTACGGCCAGGAGCTGGTGACAGCGCTTGAGAAGGACCCGCTGATCGGCGAACTGACCGGCGGCCGCGTCACGCTGTATAATTCGACGACGCGCGAGACCTCCGTGCGCATGGGCCGCATCACCGCGCTGATCGGCTCGGGCAAATTCTACACCGATCTCGGCATCGACAGGCTCAATCCCGAAACCGACCGCATCATGATCTGCGGCTCGATGCATATGCTGAAGGACGTCAAGGAACTGGCCGAAAGCCACGGCTTCCAGGAAGGCTCGCTGCATCATCCGGCAAGCTTCGTCGTCGAGCGCGCCTTCGTCGGCTGAGACGCGGCAATTCAGCGTCCACTGGTTCGAGACCCTGATCTTGATCATGCGGTCAAAAATCGGCTGCCTTGACTGTCTTTTTCCGCTATGACCGCTTGAAGGACTCGTGAAGCGCTGCTTCACGGTCTATCTTCGGCATAAGTCGCTGAACAAGGGGCAGGAGATGAGCAGCACAATCCGTGAAACCGACGTCGGCACATCGAAGGTCACGCCGCTGCCGGCGCGCGCCGCCGCCAATGCGCCGATGCCGCAAGCCCATGGTATTGCTCGCAATCCCGGCATGAGGCTCGATCTCGGCTTCATGGAATCGATGCGCGGCGTCAACCGCTCGGCGCTGGAACGCCGCGTCGCCAGCCTGACCAAAAGACGCTCGATCAAGGCCGATAACCAGGCCGCCTGGCTGCTGCGCGCCGTCGCCTGCATGGACCTGACGACGCTGAACTCGAACGACACGGAAGAGCGCGTGCGCAGGCTCTGTGCCAAGGCGGTCAACCCGTTCCGCCGCGACATCGTCGAGGGGCTGGGCATTACCGGTGAAAAGATCCGCCCGGCGGCGGTCTGCGTCTATCATCCCTTCGTCGCCACCGCCGTAGAAGCGCTGCGCGGCAGCGGCGTCCATGTCGCCGCCGTTTCGACCGCCTTCCCGCATGGCCTTGCACCGCTTTCGACGCGCCTGCAAGAGATCGAAGCATCGGTCCGCGACGGCGCCGACGAGATCGACGTCGTCATCCCGCGCGGCCTGGTATTCGGGGCGAAATGGCAGGAGCTCTATAACGAGATTGTCTCGATGCGCGCCGCTTGCGGCGAGGCCCATCTGAAGGTGATCCTCGGCACCGGCGACCTCGCGACGCTGCGCAACGTCATGCTCGCCTCGATGGTGGCGATGATGGCGGGTGCAGATTTCATCAAGACCTCGACCGGCAAGGAAAGCGTCAACGCGACGCTGCCGGTCGGCCTTGCCATGGTGCGCGCCATCCGCGCCTATTTCGAGGAAACCGGCTATCTCATCGGCTTCAAGCCGGCCGGTGGCATTTCCACGGCAAAAGCCTCGCTCGATTGGCTGGTGCTGATGAAAGAAGAACTGGGCCGGCCGTGGCTGGAGCCGGAGCTGTTCCGTTTCGGAGCATCGAGCCTTTTGACCGATATCGAGCGCCAGCTCGAGCATCATCTGACCGGCCACTACTCGGCCAATCATCGCCACGCGATGGCGTGATTCGGAGCGCTTCATGAACATTCTCGAACGCTATCACGCCATGGAATACGGCCCGGCGCCGGAGGCGCGCAACGAGGCCGATGTGTGGCTTGCCGCGCGGGATTTCGGCAAAGCGCTGTTTATCGGCGGCGACTGGAAGGCAGCCAGCGGAGGCAGAACCTTCGACACCAGCGATCCGTCCTCGGGAAAGCTGCTGGCCAAGGTGTCGGATGCCGGTGCCGCCGATATCGACGCGGCGGTTGCGGCGGCCACAAAAGCGCTGCCGAAATGGAGCGCCAGCACCGGATATCAACGCGCCAAAGTGCTCTACGCCATCGGCCGCGCCATGCAGCGCCACCAACGGCTGTTCGCGGTGCTGGAATCGATCGACAATGGCAAGCCGATCCGCGAAAGCCGCGACATCGACGTGCCGCTGGCGATCCGCCATTTCATCCATCATGCCGGCTGGGCGCAGGCGCTGGACAGGGATTTTCCCGGCCACAAGGGCGTCGGCGTCGTCGGCCAGATCATCCCGTGGAACTTCCCGCTCTTGATGCTCGCCTGGAAGATCGCGCCGGCGCTCGCTGCGGGCTGCACCGTGGTGCTCAAACCCGCGGAATTCACGCCGCTCACCGCGATCCTGTTTGCCGAGATCTGCGGACGCGCCGGCGTGCCGAAGGGCGTCGTCAACATCGTCCAGGGCGGGCCGGAGGCGGGCGCGACCATCGTCAACCATCCCGGCGTCCAGAAGATTGCCTTCACCGGTTCGTCCGAGGTCGGCAAGATCATCCGCAAGGCCACTGCCGGCTCGGGCAAAAAACTGTCGCTGGAGCTTGGCGGCAAGTCGGCATTCGTCGTTTTCGAGGATGCCGACCTCGACAGCGCCGTCGAGGGTCTGGTCGACGGCATCTGGTTCAACCAGGGCCAGGTGTGCTGTGCCGGCTCGCGCCTTCTGGTGCAAGAAGGCATCGCCGACGCCTTCATCGGCAAGGTCAAGACGCGGATGAGCCGGCTGCGCATCGGCAGTCCGCTCGACAAGAACACCGATATCGGCCCGCTGGTCGATTTGACTCAGCTCGATCGCGTCAAGGGCCTAATCGCCGAAGGCGCCAAGCAGGGCGCGATCTGCTGGCAGCCGGACTCGGCACTGCCCGCCGCGGGCTATTACCATCTGCCAACGCTGGCGACAGGTGTTTCGCCGGCTAACATCCTGGCACAGGAAGAGGTGTTCGGGCCGGTGCTCGCCACCATGACCTTCCGCAACACCGAGGAAGCGATCGAGCTCGCCAACAACACACGCTATGGCCTGGCCGCTTCGGTGTGGAGTGAGAACATCAATCTTGCCCTGCACGTCGCGCCGCAATTGAAGGCCGGCGTCGTCTGGGTCAACGGCACCAATATGTTCGACGCCTCCTGCGGCTTCGGCGGCTACCGCGAGAGCGGCTTTGGCCGTGAAGGCGGGCGCGAGGGCATGTTCGAATATCTCTCGGCAAAACTGCCGCTCGGCCCGATCATCAAACCGGCAACGTCTTCGGCCCAACCTGGCGAGCAGGCGGAAGGTGGCGCCATCGACCGCACGGCAAAGCTGTTCATCGGCGGCAAGCAGGTCCGGCCGGACGGCAATTATTCCTTCGCCATCGCCAGCGCCAAGGGCAAGCTTGCCGGCGAGATCGGTCTCGGCAACCGCAAGGATATCCGTGACGCCGTCGCGGCCGCGCGCGCCTGCAAGTCCTGGCCGGAGGCGACCGCCTACAACCGCAGCCAGGTACTCTACTACGTGGCCGAAAACCTTTCCGGCCGCGCAGACGAGTTTGCCGCCCGTTTGACCCAGCTCACCGGCGCGACCGCCAAGGCGGCGCGTAACGAGGTCGAGCTGTCGATCGAGCGCCTTTTCCTCTATGCCGGCTTGGCCGACAAATTCGAGGCCCGCGTCCACCAGCCGCCGGCCCGCGCCGTCACATTGGCGCTGCACGAGCCAGTCGGCGTCGTCGGCATCATCGCGCCGGACAATGCGCCTCTGCTTGGCCTGATCTCGCTGGTGGCGCCGGCGCTTGCCATGGGCAACACCGTAGTCGCAGTGCCATCCGAAAAATACCCGCTGCTTGCCACCGACCTCTACCAGGTCATCGAATATTCCGACGTTCCCGCAGGCGCCATCAATATCGTTACCGGCCGTAGCGCCGAGCTTGCCGGCGTATTGGCCAAGCATGACGATGTCGACGGGCTCTGGGTGTTCGCCGACGCCGAGACTTGCGCCAAGGCCGAGGCCGAGTCCATCGGCAATCTCAAACGCGTCTGGACCGGCAACGGCCACAGCCTCGACTGGCCCTCGAACGAAGCAGCCGGCGATGCCTTGCTGCGCCGTGCGATCGAGGTCAAGAACGTCTGGGTGCCCTACGGCGACTGAGTGTCCCGGAGGGACGTCCGGGCTTGACGGGCCAACAAATGTTCTTTACCGAGAAAAAACATTTGGCCGGCAGGCGAATATCGAAACAGGCGGGATGGTAGTGCCCGGCTGGCACATTGCGCCCCGGCCTAATGCCGGTAAAGCCGAACGATCACAGACGGGCGAGGAGAGAAGCATGGCGGATCTGACAGGCAAGGTCGTTGTCGTCACGGCGGCGGCGCAAGGCATCGGCCGGGCGAGCGCGCTGGCGTTCGCCAAGGCCGGCGCCGTCGTCCATGCCACCGACATTAACGAGGTGGTGCTCGCCGACCTCGGCAAGACGCCCGGTATCAAGACCCGCAAGCTCGACGTGCTGAACGACGAGGCGGTGAACGCCGCTTTTGCCGAGATCGGCGCCGTCGACGTGCTGTTCAACTGCGCCGGCTTCGTCCATTCCGGCTCGATCCTCGAGATGAAGGACGGCGATCTCGACTTTGCCTATGATCTCAATGTCCGCTCGATGATCCGCGCCATCCGCGCCGTGCTGCCCGGCATGCTGGAGCGCGGCGACGGCTCGATCATCAACATGGCTTCGCTGGCCAGTTCGACCAAGGGCGTGCCGAACCGCTTCGTCTATGGCCTAACCAAGGCAGCCGTCATCGGCCTGACCAAGTCGGTCGCCGCCGACTATGTCGGCAAGGGCATACGCTGCAATGCGATCTGTCCGGGCACGGTCGAAAGCCCGTCGCTGCAGGACCGCATGCATGCGCAGGGCGACTACGAAGCAGCTCGCGCCGCCTTCATCGCGCGCCAGCCGATGGGCCGCCTCGGCACGCCCGAGGAAATCGCCGACCTCGCCGTCTATCTGGCCGGCGCCACCTATACGTCGGGGCAGGCTTATAATATCGACGGTGGCTGGTCGATCTAAGAGGCCATTTGAAAACCCTACTCCGCCGGGCGCCTGACGCGGCTTTCTGCGCTTCCGGTGCTCACGTACTTTAAGTACGCTCCGCTCCGGTTCTCGAAACCCACGCCATTCGCCGCAGCGGAGCGAGTTTGCAAACGGCCTCTGGTCGCAACTGGGAGAAAACTGCATGAAACTGCTGCGCTATGGCGAGGCGGGGAGCGAACGCCCCGGCCTGCTCGATGCGGATGGAACGATCCGCGACCTCTCCGCCCATGTCACCGACATTGCCGGCAAGACGCTCGATCCGGCATCGCTTGAGACATTGTCGAAGCTCGATCCGAAAACGCTACCGGCGGTTTCCGGCAAGCCACGCATCGGCGCCTGCGTCGCCGGCACCGGCAAATTCATCTGCATCGGTCTCAACTATTCCGACCATGCTGCCGAAACCGGCGCCACCGTGCCGCCGGAGCCGATCATCTTCATGAAGGCAAGCTCGGCTATTGTCGGGCCGAACGACGACGTGCTGATCCCGCGCGGCTCGGTGAAGACCGACTGGGAGGTCGAGCTCGGCGTGGTGATCGGCAAGACTGCGAAGTATGTCACCGAGGCCGAGGCGCTGGATTATGTCGCCGGCTATTGCGTCGCGCACGACGTCTCGGAGCGCGCCTTCCAGGCCGAGCGCCAGGGCCAGTGGACCAAGGGCAAGTCCTGCGACACGTTCGGGCCGATCGGCCCGTGGCTGGTGACCAAGGACGAGATCAAGGACCCGCAGAACATCCCGATGTGGCTGACGGTCAACGGCAAGACCATGCAGAACGGCTCGACCAAGACCATGGTCTTCGGCGTCGCTTATCTCGTCTCCTATCTCAGCCAGTTCATGTCGCTGCACCCGGGCGACATCATCTCTACCGGCACGCCGCCCGGCGTCGGCCTCGGCATGAAGCCGCCGGTCTTCCTGAAGCCCGGCGACGTGGTCGAGCTCGGTATCGAAGGGCTGGGCATCCAGAAGCAGACGTTCAAGGCGGATTTGTAGGCGGCGCTTTGCCTTCTCCCCTGGGGGCTAGCGTGCGCACACATCTGCTTCGGAGAGGTGTGCGCACGCTAGCCCACAAGGGGAGAAGGGGAGTCGACACCTGCGCTATTTCAGCACCTTCCCATCGGCCCCAAACCGGTATGTCTTTGCCGGATCCGGCGTCGCGTAGAGCGTGGCACCCGGTTCGGCGTTATAGACGCCAAAAATGCGCACTGTGATCAAGCCGGCCTTCTCGCAGTCGAGATAGAGATTGGTGTCGGCGCCAAGGTGCTCGGCATGGACAACCGTGCCTTTCCAGGCACCGGATTTCGGATCGACGGTCAGGTGCTCGGGGCGGACACCGATGGTCTTGGCCGTCTCGCCAAGCCTGGCCCCGTCGACGAAGTTCATCTTCGGTGAGCCGATGAAGCCGGCGACGAATTCATTTGCCGGCGAATTGTAAAGCTCCATCGGTCCGCCGATCTGCTCGATCTTTCCCGCGTTCAGCACGACGATCTTGTCGGCCAGTGTCATCGCCTCGACCTGGTCGTGGGTGACATAGATCATCGTGGCCTTCAGCCGGCGATGCAATTGCGCGATCTCCAGCCTGGTGTTGACGCGCAGTGCGGCGTCGAGGTTCGACAGCGGCTCGTCGAACAGAAAAAGCTTGGGCTCACGCACCACGGCGCGGCCGATGGCGACGCGCTGGCGCTGGCCGCCGGACAACTCGGCCGGCCGCCTCGAGAGGTAGGGCTCCAGCGACAGCATCGAGGAAGCGATGCCGATGCGGCGGTCGATCTCGGCCGCCGGCGTGCCCGCCTGCTTGAGGCCGAGGCCCATATTGTTCTTCACAGTCAGATGCGGATAGAGCGCATAGGTCTGGAACACCATGGCGATACCGCGCTTGGCCGGCGGCGTGGCGGAGACGTCCGCCCCGTCGATCACCACGCGGCCCGAGGTCGAGTCCTCCAGCCCGGCAATGACCCTGAGCAGCGTCGACTTCCCGCAACCGGATGGACCGACGAAGACGACGAACTCGCCATCCGTCACCTCGAGGTTGATGCCCTTCAGCACCTCGACCGGCCCAAAGGCTTTTTTCACGTTCTCGATGTTCAGCGAGCCCACGGCTTCGTCCCTGTTCTAGAGTTTCACGGCGAGGCCGCTGCGCACGCTCTCGTCTGCGGCAAGGCAGACGGCGAGCGACTTCACCGCGTCGTCCATGTGGCGGGTCAAGTCCAGATCCTCGCGGATCGCCTTCAGCACAAACGCCTGTTCCAGGTCGCAGAGGTCCTGATGGCCGGGCTCGCCTTGCATCGACAGCATTTCGTCCGGTTTCGCGAACTTGCCGTCGGCGCCGGTCGCCGCGCTGTGCAGGCGGATGGTCGAGGTCTTGGTGTGGGTGTCGATGTCGTCGGACCTGACACCCTCCTTCATGACGATCGACACGCAGCCATTGGGCGAGATCACGTCCTTGACGAAGAAAGCCGTCTCCGAAATCATCGGCCCCCAGCCGGCCTCGTACCAGCCGACCGAACCGTCGTCGAATAGCACCTGCAGATGACCGTAATTGTACATTGACGGCGCGATCTCGTCGCTCAGCCTCAGCCCCATGCCGCGCACCTCGACTGGCCTGGCGTCGGTGATCTGCAGCATCACGTCGAGATAATGCACGCCGCAATCGACGATCGGCGATGTCGTCTGCATCAACTGCTTGTGCGTCTCCCAGCTATGGCCGGAGGATTGCTGGTTGAGGTTCATGCGGAACACGTAAGGGCCGCCGAGCTTGCGCGCCTCGGCGATCAGCCGGATCCAGGACGGGTGATGGCGCAGGATGTAGCCGATCACCAGTTTTTTGCCGTTGGCCTTGGCTGCCGCGACCACGCGCTTTGCATCGGCGACCGTCGTTGCCAGCGGCTTTTCGACGAAGACATGGCAGCCGGCCTCGAATGCACTGACCGCATAGTCGGCATGGCTGTCGGAATAGGTAGCGATGCAGGCGACATCGGGCTTTTCGTCGCGTAGCGCCTCGTCGAAGGAACGCCGGATGGCGTAGGTCGAAAGCCCTTCCGGCAGCGGCACATCGGAGCGGTTGACCAGCGCGGCGATCTGGAATCCCGGATTGGTGTGATACGCCAACGCATGGCTGCGCCCCATATTGCCGAGGCCGGCGATGACAACGCGAAGGGGTTGGTCCATTTCAGTTTGCCTTTAGTAGAGCGCGGGCTTTCAGGTCCATCCTAATACTCGATCCATACTCACTGGCGATCTGCAGAGCAGCCTTTTCGCTTTCACAACGTGCCAGAAGTCCGAACCCGTATGTATCGACTCCCTCTTTGATCAGAGAAGACCTCCGGTCGTCCGGCAACGGACGATCCAGATCCAGCGCCTCGGTGAATGCCTTGGATTGCTCGCTAACCATCAGGGAGTTGACACGCCAGACGATATGACAGTTGTATTCCTTCGGTCGACGCTCGATCCCGAACCGAGTCAGCCAGACAGCTGCATTGAGATAGAACTGCGGTCCCCAGGCAGACTTCTGAAGGTTAAGCAGACAGACCGTTTCCGGCCATTCGCGATAATAGTTTGTTTTGCGAACGCCGCGGAATCTGTGGCGGATTGCCGACTCGGTGAGGCCTCGACTGATCGCGTCCCGACCCTCACTCACTTGACCGCTCCCGAAGTGATGCCGCGGATCAGCTGCCGCGAGAAGATGACGTAGAGGATCAGCACCGGCATGATCGCCAGCGACAGTGCCGCCAGGATGGCATTCCAGTTGGTGACGAACTGGCCGAGGAACAGTTGCGCGCCGAGCGTCACCGTCTTGGTTTCCTCCGACGGCGCCAGGATCAGCGGGAACCACAGATCGTTCCAGATCGGGATCATGGTGAAGACGGCGACCGTTGCCATAGATGGCCTGACCAGCGGCAACACCAGGCGGAAGAAGATGGTGTATTCCGATAGCCCGTCGATGCGGCCGGCGTTCTTCAGGTCGTCGGAGACCTGCTTCATGAATTCCGACAGGATGAAGACGGCAAGCGGCAGGCCCTGCGCCGTGTAGACCAGGATCAGCGCCGTCAGCGTGTTGACCAGCCCGCTCGCCACCATCAGCTGCAGGATGGCGACGGTGCCGAGGCGGATCGGGATCATGATGCCGAGCGCCAGATAGAGCCCCATCAGCGAATTGCCGCGGAAGCGGTATTCCGACAGCGCGAAGGCAGCCATGGCGCCGAACAAAAGCACGAAGAACAGCGAGGCGACGGTGACGACAAGGCTGTTCTGGAAATAGTGGATGAAGTCGCCCTGGCCGATCACCGTGGTGTAGCCGATCAGGTCGAAGGTCCCTGGCGTCGGCGGCGTCAGCGGCGCGCCGAAAATCCCTGCGCGCGATTTGAACGAATTCATGATCACGAGGATGACCGGAAAAAGCGCGATTGCGGTGTAGGTCAGAAGGATCGCATGCGCGCCGATGGTGCGGGGCAGCGAGCGGGTTGCGGTGCTCATGGTCGCGCTCCCCTAAAACTGGTAGCGACGCAAGCGCGTCTGTACGAGGAACAGATAGACGCAGACGCCGCCGAGGATGATCAGGAACATCATCGTGGCGATCGCCGCGCCCATGTTGGGATCGCCGACCTGCAGCTGGAAACCGAAGAAGGCGCGGTAGAGGAAGGTGCCGAGAATATCCGTTGAATAGTTCGGCCCGGCCAGCGCGCCTTGCGCGGTGTAGATCAGGTCGAAAGCGTTGAAGTTGCCGACGAAGGTCAGGATCGAGATGATGCCGATCGACGGCAGGATGAGCGGCAGCTTGATCTTCCAGAACTGCGCCATCCCAGTGATGCCGTCGCATTCGGCCGCTTCGATCACCTCTTCGGGAATGGACAGCAGTGCCGCATAGATCAGCATCATCGGGATGCCGACGAACTGCCACACCGAGATCAGGCTGAGCGCGGTCAGCGCATATTGCGCCTTGCCGAGCCAGGGCGTGAACAGGCTTTTCAGGCCGACAAGGTCCATCATATGCGGCGCCACGCCCCATAGCGGCGACAGGATCAGCTTCCAGGCGAAGCCGACGATGACGAAAGACAGGATCGTCGGCACGAAGATCGCCGTGCGGTAGAAGGCGGAAAACCGTAGCCTGGGGCTGGACAGAAGTGCGGCCAAAAGGACGCCGATCGGGTTCTGCACCAGCATGTGGATGATGAAGAACCAGACATTGTTCCTGAGCGCGTTCCAGAAATTGACCGACCAGTTGGGATCACCGAACAGCATGCGGAAATTTTCCAGTCCGACGAAGACCTGCGACTGGTTGATGTTGCGGAACAGCGACAGCTGCAGCGTGCCGGCCAGCGGCAGGATCATGATCGCCGTATAGACCAGCAGCGCCGGCGCCAGGAAAACGCCGATATGCCAACGGAACGGTCTTTTCGGTGCTGCGGCCATGCGTTCGGTCCCCGCCGATCAGGTCTTGCTATTGCCGCCAAAGGGCGCGGCGCCTCCCTCCCCCTCGAGGGGAGGGTACCTCGCAAAGCGAGGCGGGTGGGGTCGGCAGAGGAGCACGCCATCGTCGTTCGACCGTGCTTTCCAGCAGCGATCAAGCCGCAGTCTGCCTCGACCGACCCCCTCTGTCGCCTTCGGCGACATCTCCCCCTCGAGGGGGGAGACAACGCTTCGCCGCGCTTTACTTCGCCGGCTTGTACCAGCTGTCGAGGCCGTCCTGCAGCTTCTTGGCGGCAGCTTCCGGCGTGTCGGTGCCGTTGATGACGTTGGCCGATTCAACCCACGTCTCGTTTTCGAGGTTCGGCGTGCCGCGCGACAGGATCTGGTAGGTCGAGCGGATCGTCGACTTGCACTTGCCGCGCCAGGAGACGAATTCCTGGGCCAGCGGGTCTTCCATCTTCACCGGGGTGTTGTTCAGGCTGAAGAAGCCCGGCAGCGCGTTGGCGTAGATGGTGGCGAAATCCGGCGAGGCCACCCAGGACAGGAAGGTCTTGGCCGCATCCGCGTTCTTCGAGGCCGCATTGAGGCCCATGCCGATGTCGGTGTGGTCGGAGATGTAGCAGGTGTCGCCGGCCTTCTGCACCGGCGGCGGGAAGGCGCCCATCTTGAACTGCGCCTGCGTGTTGAACAGGCCGATCTCCCACGAGCCGGCCGGGTAGATGGCGGCGCGACCGAGCGTGAACAGGTTCTGGCTGTCCGGATAGGTCTGCGCCTCGAAGCCGTCGCCGAGATAGTCCTTCCACTTGGCCAGTTCCTTGAAGGGCTCGACCCACTGCGGATCGGTCAGCTTCTGCTCGCCCTTGATCAGCGCCAGGCGGCCTTCCTCGCCCTTCCAGTAGTTGGGGCCGATGTTCTGGTAGCCCATGGTCGCCGCTTCCCAGAGGTCCTTGGTGCCCATCGCCATCGGGATGTAGGTGCCGTCGGCCTTGATCTTGTCGAGCGCGGCGAAGAATTCGTCGCGCGTCTCCGGCACCTTGATGCCGAGCTTGTCGAAGGCGTCCTTGTTGTAGATGAAGCCATGGATGACGGAGGCCATCGGCACGCAGAAACTCGACTTGCCGTCGTCGGTCTGCCAGGCAGCCTTGGCGACGTCGGAGAAGTTCTCCATGCCGGGCAGGGTCGAGATGTCGGCGAGGTTGCCCTTCTTGAAGAGTTCCAGCGACTTGTCGAACGGGCGGCAGGTGATCAGGTCGCCGGCCGAGCCGGCGGCAAGCTTGGCGCCGAGGGCGGCGTCATATTCGGTTGGCGCCGACGGCGCGAACACCACCTTGATGCCCGGGTTCTTGGCTTCGAAGGCCGGGATCAGCTTGTCCTTCCAGATGGCAAGGTCGTCGCCGCGCCAGCTTTCGATGTTGAGCGTTACGTCGTCGGCATAAGCCACCCCGGCGGAGCCGAGAATGCTGGTGCCGAGAAGAAGTGCCGTCAGTAGCTTCGTTGTCATGCTCAGTCTCCCTGTTGACCTTTTTCAGGTTCGGTTTTGATGAGAACAGAGGCATTGCGCCCCTTGCTCCCCTCGATCGCGGAAAGGGCCGGCCGCAGCTTGTGGCCAGTCCCTTCCAATATCTTCTCGGCTGCATCGGCGCTGGCGGCGCCGGCGGCGAGCAGAATAGCGGTCTTGACGACGCCGCCGCTCCTTTCGAGCAGGCGCGCCGCCTCGTCCTTGTCGCGCCCGCTGACGGCGGCGACGATGCGTGCGGCGCGGTCGCGCAGCTTGATGTTGTCGGCCATGAGGTTGACCATGTAGCCGTCATGGACATGGCCGAGATGGATGGCGGCGAGCGTCGACAGCATGTTGAGCGCGATCTTCTGGGCGGTGCCTGCGCCCATGCGCGTTGAGCCGGCAATCAGCTCCGGCGGCGTTTCGAGCATGATGGCGATGTCGGCCAGCCGCAACAGCGGCGCATCCCTGTTGTTGGCGATGGCAATGGTCGCCGCACCGCGGCGCCTGGCGTCCTCGATCGCCCTGACTGCATAAGGTGTCGAGCCGCTGGCCGAGACGGCGATCAGGCAGTCGCCCTTGCCGATGCGGGCGGCGGCAACTGCTGCCGAAGCTTCCTCGGTGTCGTCCTCCGGCCCGCCGGCCAGTGTCTTGAAGGCCTCGTCGCCGCCGGCGATCAGGATGGCGATGCGGTCGCGTTGGATGCCGAAAGTGCCCGGCAGCTCAAGCGCGTCGGCCAGTGCCATCAGGCCCGAACTGCCGGCAGCCGCATAGGCGAGCTTGCCGCCGCTTTTCAGTCTGCTTGCGATGATTTCGGCTGCCGCGGCAATGGCAGGAATGGCGCCGTGCACGGCCTTGGCGGCCTCGATCTGTGCGTTGGCCAAAGAGGAAAGGACGGCTTCCGGGGCCTGGATATCCAGTCCCTCGGCATTCTGGTGAAGCGCTTCGGTGCGCGTTTCGGCCATCCGCTTTCCTCCAATCGAGAAAACCATACCAAAAAAATACCACTTGTCCACACGCATTAATGAAATCCTTGCGGCAGTGCAGGCTTGCGAACGAAATTGGCTGATTTTCCAACAAACTACGCCTTAACTTTTTTGAAACGGAAATTAATCCTTGGCTATTGGTATTTTATTGGTATTATCCGCCCGGAGGAGAAATCGCGTGAAATTCGTGCTCGGCATCGATGGCGGCGGCACCAGCTGCAGGGCGGCTCTTGCAACGGCCGACGGCATCGTCCTCGGCCGCGCCAAAAGCGGTGCCGCCAACATCCGAACCGATCTCACCGGCGCCAGGACGAACATCGTCGACGCAGCGCAGCAGGCCTTTGTCGCCGCGGGCAGGGATCCCGCACTGATCCCGCAAACTCCGGCCGTTCTCGGTCTTGCCGGCGCCAATGTCGGCACCTACCGGCAGCAGCTCGAAGCGATCCTGCCGTTTCGCATCAGCCGTGTCGAGACCGACGCCGAGATCGCGCTGGAAGGCGCGGTTGGCTCCGGCGACGGCGCCATGGCCATCCTCGGCACGGGCACCGCCTATATGGCACGCAAACAAGGCAAGTCGCGCGCCATCGGCGGCTGGGGGTTCCAGGTCGGCGACCAGGGCAGCGGCGCCCGTATCGGCCGCGACCTGCTCGAGCAGACGCTGCTCGCCTATGACGGCATCCGCCAGGGATCACCGCTGACGGAGACCATGCTCGCCATCTTCCGCAACAATCCCGAGGATCTGGTCGAATTCACCACCAACGCCAAGCCCGGCGATTTCGGCGGCTTCGCGCCCAAGGTGTTCGAACATGCCGAAAAAGGCGACGTCGTCGCTATCTGGATCCTCGACAAGGCGGTCGCCGATGTCGAAGCAGCGCTTGGCGTGCTCGACCTGGGCGGCGGCGATCCGCTCTGCCTGCTCGGCGGGTTGGCGCCGCTTTACGCGCCGCGCCTGTCGGCCCGCTACCGGGCGCTGCTGAAACCGCCGCTGGACGACGCGCTGGGCGGCGCGGTTCAGATGGCGGCTCGGATTTTCGCAAACACGGCGGAGGCAGCTCGATGAGTGAGGCCGCCGACCAGATATTCGCGGCGCTGAAACAATCGTCGCAGAGTGGCGCGCCGCTCTATCTGCAGCTCAGGAAGAGTATCGAGGATGCCGTCAAACGCGGGCTGATCGGACCTGGCGATGCGCTGCCTTCCGAGCGCGACATCGCTAGCAAGGCCGACATTTCGCGCGTCACCGTGCGCAAGGCGGTGCAGGACCTGGTCAAGGGCGGCATCCTCGTCCAGCGCCATGGTTCCGGTACCTTCGTTGCGCCACGTATGGAGCGCGTCGAGCAGTCGCTGTCGATGCTGACCTCGTTTACCGAGGACATGGCACGGCGCGGCATGGCGGTGCGTTCGGCTTGGCTCGACCGCGGCCTCTATCCGCCGTCGCCCGACGAGATGATGGTGCTCGGCCTGGCGTCGAACGAATTGGTGGCGCGCGTGGCGCGCCTTCGTATCGCCAACGACACGCCGCTGGCGATCGAGCGCGCCTCGCTATCGACAAGCGTGCTGCCCGATCCGGCGGCGATTGGTTCGTCGCTCTACGCCGCGTTGGAAAAGACCGGCAACAGGCCGGTGCGGGCGGTGCAGCGCATTTCCGCCACCAATCTCGGCGATAGCGACGCACAGCTGCTGGAAGTACCGCCGGGCATTGCCGGCCTGCACATCGAGCGTATCTCCTATCTGGCGAGCGGCAAGGTGATCGAGTTTACCCGCTCCATCTACAGGGGCGACGCCTATGATTTTGTCGCCGAACTCCGGCTGAGCGGGCCGGGCGAAGAGGGCCGGCCATGACCGCGACAACGACCCATATGCGGCGCGAGATCGAGGAGATCCCGGAGGCCACCGCCCGTCTGCTCGATGGCTCGGCCGCGGTGCTGACGGAAGCTGGACGCGGCATTCGCGAGCGCGACCCGAATTTCGTCGTCACCGTGGCGCGCGGCTCGTCCGACCATGCCGCGACCTTCATGAAATATGCCGTGGAGTTGACCGCCGGGCTGGCGGTTGCATCGGTCGGCCCGTCGATCGCCTCGATCTATGGCGCCAAGCTGAAGCTGGGCGGCTCGGCCTGCCTGGCGATCTCGCAGTCCGGCAAGAGCCCGGACATCGTTGCAATGGCGCAAGCGGCGAGGACCGGCGGTTCGCTGACCGTCGCCATCACCAACACCGCCGATTCGCCGCTGGCGCGGGCTTCGGACTACGCGATCGACATCCTGGCCGGACCGGAGCGCAGCGTCGCGGCGACGAAGACCTTCGTCAATTCAGCCGTCGCAGGACTCGCCTTGATGGCGCATTGCACCGGCGACGAGAAACTCCTGGTGGCGCTCGCGCGCTTGCCGGAGCATTTTCGCAAGGCGATCGCCTGCGACTGGATGGCGCTGGCCGGGGCGCTGAAGACGCAAAAGTCGCTGTTCATTCTCGGCCGCGGCCCGTCGGCGGCGATCGCCAACGAGGCGGCGCTGAAATTCAAGGAAACCTGCGCCATGCATGCGGAAGCCTATAGTGCCGCCGAGGTCATGCACGGCCCGCTGGCGCTGGTCGGTCCCGGTTTCCCGGTGCTGGCGCTGGCTGCTCGCGATGCGTCCGAGCCATCGGTGGCCGATGCCGCCGACAGCCTGGCCGGCAAGGGCGCTGCCGTCTTTGTGACGTCGAACAAGGCAAAGAGCGCTCAGCGCCTGCCGCATGTCGCAACCGGTCATCCGCTGACCGACCCGCTGACGCTGATCGTGTCGTTCTATGGTTTCGTCGAGGCTTTTGCCCGCCATCGCGGCCTCGACCCCGACACGCCGCCCAATCTGCGCAAGGTAACGGAAACCCTATGAGCGACCGTTTTGCCCTGACTGGCGCCCGGATTTTCGATGGCGAGGACTGGCACGACAATGCGGCGCTTGTCGTGCGCGACGGCCTCGTCGAGGCCATTGTTGCCGCCGGTGCCATTCCATCCGATGTTGCGCGTATCGAGACCGGCGGCGGCATGCTGGCGCCTGGCTTCGTCGATCTGCAGGTCAATGGCGGCGGCGGCGTCATGCTCAACGACCATCCGGACGTCGCCTCGATCGAGACCATCTGCCGGGCGCACGCACCCTTCGGCACGGCGGCGCTGTTGCCGACGCTGATCACCGACACGTCCGAGATCACCGCCGCGGCGGCTGCGGCCGGAGCCGAGGCGGCACGGAGGAAGGTGCCGGGGTTCCTGGGCCTGCACCTCGAAGGGCCGCATCTGTCGATCGCCCGCAAGGGCGCACATGACCCGGCTTTGATCCGGCCGATGCTAGACTCCGACCAGACGATGCTGATCGCCGCACGGAAAGACCTGCCCGTGCTGCTGACGACGGTGGCGCCCGAATCCGTCGAGGCCAGCCAGGTGTCGGCGCTTAGCAAGGCCGGCATTGTCGTCAGCATCGGCCATTCCGATACCGGCTATGCCACGGCTCGCGCCTTTGCCGAGGCCGGCGCAACGGTGGTCACCCATCTGTTCAATGCGATGAGCCAGATCGGCAATCGCGAGCCGGGGCTGGCGGGCGCCGCAATCGATACAGGCACATTCTATGCCGGCATCATCGCCGACGGTATCCATGTCGATCCGGCCACCATGGCCATCGCCTTGCGCGCCAAGCAGGGGCCGGGCAAGATCCTGCTCGTTACCGATGCCATGGCGACGATCGGCACCGACATGACCTCGTTCACGCTGAACGGCCGCACCATCCACCGCAAGGATGGCAGGCTGACACTTGCCGACGGCACGTTGGCGGGCGCGGACCTCGACATGATTTCCGCAGTGCGCTTCATGCACCGCGTCGTCGGCCTCGACCTCGACGAAACCTTGCGCATGGCCTCGCTCTATCCGGCGCAGGCGATCGGCCAGTCGCACCGGCTCGGGCGCTTCGCCAACGGTACCGCGGCCAACATCGTTTCGCTGTCGGACGATCTGGACATTAAAAGCGTCTGGATCGATGGTGCCAGGGTTTTTGCAGGCAGCCCTGCTCGTTAGGGTTAGCCGGCTTTGGACGTATAGAGGTCCTTGTAGGCTTCGCGCAGCAGGTTCTTCTGCACCTTGCCCATCGTGTTGCGCGGCAGTTCGTCGACGAAGATCACCCGTTTCGGATGCTTGTACCTGGCGAGGTGCCCGGCGATGGCCTCGACGATCCCTGCGGCGCTGATGGTCGAGCCCGGCGCCCTCACCACGACAGCGGTGACGCCTTCGCCGAAATCCGGATGGGCAACGCCGATGACAGCGCTTTCGGCGACGCCAGGCAGCGCGTCGATCTCGCTCTCGACTTCCTTTGGATAGATATTGTAGCCCCCGGAAATGATCAGGTCCTTGCCGCGGCCGACGATGTGGACATAGCCGTCAGCATCGATCAGTCCGAGATCGCCGGTGATGAAGAAACCGTCGTCACGGAACTCCGCTTTGGTCTTTTCCGGCATGCGCCAGTAGCCGCAAAAGACATTGGGACCCCTCACCTCGATCATGCCGACATCGCCCTTGGCAAGTGTTTCGCCGCTCTCGGGGTCGGTGATGCGCAGGGAGACGCCGGGCAGGGGAAACCCGACCGTGCCGGCACGCCGCTCGCCATCATAAGGATTCGACGTGTTCATGTTGGTCTCGGTCATGCCGTAGCGCTCGAGGATGGCGTGGCCGGTGCGCTCTCGCCAGGCTCTGTGCGTCTCGGCCAAAAGCGGCGCCGAGCCGGAAATGAACAGGCGGATGTTTTTCGCCGCTTGCCGGTTCAAACCGTCCTGCTGCAGCAGGCGGACGTAGAATGTCGGCACGCCCATCAGCACGGTGGCGCGCGGCAGCAGCGAGACGATGCGGGCCGGGTCGAATTTGGTTTCGAACAGCATCGAGGCGCCGGCCATCAGGACGACATTGGTGGCGACGAAAAGGCCATGCGTATGGAAAACCGGCAGCGCGTGAATCAGCACGTCTGCGGCAGTGAAGCGCCAGAGGTCGACCAGCACCCGCGCATTGGAGGCGAGGTTTTCGTGGCTGAGCATGGCGCCTTTCGAACGGCCGGTGGTGCCGGATGTGTAGAGGATCGCAGCAAGGTCGTCCGGTCCGCGCGCCACGTCGTGGAAGTCCATGGCCGCCTCAGAGGCCCGATCGGTCAACGAACCCTCGCCCTTGCTGCCGAGTGTCGCGACCGCAGCGCCCGAGGTCTGCGCCAAAGCGCCGATCTCGGTCACTCGCGCCGGGTCGCAGACGATCAGTCGCGGCTCGGCATCCCTGAAGAAATAGTCGAGCTCGGTCAGCGTATAGGCGGTGTTGAGCGGCAGGAAGATCGCGCCGGCACGCAGACAGGCGAGATAGAGGAAAATGGCCTCCGGGCTCTTCTCGACCTGAACGGCGACGCGGTCGCCGGCTTCGACGCCCAGCTGCGACAGCACATGTGCCAGTTGAGCGGAGCGCGCCAGCATTTCGCCATAGCTGATCGAGCGCCCGTCCTCTGCCTCCATCAACAGGCGTCCGGGCGTGGGCATCCGGGCACGGAAAGTATCGAACAGATGGTTGCTCAAAAGTCCCCCCGAGCGGCTGTCTCCGGCCGAACGGCGGCGGTCAGCCGGCCGCCTTTTCCGCCGCTGCCCTGATTGCCTCGATGTTTGCCCGATAGGCTGCGACGCTGCCGCCCTTGAAAATGGCCGCACCGGCGACCAGCACGCTGGCGCCGGCGGCGGTGACCAGGGGCGCAGTTTCCGGCGAAATGCCGCCGTCGATCTCGATCCGGATCGGCCTGTCACCGATCAGCGCCTTCACCCGCTTCACCTTGTCTACGATCGCCGGAATGAAGGCCTGGCCGCCGAAGCCCGGATTGACCGTCATGATCAGGATAAGATCGAGCCGGTCGAGCACGTATTCGATCATCGTCTCCGGTGTCGCGGGGTTGAGTGACACGCCGGCCTTCTTGCCAAGGTTTTTGACCGTTTGCAGCGACCGGTCGAGATGTGGCCCGGCTTCGGCGTGCACCGTGATGCCGTCGCACCCGGCCTCAGCGAAGGCGGCCAGATAGGGGTCGGCGGGGGCGATCATCAGATGGCAGTCGAAGAAAGCCTTGGTGCGGTTGCGGATCGCCTTGATCACCGGCGGCCCGAAGGTGATGTTGGGGACGAAATGCCCGTCCATGACGTCGAGATGGATCCAGTCGGCGCCGGCGGCCGCCACCGCCTCGACCTCGTCGCCGAGCTTCGAGAAATCGGAAGCCAGCACCGATGGCGCGATCAGGGTTTTTTTGCTCATGACGCGGTCTCCCCGAACGCCTCGGTTTACGGCCCCTCTGTATCGCCTGCCTAGACCATGAGTCGAGTCCGGAAAGTGGAAGCCGGTTTGTCCTTCCGCTGATGCCACGGCTTCAGGTTTTCGCTGCTCTTTCATCTGCCAGCCAAAGAAAAACCCGCCGGATCGCTCCGGCGGGGTTTTCTTGATCGAATGATCACCGTTTTGAAGTTCGCGTGCGATCCTATTGCTCGAGCTGCGGCTTGCGCCTTGGCAGCTGCTGAAGAACATCTGGATTCAGCAGCAGGCTCGGTTTGCGGATCGGCTGGCACTGGCCATTAATCGGCCGCGCGCCCGGTGCGCACTCCAGCCGCGGTTTGCGGCAGGCGCCGTCGCGCAGCTCTGTCCCACGCGGGCAGACGCAGACGCCACGCTTGTTGTGGATCTGACCAGGTATCGAGCACTCCACCACAACAGGCTTCTTGCGCCTGCAGGCATTGCCTTGCACTTCCGTGCCTTTCGGGCAGACGCAATCGCCTCCGGCGTCGTGGATCTGCCCGCGGATGGTGCACTGCTCCGGCTTCGGCTGGATTGGCCGGCAGGCATTGCCCCTGACTTCCATACCCCGCGGGCAGACGCAATCGCCAGCGGCGTTATGGATCTGGCCCCGAATGGTGCACTGCTCGGGTTTCGGCTGGATTGGCCGGCAGGCATTGCCTTTGACTTCGGTGCCCCGCGGGCAGACGCAATCGCCGGCAGCGTCGTGGATCTGGCCACGGATGGTGCACTGCTCGGGCTGCGGCTTGCTGCCCACGCAAGCGCCGTTCTCCAGCTCGGTTCCGCGCGGACAGACGCAGCGTCCGTCTTCGGTACGGATCTGGCCTTTGAGCAGAACGCAAGGTTTTGGCTTCGGCACGATGACTGTGCCGCCCCCGGACGAGCATTGGCCATTGCGGAAGGTCGTGCCGGGCGGGCAGACGCAGTTGCCGGCGTCGTTCATGACGAAGCCTTGCGAGCATTCCTTCTTCACCTCATTCCTGATGGTGAAGGGATGGCAGGCATAGGCCTTGCCGCGATCGCCCTGCACGTCGGCCGCACCGCGGGACAGCACGTCGCCACCGCCTTGCACCGGCGTGTTCGGAGACAGCACGCCGACGCAGTTCTGGCCGTTGACAATGCCCTGCAGATTGGCCAGACGGCCGTCGTCGGGAATAGTCACGGTCACTGTGTGCACGTGGCTTTCCCCGGCGCCGAGCGTGAGTTGGGCGATGCAGGACAGAGGCAAGATTGCCGGCTCCGGCAAGCAGCCGAAGGGCGGATCGATCGAGGTGATCGCAACGCCTTCCAGCCGGCCGAGGCCTTCGACGCCGATCGCATCGCCGAGGCGAACCGGACCGGAGAAGGCGCTCGCGCCATCGTTCGTGATGGCGATCTCGAACGAGCAGGGCTGGCCGGGCTTGCACTCGGCATCACCGGTCTTCTCGACGCGGATGGTCGAGGCGCCGCTGCCCTTGGCGCAGGCCTGGCCGATCGGATAGACGATGTCGTCTCCCGGAGCCGGGCCGTAGGAGCCGCGTGCGCAGTTCTCGAATTCGCCGTTCGCGGCAACCGTCACGTCGAAATGGCGGCTGGTTCCAGGCGTCATGACGGCGCCGGGAATCTGGCACGACAGCGCATTGGCCGGAACCGGTCCGCAAGCCCATTCCGCGCCGTCTGGGGTGACGGTCTGGATCTGGACCGGCGCTCCGCCGGCTATCAGCGTCGCGGCATCGTTGACCCGTACCGGACCGGTCGGGGCAGTGGTGCCGAGACTGATGACGGTAATGCGGCAGGAAACGACCGCAGCACCGGCCAGCGAACCATTGCAAACCTTGGTGATGCGCAGGGCCGGCTGGCCGGCATTCGGATGACGGATGCGTTCCTTGGCGCAGGCCCTGTTGTTGGTGATGTCGTTCTCACCGGGAATAGCTTTCACCTCGGCGCAGTTCTCGACACTGTCGGGCCGGTAGTTGGCCGGCATCACCGCCCTGACGAAGATCGGCGTCGAGGCGCCAGGCAACAGCACGATGCCGGCATTGTCGCAGCGGAACTGGCCGGGGCCGTTCGGTCCGCATGTCCATGGCGGCGTCGGGCCGAAGGTCGAGGATGCCGGCACGCCGCCCGGATAGGTATCGACGACCGTCAGCGGCCCATTATAGGGGACGCTGCCATTGTTGATTATGTCGACCACGAAGGTGCAGACGCCATCGGCCGAACAGAATTCGGTGCGGGCGCGCTTCTTCAGGATCAGGTCGACCTTCTTCTCCACCGGCGGCCGGCAGTTGCGGTCACGATCGCCACGCCGGCAGACCGGGATCGAAGCACAGCCGCGATCGTTTTGCTGGCTGCCGAAAAGCGGCTTGCCGCTGGCGCCGTAATTGTAAGTGGCGCAGTTGCGCAAGGCGCTGCCTCGCCAGCCTGCGGCCGGCTTGAAGCCGAGCTTGAGGTCGACAGAGGCACCCGGATTGAGCGTGGTCACCGGATGAGTGCAAATCATCGGGGTGGTTCCAGGCGCGCAGACCCAAGGCGGGTTCGGCCCTGAATCGAGGGTGGAGCCAGCCGGCAGGGTGACTTCGTTGAGCACGATCTTGCCGTGGTAGGGTGCATCGCCGACATTGGTGACCCTGATGGTGAAGTCGCAGCCGCCACCCACCGTGCAACGTTGCACGTCGGCGCGCTTTTCGACTTTCAGATCCGGTTCCTTGTCCTTCGGTGGGCAGCGCTGATCACGCGGGATGACGATATCGACAGTCTGCGTACAGCACAGGCCCCACCCCTCCCTCGGGCCGGCATAGGTTTCGACACCGGTGACGATGATGTGGATGACGTCGCCGGGTGAAGCGCCGACGATCTTCCAATTGAGCACACCGCCGCCCGCCGGCACCAATTGCGTGTCGGGAATGATGGTGATGCCGGGTGTCGTCGTCGAAAGCTGCACCCATTTGCCAGCCATCTCCGGGCCGACCGGCATGTGGTAGATGAAGGCGCCGCCGCCGGGCACGCAATCGACCGTGCCGCGCTCCACCTTGAAGCATTCCTTGCCGGGAGGTGGAGGCGGCGGGTTGCACCTGGTGACGTCGATCTTGATCGACGCCTTTGCACCCGTGAGATAATTGCCGTCGTCCGGCTTGCCCGGATCCTGCGACAGGATTTCGATGCCGGCGCCGCGTTCGCGGCTGACCTTGACCACGCCCTGGTTGTGAACGGTCGTCGGCGACGGAAACGCCGCATGATCAATCTTGGCGGTGATCTGGAACGTGACGACGCGCTCGTTCGCAGCGCCGATGCCGTCGAGATCGCTGGCGGAAATCCGGAAATCGGGTACCGTCGCGGTATCGTCCGGTGTAGCCGAACTGCTGATCGCAGCAGCGGGCAGCGGTCCGCCGGACGCATCGGTGCCGTCGCCGGTCACATGCACGCCGACGATGCGCAGGCCGTGCGGGAGCTGGTCCCTGAAATCGAGCCTGACCTTTTTCAGCATGGCGGCGAGGTCCGGGCTGGCAAAACCCTGCGGATTGCCGCGCAAGCCAAAGCTCAGCGAGTATACGACATAGTCGCAGCCTCTCTGGGTGCCTTTCTTGGTGAAGAAGGGCACGATCCGGCCCGGCTCCGGATTGACGATGCGAGGATTGTCAAAATCGAGCTTGGTATCGGGAATGACAGTGCCCGCATCGGCAGGCTTGGTCTTGGCCGGAGCAAGGTCTTCAGCGAAGCCTTGCAGCGGGCTCAGCATGGCGACCGCGATACCGGCCGCCATCAGCCAGCGCGCGCCGCGCCTGGCGAGTGACAGGGGTTTCACGATGGTCTCCATGACGAATGATTGTTTGCCGGTTGACTGGCTGCTTGTCGCAGGCGGGAAAAATGCGAGATTGCTCATCTTCCCCTCCTCACGGCTCGCAGCTGACGGCTGGGGCTCTGAGCGGCAAGGTCATCTTGCAGCAAGGATAGTAGCCACCCTTGTCGCTATCGGACTGCCTGTAGAAGCAGAGCCCGACATCGACCGTATCGCCAGGGTAATGGCCGGTGATGCCGATCGTGTATGGCGCGCCGGGCGCATGCGACAGAGGTGAAGTCACCCCAACGCCAGGCGTCCTGGACAGAGCCTTGATCGAATCGCCGCCAAAGCCGGCATGGTCATGGAGATAGAGATCGGCCTCGAGGCCGGAGGGCGTGCAGAAATACCTGACATCCTCGACATCGAGGCAAGGAGGCAGATTGCCGGGGGGCGGAAAGTCCGGCGGATAGAACGGTGGCAGATAGCCGCCCGGCACCTGCTCGTAATAGCCGGCACGGCCTTCGCAGGGGCGCCAGACCTCGACGTCGCCGACATGGCCTTCGACTTCCGGGTCTTCGAAATAATTGTCGAAGTCGACGAACCACGAGCCGAAAGGCGGCATGTTGGCCGGCTTGACCAGTGCCGTCGGCGTGATTTGCACGCCGTGCACGGCGAGCGGCCCGCCGGCTGCGAGTTGTTCGGCAAGCTCCGGGTTGTCGCGCAACTTGTCGCCGGTATCGACCAGCGTGTCGGTGCAGACGCCGGTATCGAGATTGCCTTCGGCATCGTAGCCATATTGCAGGTCGAGGCCGCCGGCCGACTGTCGGTTGTTTTGCGGGAAGCCGACCGCATATTCCTGCGGCACTTCCACCCAGGCCGATTCCGTCGCCGGATCGTCCGGATTTTCGCGCCAGTAGCGGATGACCTCACCCTTGCCGGAATCGGCGAACTGGCTGTAGTCGTAGCGGTTCTCCACCGGGCCGCGCTGGGCCAGGTACATGAAGCCTTCGTTGTCGAAGGCGATGTCGGTGACCGCGTAATCCTTGTCGGCCTTGACCGTCAGTTCCCAGCGCGGGTCGCCGGCGAAACTGCCGTCGCCGGCAACGCCCACCGACCAGATCTCCGCCTTATCACCGACCGAATAATAGAGCCGGCCGCCACGATAGGCGACCGACCAGACGCGGCGCTCGTCCTGCGTGTAGCCCCAGCTGTCGGGGTCCTCGCTGTCGAAGGCACCACCCTGGATGTCCATCACCGAGCCGTCGTCGGCAAGGGCGGCAAGCCCGTGCGCCGGGCGGCCGGCTATGCCGTGGTCGAACGTGTCGAGCAGCGCGCCATTGGCGTCGATGCGGTGGATGAGGCCGGTGTCGAGATCGCTGGCGAAGAACTGGCGGTGGATATTGTCGAACGTGACGTCGCCGATGCCGGGACCGCTATTGGCGTCGATATCGGCGAATTTCGAGACGGCGCCGGTGATGCCATCGATCTTCCAGATCGTTCCGGGGCCGCCGCCGTTTTCGGTGCCGAACTGGCCGTCCATGAAGACAGCGTCAGCCGTGCCGCGGCGCTGCCGCTCCGGCCGGCCGTCGGCATCGCCGTCTGGCGTGACTATGCGGATGCCGTGCAGCGACGTGGCGCCGGCATAGAGGTTTGGAATGGCCGATGGAACGCCGTCGCGCACGCCGTCGTCGTAGGTGATGCCGAACACCTGGCCGATTTGCCCGGCTGTGACCTCGAACGGTGGCGGGGTGAAGACCAATTGGCCAGACGCCGGCCCGCCCAGCCTTGAGACGTCGAAGATGCGCAAGGTCGCGCGCGCCGTGTCGATGAAGGTTTCGTCGACGGGATCGACGCCCGGCGGCAGGCCTTCCTCGAAATTTGGAATGATGGTGCCGGAGAATCCGGTCACTGCCATCGAGCCGGGATAGATGATCCGGGTTTCCTGAGCCTGGGCCGAGCCACCGAGCCAGAGCCCAGCGGCGAGCGCCAGGATCGACAATCCGCTGGCAGCCTGGATGGCGCGGCGCAAACGGCCGGCACGAGAGCGCACGAACGCGCCGTGGTCGCAAGACATGGATCTCCCCCCACAGGTCATGGGAGAAACATCCGGTCCCGGCGCGCAAATCAGGGCAAGGCGCGGCGTTCCGGCACGTTCGTCCCTGATCGAATTGTCTGCTTTCCTCAACGTCACGATACGCCTGCGTCCGCGCAGGGTCAACGGAACCGGCGAAAAGCCCAGCGCATCGACCGGTCCCGAAGGCGATGGTCGCGCTGAGCTCCTGCTGTTCCCGGAGACCGTGGAGCCTCTGGATCTGTGGTCATGGGGCTTTCCTTTCCGGGGCCGCACCACGCGGCACCTGAGCGTCAGTCGCGGGGCGAGGCGGAAAGGTTCATGGGCCGGGGGCCGGGCCGGCTGGATCACCGCCGAAAATACGGGCCTGCCGGTCCCGAATCCGATCAACCGCGATGAATGGTGAACGCCTTGCGCAGAATGCTTGCGCGCCACGCAGCCTGTTCTTATATACGCGCCAAGCCGTCCAGCGCCGAATGCCGGTTGCCGGAGCGGAATTTCTTGTGAACAGGGGCTTTCGTCGGAACGCCTGTACGGGTCCTGAGAGCCTGCTTAGCGGAGAGATTAGAGAAATGGCAAAAGTAATCGGTATCGATCTGGGAACAACCAACTCCTGTGTCGCCATCATGGACGGCAAGGAATCCAAGGTGATCGAGAATGCGGAAGGCGCCCGCACGACCCCTTCCATCGTCGCCATCAACAGCGACGGCGAGCGCCTCGTCGGCCAGCCGGCCAAGCGCCAGGCGGTTACCAATCCTGAGAACACCATTTTCGCGGTCAAGCGCCTGATCGGCCGCCGCTACGACGATCCGGTGACGGAGAAGGACAAGAAGCTTGTCCCCTACAAGATCGTCAAGGGCGACAATGGCGACGCCTGGGTCGAGGCCGGCGGCAAGAAGCAGTCGCCTAGCCAGATCTCGGCGATGATCCTGCAGAAGATGAAGGAAACGGCGGAGGCCTATCTCGGCGAGAAGGTCGAGAAGGCAGTCATCACCGTTCCGGCCTATTTCAACGACGCCCAGCGCCAGGCGACCAAGGATGCCGGCAAGATCGCCGGCCTCGAAGTGCTGCGCATCATCAACGAGCCGACGGCGGCAGCACTTGCCTATGGACTGGACAAGAAGGAAGGCAAGACGATTGCCGTCTATGACCTTGGCGGCGGCACGTTCGATATTTCGGTGCTCGAAATCGGCGACGGCGTGTTCGAGGTGAAGTCGACCAATGGCGACACCTTCCTCGGGGGCGAGGATTTCGACATGCGTCTGGTCGAATATCTGGCGGCCGAGTTCAAGAAGGAACAGGGCATCGACCTGCGGAACGACAAGCTCGCCCTTCAGCGCCTCAAGGAAGCGGCTGAAAAGGCCAAGATCGAGCTGTCGTCCACCACGCAGACCGAGATCAACCTGCCCTTCATCACCGCCGATGCCACCGGCCCCAAGCACCTGACGCTGAAGCTGACGCGGGCGAAGTTCGAGAGCCTGGTCGAGGATCTCGTCCAGCGCACGATCGATCCTTGCAAGGCGGCACTCAAGGATGCCGGCCTGAAGGCCGGCGAAATCGACGAAGTCGTCCTGGTCGGCGGCATGACCCGTATGCCCAAGATCCAGGAGATCGTGAAGCAGTTCTTCGGCAAGGAGCCGCACAAGGGCGTCAACCCGGATGAGGTCGTCGCGTTGGGCGCCGCTATCCAGGCCGGCGTGCTGCAGGGCGACGTCAAGGACGTGCTGCTGCTCGACGTGACGCCGTTGTCGCTCGGCATCGAGACGCTGGGCGGCGTGTTCACGCGGCTGATCGAACGCAACACGACGATTCCGACAAAGAAGAGCCAGGTGTTCTCCACGGCCGAGGATTCGCAGTCGGCGGTGACCATCCGCGTCTTCCAGGGCGAGCGTGAAATGGCCGCCGACAACAAGGCGCTCGGCCAGTTCGATCTGGTCGGCATCCCGCCTGCGCCGCGCGGCGTGCCGCAGATCGAGGTCACCTTCGACATCGACGCCAACGGCATCGTCAACGTCTCGGCCAAGGACAAGGGCACCGGCAAGGAGCACCAGATCCGCATCCAGGCGTCCGGCGGCCTTTCGGACGCCGACATTGAGAAGATGGTCAAGGACGCCGAGGCCAATGCCGAAGCCGACAAGAAGCGGCGCGCGCTGGTCGAGGCCCGCAACCAGGCCGAGGCGCTGGTGCATTCCTCGGAGAAGTCTCTGAAGGAATACGGCGAGAAGGTTTCCGAGGCCGACCGCACGGCGATTGCCGATGCGATCGCGGCGCTGAAGACCGCTGCCGAAGGCGACGATGTGACCGAGATCGAGGCCAAGACGCAGACGCTCGCCGAAGTCTCGATGAAGCTCGGCCAGGCCATGTACGAGGCTTCACAGAAGGAAGCCGCCGAGGCCGACGCCAAGGCTGATGCCGCCAAGGACAGTGACGTCGTCGATGCCGACTTCGAGGAAATCGACGAAGACGACGAGAAGAAGAAGTCGGCCTGAACCGCCTGACGGTACAGGTAAGGGAGAAAGCCCGGCGCACAGCCGGGCTTTTTTGCAACCCTTTGCCGGAAAAACGCTGCGCTGCCCGAAAAAATGCGGACAAAGCCTCGTAGACACTGGCATCGCGCCTCCATCACACCTAAATCGGAACAGCGTGCCGGCAAACGACGCAACGATGCTTCAAGACGTTGACTATCCGGACTGCGGGAAAACATGAAAGCTGATTTTTACGAAACGCTAGGCGTGCAAAAGGGCGCCGACGAGAAGGAGCTCAAGAGCGCTTTTCGCAAGCTCGCCATGCAGTTCCATCCCGACCGCAACCCAGGCGACCATGCCTGCGAGCACAAGTTCAAGGAAATCAACGAAGCCTACGAGACACTGAAGGACCCGCAGAAGCGCGCCGCCTATGATCGCTTCGGCCACGCCGCCTTCGAGCACGGCGGTATGAATGGCGGGGCGCAAGGCTTTGGCGCCGGCGGCTTCGCCGACATTTTCGAAGACATTTTCGGCGACATGATGGGCGGGCGCCAGCGCCGCTCGTCCGGCGGCCGCGAGCGCGGCGCCGACCTGCGCTACAATATGGAAATTACGCTGGAAGAGGCATTTTCCGGCAAGACCGCGCAGATTCGGGTGCCAGCCTCGATTTCCTGCTCGGAATGCTCGGGCAGCGGCGCCAAGCCTGGCACCCAGCCCGTCACCTGCTCGATGTGCAACGGCCACGGCAAGGTGCGCGCCACGCAAGGCTTCTTCTCGATCGAGCGCACCTGCCCGCAATGCCAGGGGCGCGGCCAGACCATCAAGGATCCGTGCCCGAAATGCGCTGGCCAGGGCCGTGTCACCGAGGAGCGCTCGCTGTCGGTAAACATCCCTGCCGGCATCGAGGATGGCACCCGCATCCGGCTGGCCAATGAGGGCGAGGCCGGCCTGCGCGGCGGCCCGTCGGGCGATCTCTACATCTTCCTCGCGGTCAAGCCGCACGAATTCTTCCAGCGCGACGGGGCCGATCTTTATTGCAAGGTGCCGATCTCGATGACGACGGCAGCGCTTGGCGGCTCGTTCGAGGTGACGACACTGGACGGTACCCAGACGAAGGTGAAGGTGCCGGAAGGCACCCAGAACGGTCGCCAGTTCCGCCTCAAGGGCAAGGGCATGCCTGTGCTGCGCCAGCCCAATATCGGCGACCTCTACATCCAGACCGTGGTTGAGACGCCGCAGAACCTTTCGCGCCGTCAGCGCGAATTGCTGGAGGAATTCGAGCAGCTTTCCTCAAAGGACAATTCGCCTCAGTCGAGCGGATTTTTCGCCCGCATGAAAGACTTTTTCGAAACGTTCGGCGAGCACTGAAGCTGATCCCTGGAAAATGCTTCCCGAGCGTCATCAACACCTTATCCGGGGATTCGCCTTGTCTTGCACCTCGTAACTGCTAAGTAGCATGCGAGGGAGCGTTGAGGAGGACTTTCGATGACGCGTAGTCCCGGACTGCGAAAGACGCTGGCGGAAAAGTTCGACGACGAGCTGAAGTTCTTCAAGGGCTGGATCGACAAGCCGAAGGCGGTCGGTTCGATCGTCCCGACCAGTTCCATCACCGCAGGCAAGATGGCCTCGATCGTCGATCCGACATCCGGCCTGCCGGTGCTCGAGGTCGGACCCGGTACAGGCGTCATCACACGCGCCATCCTCGCCCAGGGCATTAAGCCTGAGAATCTCTACGCGGTCGAATATTCCACTGATTTCGTGCGCCATCTGCGCCAGCTTTATCCAGGCGTCAACGTCATCGAGGGCGACGCCTTCAATCTCGACGCGACGCTTGGCGACAAGCGCGACCTGATCTTCGATTCCGTGATATCGGGGGTGCCGCTGCTCAATTTCCCTGTCGCCCAGCGCATCGTCTATGTCGAGAGCCTGCTCGACCGCATCCCGGCGGGCCGGCCGATCGTGCAGCTGACTTACGGGCCGCTGTCGCCGATCCCGCCGGGCCGCGGCGACTATACGGTCGAGCATTTCCATTTCGTCATCCGCAACATTCCGCCGACGCAGCTTTGGATCTACCGACGCGGGGCCGCATGAATTGAAGCGTTGGGTTTGAATAGCACTTGTCTTATACCCATCGGGTGACAAGGCAGACCCATGGCTGTGATCCCGAAAATTCTCGTTGTCGCCGGTTCGGTGCGCAGCGGCGCCTATAGCGGCAGGACCGCCGACGTGGCACAGAAGGAACTTGCCATGCAGGGCGCCGAGGTGACCCGCATCTCGCTCGCCGACTATCCGCTGCCGATCCTCGACCAGGATTTGGAAAAGGACGAAGGCATTCCCGAAAACGCCGTCAAGCTCGGCCGGATGATCGCCGCCCATGACGGGCTGCTGATCGCGACGCCCGAATATAACGGCTCCATTCCACCGTTGCTCAAGAACAGCATCGACTGGGTGAGCCAGCTGCGCAAGGATGGCGGCCGGACGTTCAGGCCACTTGCCGGCAAGGTCGCCGGCCTCTGCTCGTCTTCCAACGGACCCTTCGGCGGGATACGCTGCATCAACCATCTGCGCGCCGTTCTGGTACGCTGCCGGATGGAGGTGGTGACACCGGAATGCTCGGTGCCGGAGGGCGGCTACGCCTTCGACGACGAGGGCAAGTTCAGGGACGAGAGACTACGCCAATCGATGGAGCACCTATGCCGAACGCTGATCGAAACCTCGCGCATGCTGTCGACGCGGATCGAGGCATGATCCCGGACGCCGCGCATGCCGACACGATGCAGGAAAGGTTGATCGTCGGCCTCGACCTGCCGACGCTGAAGGAAGCCGAGAAAGCGGTGCGCGAGCTCGATGGGATCGTCTCCTTCTACAAGATCGGTTACCATCTCGCCTTTGCCGGCGGGCTCGACTTCGCCCGCGAGCTGGCCAGCGGCGGCACCAGGATCTTTCTCGACATGAAGCTGCTCGACATCGACAACACGGTGGCCAGGGGCGTCGAAAACATCGCCAGGATGGGCATGAGCATGCTGACCATCCATGCCTATCCGAAGACGATGAAGGCGGCGGTCGAGGCTGCCAGGGGCAGCGACCTTTGCCTGCTCGGGGTCACCGTGCTGACCTCGATGGACGAGCAGGACGTGATCGACGCCGGCTATGAGTATGATCCGCATACACTGGTGCTGAGGCGCTCCGAGCAGGCGCTGCATGCCGGCATGGGCGGCATCGTCTGCTCGGCCGAAGAAGCCGAGGCGGTGCGCCGCATCGTCGGCCCCGACCTGGCCGTGGTGACGCCGGGAATCCGGCCGAAGGGCAGCGACCATGGCGACCAGAAACGGGTGGTGACGCCGGCGCAGGCGATCCGCAACGGCTCCAGCCATCTCGTCATCGGCCGGCCGATCGTCGGAGTGGCCGACAGGCGGGCGGCGGCGGAAGCGATCCTCGATGAAATGCGCTCGGCCTGAGGACCAATTCCGAAACTTGCTCCGGCGGCCGTCTGACGGCGTTTTCTCCGCTTCCGGTGCTCACGTACTTTAAGTACGCTCCGCTCCGGTTCCCGAAACCACCCCCCGCCATTTCACCGGAGCGACATTCAAAATCGGTCCGCGCACGGCCAAAAACCAGGAGAAATAGCATGCCCAAGGGATACTGGATCGCTCGCGTCGACGTGCGCGATGCGGAAGGCTACAAAGACTATGTCGCCGCCGCCAAACCGGCCTTCGACCGCTTCGGCGCCAAGTTCCTGGCGCGTGGCGGCGCGCATGAGAGGGCCGAGGGGCCGGGCCGCGACCGCAACGTGATCATCGAGTTTCCGTCGCTTGCGGCGGCGCATGACTGCTATCACTCGCCCGAATACCAGCGCGCCGTCGCGATCCGCCAGAAGGTGGCCGAGGGCGAAATCGTGCTGGTCGAGGGGATTTAGGCGAGAAGCCGGTTCGCCGCTGTCTCCGCCATCGCATCGGCGAGGCTCAAGCCCCATTGCTGGCGACAGTAATCGCGGAAATCGAAGCAGGGCAGGCCGGGGCAGACCTCGAACTCGATGAGGTGGACGCTGTCGTCGGCTTCGACCCGGAAGTCGATGGAAAAGACGTCGCGCAGGCCAAGCCCGACCATCAGGCGTTCGGCGATGCGACGAATTCTTGCATCGGCTTCAGGCTGGCTGCCGGCGACCGGCAGCAGCACCGGCTCGGTATATTTTCCCGCAGCTTTCGCCGCTGCGCCGGTATCGCCGTAAAGCGCCAGGCTGTCCTGCATGGTTTGGAAATCGTCGCCCGAATCGACAAAGGCGACGCCGAGCGCCTCAATGCCGGTATCCGGCTTCAGGCCGAGAAAGCTGGCCCGCACATTGCGTCCGGCGACATAGGGCTGGACGACGACATCGTCGCGATAGGCGGCGAAGACGCGCCGGCTAAGCTCCAGCGCATGGCCGAGATCGTGGCAGCGCGAATCCGGCCAGATGCCGATTTTGGCGCCGAGCCGGTTCGGCTTGACGAACCAGCCGGCGGGCGAGGCCGGTGGCGCGACCAGCCAGGCGCCGTCACGGGCAAGGCCCGCCTGCGGCACCGGCAGGCCAAGCGCGCCGAGCACGGCGCCGGACCGGAACTTGTCCTGACAGAGCGCGAACAGCGCATCGTCGGCGCCGATCGCCTTCACGCCATTCAGCCGTGCCAGAGCCGGTGCCGCGCCGCCGCGGAAATAGGCAATGCCGTCGGTCAGCGTCCAGACTAGCGTGGTCTTCGGGTCCTCGCCGCCGAGAACGCTTGCGGCGTCGTCGAGCGCCACCGGCGCAAACGACAGGCCGCGCTTCTGGCAAGCGGCGGCAAGTGCGTCGAATTCAGCAGCGAAGTCGGTCGATTGCGCCAGATAGGAGGCGATTTCGGCGGCACGCTCCGGCACGTGGTTATCGGCGACCAGCCGATCGAAGCAAGCCTTTTCCGGCTCGTAGACAAGGATCAGCTTCGGCTCGCGGCTTGACATGATCGAAACGATTTCCCGGCAGCACGATTGCCTAAAGCAATTCCAGGAAAAGTGTGAAACGGTTTTCCGTCCGGAATTGCGTCAAAACAAAGAGATAGAGCGGTTCAGCGTTCCCGCGAAACGATGAAGCGTTCAAGCATCGCACGGCGAGCGCATTCGGCTTTCGCGGAACCGACGTCAGCTGGACGCCTGCACGACAGTGCTAGATATGGGTCTAGCCAATCAGCACGCGTGGCTCGAAGCGACCATTGACTGGAATGTGGAGCATGAATGTCATGCCGGCTTGCGGGTCGAGCAGGTGCTGCTTCTCGCTCTTGCCCGACCAGGCGGAGGTGACCGCCAGCCGGTCGGCATTCCTGCCGACGAAAGCCGGACAGGAAGGCTGCGTCGCCGGCATCGCCACCGAACGGACGAGCTTGCCGTCGGGTCCATAGGCTTCGACGACGCTGCCGCCCCAGCAGGCGTTCCACAATATGCCGTCACGGTCGAGCACCGAACCATCGATATAGCCCTTGGCCGAACGGTGGTCGACGAAGACCTTCGGTTCGCCAACCGGCAGTCCGGTCGCCGGATCGCAGCCGACGCGCATCAACAGACCGGTGCTGGTGTCGGTGTAATAGGCAATGGTCCCATCCTCGGAAAAGCAGATCGAGTTGGGCACAGTAATGTCGGCATAAAGCCGGCGCAGCTCGCCCTTGAAGAACCAGTAGATCGAACCGGCACCCTTCTCCTCGCCCTTGCCCATGGTGCCGACCCACAGCGCGCCGCAAGGGTGAACGCGTGAATCGTTCGAGCGGGTGACCGCATTGTCGGCCTCGATCGGCGTGTGCAGCGTCAGCTTGCCGGTCGCGACGTCGCGGACATGCAGACCGGTCTCGGTGGCGATCAGCTGGCGTTGGTCGTCGATGATGCAGATGGCGCTGGCCATCTGACCGAGCTCGTGGATCTTGACCGCACCTCCGGACAGGAGCTTTTCCAGGAGCTGGCCATTGACGATGTCGAACCAGTAGAGCGTGTCGGTGGCAGGGTCATAGCTTGGTCCCTCGCCGAGTTGGCAGACATGGTCGGAAAAAACCGAAACAATGGTCTCGCTCATCATGCCGCTCCAAACGCCGCGTCCCAGGCCTGAACTGCGGCTTTCGCCCGTGCTGCCACTTCGTCGACGCTCATGCCCGGCTTGAAGAGGCTGGAGCCAAGACCGAAGACGCTGACGCCGGCTGCCTTGTAGCCGGCAAAATCCTTATCTGAAACGCCGCCGACCGCGCCGACCAGCACACTGGCCGGCAGCACCGCGCGCATCGCCGAAATGCCTGCCGCGCCAAGCACGCTCGCCGGGAAGAATTTCAATGCCGAGGCACCGAGCCGGATTGCTTGAAATGCCTCGGTCGGCGTGAACACGCCGGGCATCGTCACCATGCCGTAGTGCATGGCCCGGCCCATGACCTCGGCATCGATATTGGGGCTGACCAGCAGCCGCCCGCCGGCCTTGTGCAGGCCGTCGACATCGGCGGCGCTGAGCACCGTGCCGGCACCGACCAAGGCTGTTGGAGGAAGCGCTCCGACAATGCTGGCGATGGAGGCGTAAGGATCGGGCGAGTTGAGCGGCACCTCGATCGCTTCGATACCGGCGCCGAAGATCGCCTGGCCGATCGCCACCGCCTCGCTTGGCTTGAGGCCACGCAGGATGGCGACCAGACCCCGCTCGAGCTTTGGAAAAGGTGCGGTTTCGGTCATGCGGCAACTCCATTTCCAGCGATCATGCCATTTTCGCGCGCGGCTTCAGCAAGACCGGCACGCACCGCCTCGTCGGCGTCGACCACCCTGACCGCGAGCCCGGCAAGGCCGAGGGCGTCGGCATAGAGCTTGCCGAGTGCGCCCGACGCGATCAGCACGACGGGCACGGCACTCGCCCCATAACGGCGACTTGCCGAAGCGATCTCGCCGCCGATCAGCAGGCCGGACAGGCAGGCGGCGGCATGCTCGGGCTTCAGATCCTGCAGCAGGCTGGCGGCGCGGATCGAGAACAGTCTTGAACCGATGTCACCGCCTTCGGCCAACGCCTTCAGGCACCACTCCCGGAAAAATGGATTTTCGGCGGCAACCGGCTTCGGCGGCTCGCCCAGCGAATGGCGCAGGATCGAGTGCGCGGCCAGCACCGAAAACAGCTCGCCGGTCGGCCAGGTGCCGAAACCGGCAACAGAGCCGTCCTCGACCAGCACCCATTTCGAATGGGTGCCAGGCATGCAGACGAGATGGCGTCCCTTTGCCGGCAAACCGGCGCCGGCAAGCTGCGTCTCCTCGCCGCGCATGACATCCGGGGCGTCGGCCAGACGCTGGGCAAGGCCGGGCACGATGCGGATGTCGCGGCGCTGGCCGGGAATGCGGGCAGCGCCGGCGAGAATAGCGCCGATCGGCGCCGGCACGCTGACATAGGGTGCCTCCAGCCAGCCCTGGCGCGAACCGGCCATGCCGCAAATGATGACCGGCAGCGCCTCGGGAGCACCCAGGGCAGCCAGATGCCCTTCGAGAATGGACGAAAATCCTTTAGCCTGGGCGGTGATCAGCCCGTCATCGCCGCGCCGCTCGGCGAGAACCTTGCCGGCGCCGTCGAGCAGCCAGACCCTCATGCGGGTGGTGCCCCAGTCGACGGCCGCGACGGAAGCTGCCTTGCTCGATGAGATCACAGGAACCCCCCATCGACGATCAGCATCTGCGCGGTCAGCATGCGTGAGGCATCCGACGCCAGGAACAGCACGGTGCCGACAATGTCTTCCGGCTGCATCACCTCTTTGATGCACTGTTTGGCGACATGAGCGGCGAGCGCTTCTTCGGTGACCCAGAGCTTTCTCTGCCGCTCGGTGATCACCCAGCCGGGCGCGATCGCGTTGACACGGATGCCGTCGACGCCGAGCTTGCCGGCAAGACCCTTGGTGAGACCGACGATGCCGGCCTTGGCGGCGGTGTAGGCCGGCATATCGGGATGGTTGATGAGAAACGACGTCGAGGTGAAGTTGATGATCGAGCCGCCGCCGGCCCGCTTCATGCCCGGCGCCACCGCCTGTGCGCTGAAGAAATGCGGGCGCAGGTTGATGGCATGGTTGTTGTCCCAGAACTCCACCGTGACGTCTTCGACGGCATGGCGGTCATCCTGCGCGGCATTGTTGATCAGCACGGTCACGTCGCCATGCGCCTTGGCGGCTTTAGCCGCCGATAGCCGCAACGCCTCGATGTCGCGTATGTCGGTCTTGAGATAAAGCGGCCGCCGACCCAGCTCCTTCTCTAACCGATCGGCCAGCGCCAGGCTCGCACGGTCGGCAATATCGATGAAGGCGACGTTTGCCCCCTGGCGGACAAAGCCTTCTGTCAAGGCAGCACCAATGCCGGAGCCGCCGCCGGTGATCAGCACCGAAGCGCCTTCGAGGTCGGCAAAGCGTGCCGATGGCATCATGAAATTCTCTCCCGGTCCAATGATCTCGGTCGGCCGGCGCGCATCCTATCCAGCCATGTCGGGCGGGCAAGGGCGAAAGAGTGGATTATCAGGACTTATGTCCGACAAAAGGCCGCACGGGCCGCCGATCGATCAGCTGCCCAGCCGGACGCGGTACAATTCGACGGCGGCTCCGCTGGTCCCGGCAACCGGCTCAAGCCATTCCGGCACGCTGCCGCGCATCAGCCCGGCAAGAAAGCCTGCCGGCGCCTCGGCTGCGAGGAGCTTGCTTTCGGCGCTGCCGGGGCACAGCGCGACGAGGCCGACGTGATGATCCGCCAGGATGGTCCTGGCATCGGCATCGGACCCAAGGAAGGCATCGAGCGCCAGCAGGTTGCCGGCGACATTGCGATGATAAGGCCCGGCGAAGACGCGATGTCCGGAATAGGCCAGGATAGGCGATCCGAGATTGGAAATTGCCAGAACGGTGGTGCCGGGCAGGCGGCCGAGTGCCGCAAAGGAGGCCATGCGCTGGCAAGCGACATCGGCGCCGTCGCCATCATCGGCGGCGGTATTGCTGTCCTCGAAGGCGACCGAGGTTGCCGCGGCAGCCCCAGTCCAGACGGCATTCACTGAAACCAGCCAGACGGCGGCCATGCGCAGCGCCACGCCGCGCGACGGGCTGACCTCTGCCCGTTGACGCCATTTGGCAATCCAGGCGGCAAGCGGGATGACAGCGAAGGCGATCGAGAATGTCGAACCGCGCACCTGCCAGGCACTGACGATGAAGGCCACGGCAAGCAGCGCGCCGACAAGGCTGTCCTGCCGCCGCCAGCCGCCACGGCCAAGGCGAAGCGCCATCAGCACGAGCGCGATGAGCGGCGTGGCATAGCGCGCCACCACCCCGGCCGGATCTTCAGCGAGCAGCTTGAACAGCGACTGCGCCTCGTCGATGTGATCAAGCCATAGCTCCTTGAGGCGCGGATCGAGGTTGGCATAGGGCGCTGCCAGGCATTGTGGGAACAAAAAGACGATGACAGCGGCCAATACCAGGGCAAGCAGGCCAAGCGAGGCGAACCGCCATCGGCGCGTGCGGCCGGCCGGCTCGATCGACGCTATCGCCGCAAGGCCGGTTCCGGCAATCGACCCGACGACGAACTGCACGGTCGAGAAGGCGTCGCATTGCGCCTGACCCCAGGCCGACGGCGCAATGGTGGCGACAAAGACGAGAGCGGAGACGCCGGCAAAGCCGAGGCCGAAATCCCTGGCGATCAGCCTCTCGCCATTGGCGCCGAGGGCGAACAGCATGGCAACAGAGGCGCCGATGGTGGCCACATAAGGCGCGACCTCCATGCCGACGGCCAGCATCAATCCGGTGCACAGGCCGGAGAGCAATGCCGCCGGCCTGCGCGTTGGCGCTTCAAGCAACAGGCTCAGGCTGGCCATGCTCAGCATCAGCTGGACATTGTGGTGATCGAGCGCGCCAGGCGAAAAAATGCCGAGGAAATACAGTGCGGCAGCGCCGATCACGACAGCGGGCAGCACGGCGCTGTCACCGGCAAAGCTGCGCGCGGCGCGAGCCGTGAAAAATACGGTCAGGCAGAAGAGCAGCGCCGGCCACAGCACTTGCGCAACATTCTCGGCAAAGGCCGCGCTGCCGGTCAGGGCCGATACGGCGATGATGATGGCGGCGATCGGCGCATCGACCAGCCGCGACCAATGCATGACGAAACCGCCTTCCAGGCCCATCCTGTACTGGTGGAGATCGAACCACCTTTGGCCGGCCAGCATGTCGCGAACTTCGACGAGGCGCAGCAGATTGTCGTTGTCGCCGCCGGCATTGGTCAGTGCCGGGAAGCCGGCAAAGGCATTGACGGCAAGCGCCAGCGCCGTGGCGAGCAGCGCCAGCGCGATATCGGACCTCCAAATGGAGGCGCCATCGTCGGCTGTGCTCATATCGGGACCTTTGGAAGGAATACGGTGCGGTTTAAACCTAGCCTTAACAGCTTCAATAAATAGTAAAGCCGCCCGAGCGAGGCCGGCGTTTGAGCGGTCAGGGGCCTCACAAGGCATCCGGAGACGAAAATGCCACAAGAAGTGCGCCATGAGCCGAGCATCGCCGTGCTCCTGCCTTGCTACAATGAGGAGCTGACGATCGGCGAAGTGGTGCGGCGCTTTCGCGAAACGCTGCCTGCCGCAGCGATCTATGTCTACGACAACAATTCGCGCGACCTGACGGCGCTCCGAGCCCGCGCCGCCGGCGCCATCGTGGTGCGCGAGCCGCGCCAGGGCAAAGGCAATGTCGTGCGCCGCATGTTCGCCGACATCGAGGCCGACATCTACCTGATGGCCGACGGCGACGGCACCTATGCGCCGGAGGACGCGCCGCAACTGATCAACACGCTGCTGACCGAGCGCTCCGACATGGTGGTGGGCACCAGGCGCGGTGTCGCCAACGACGCCGGCAGGACAGGCCACGCCTTCGGCAACCGCATCTTCAACAGCCTCTACAAACGTTTATTTGGCTCGGACTTTACCGATATCTTCTCGGGTTACCGCGCCTTCACCAGGCGCTTCGTCAAGAGTTTTCCCGCCGTTTCCGGCGGTTTCGAGATCGAGACCGAAATGTCGGTGCACGCCTCGCAGCTCAAATTGCCGGTCAGCGAGATCGGACTCGACTATGGCCGCCGGCCGGAAGGCTCCTCGTCGAAGCTGTCGACCTTTCGCGACGGCGCGAAGATCCTGTGGATGTTCGCCATGCTGATGAAGGAGACGCAGCCGCTGCGTTTCTTCGGCGCTTTTTCGGTGTTCTTCCTGGCATCAAGCCTGTTTCTGATGGCGCCGGTGCTGATCGAGTTCGCCGAAACCGGGCTTGTGCCGCGCATGCCGACGTGGGTGCTGTCGGTCGGGCTGCTGCTGCTGTCGATGCTGGCGGCGGTGACCGGGGTAATCCTCGATTCGGTGTCGCGCGGCCGGGCCGAGCAGAAGCGCATCTTCTATCTGTCGATGCCTTCCGGCCGCGTCGAACGCGAACGCGCAAGTGCGCTCGCGACTTTGAAGACCGGACCGCGCAAGACCCCACGGGCGGCTTAGAGCCCTAAATGGGACGCCTCGCCCGCTTCATGGTCGCCGGCGGCATCGGCTTCGTCGCCGACGCGGCGGCGCTTTGGCTGGTGCTGGCGACAACGCCGCTTGGCCCCTTCGCAGCCCGCATCATCTCGATCGGTTTTGCCCTGTCCGTCACCTGGCTGATCAATCGCCATCTGACCTTCTCGCCTTCCAGCCGCGGCGTCGCGCAAGAGGGCGCACGCTATGGCGGCGTCGGCATCGCCACCAGCCTCGTCAATTATCTCGTCTATTGCGCCATGCTGTTCGCGCTGCCGATGGTGCCGCCGCTCGTCGCCCTTGCGGTCGCCTCGCTGGTTGCCATGGCGCTGTCCTTCCTCGGCTATTCCAAGCTGGTCTTCGACCGCTGAACGCACATCGCATTGGGGTCTGCGCCAGAAGCGCAGCCTCATCATGACCTTGGCCGATTGGCAGAGGCCGCCGATTTCCTTATATCGCTCTCGTCGATGCATCGGCCCGAAAAATCGGAAACGATTTTCGGAAAGCACGATGCATGGATTCAAAGTGTTGGAGCGTATGTGCGTCCGGGTGGACGCACGTTTGTTGCAACTGCGCCGGAGAGCACCCATGCCCCTGAAAGTCGCCGTCCAGATGGACCACATCTCTACCGTGTCGATTGCCGGCGACACGTCGTTTGCGCTGTCGCTGGAAGCGCAGCGGCGCGGGCACCAGCTGTTCCACTACACGCCCGACCGGCTGTCGCTGCGCGAAGGCAAGGTGTTTGCCCGTATCGAGGCGATGCAGGTCCGCGACGAGAAGGGCAACCATTATTCGCTGGGCGAGAAGGTGCGCACCGACCTTGCGGAGATGGACGTCATCCTTTTGCGGCAGGATCCGCCCTTCGACATGAACTACATCACCACCACGCATATCCTCGAGCGCATCCATCCGAAGACGCTGGTGGTCAACGACCCGGCCTGGGTGCGCAACAGCCCGGAAAAGATCTTCGTCACCGAATTTCCCGACCTGATGCCGGACACGCTGATCACCAAGGACCCGCTCGAGGTCGCCGCCTTTCGCAAGGAGTTCGGCGATATCATCGTCAAGCCGCTCTACGGCAATGGCGGCGCCGGCATCTTTCACCTGCACGAGGCCGACCGCAACCTCGCCTCGCTGCTCGAAATGTTCGGCCAGTTGTTCCGCGAACCCTACATCGTGCAGCGCTACCTCAAGGAGGTGCGGGGTGGCGACAAGCGCATCATCCTGATTGACGGCGAGCCTGTCGGCGCCATCAACCGCGTGCCGGCCGAGCATGATTCGCGCTCCAACATGCATGTCGGCGGCCGCGCCGAAAAGACCGAATTGACGGAACGCGAACGCGAGATCTGTGCCCGCATCGGCCCCGCGCTGAAGGAGCGCGGCTTCATCCTCGTCGGCATCGACGTCATCGGCGACTACATGACCGAGATCAACGTGACCTCACCGACCGGCATACGCGAAGTGCAGCGCTTCGGCGGCGCCGACATCGCCAGCCTGTTCTGGGATGCCGTGGAGGAGAAGCGCAACTAGCGTACATTGCTTCTGGAAGCGGCCGCGTTCCGGACCATTGCAGCCGTGGCGCTCAGCTGTTCCCCAAATGTTCTTGCCTTCGCCGGAAATCTGTGGTTGTCTCCGGTGACGCCGTTCGCGGCATGATCGCAAAGGCTTGGGGCAAAGCCTGCATCCGGGGTGAAGACATGGTGGCGCGGGTTCGCACGGTTGCTTTCCAGGGCATCGAGGCCGTGCCGGTCGACGTGCAGGTGATGATCGCGCCGGGCAAGGTCAACATGCACATCGTCGGGCTGGCCGACAAGGCTGTCGCCGAAAGCCGCGAGCGGGTGCAGGCAGCGCTGCATGCATCCGGCCTGTCGATGCCGTCGAAGAAGGTCACCGTCAATCTGGCGCCCGCCGACCTGCCCAAGGAAGGCAGCCACTACGATCTGCCGATCGCGCTCGGGCTGATGGCGGCGCTCGGCGCCATTCCGGGCGACATGCTGGCCGGCTATGTCGTGCTTGGCGAATTGTCGCTCGACGGAACCATTGCCGCGGTGGCCGGCGCGCTGCCGGCGGCAATCGGTGCCAACGCCGAAGGCAAGGGCTTGATCTGCCCGTTCGCCTGCGGGCCGGAAGCGGCCTGGGCCGGCAAGGATTTCGACATATTGGCGCCGCGCAGCCTGATCGCCATCGCCAATCATTTTCGCGGCACGCAGGTTCTGTCGCGGCCGGAAGCCGGCATCCATGCCGCGGCGCGCGACCTGCCCGACCTCGCCGACATCAAGGGCCAGGAGACCGCCAAGCGGGCGCTGGAGGTGGCGGCCGCCGGCGGCCACAATCTTTTGATGGTCGGACCGCCGGGGTCGGGAAAGTCGATGCTGGCGCAGCGGCTGCCGTCGATCCTGCCGCCGCTGGCGCCCAAGGAATTGCTCGAAGTCTCGATGATCGCCTCGGTGGCCGGCGAACTCGGCGAAGGAAAACTCACCGACCGGCGGCCGTTCCGCGCGCCGCATCATTCGGCCTCGATGGCGGCGATGGTCGGCGGCGGTCTGCGCGTGCGGCCGGGCGAGGCCTCGCTTGCCCATCACGGCGTGCTGTTCCTCGACGAGTTCCCCGAATTCTCGCCGCAGGCGCTCGATGCACTGCGCCAGCCGCTCGAGACCGGCGACTGCATGATTGCGCGCGCCAATCATCGCGTCACCTATCCGGCGCGTATCCAGCTGGTCGCGGCGATGAACCCGTGCCGTTGCGGCATGGCCGGCGAGCCGGGCTATCGCTGCCTGCGCGGCGATCGCTGCCGCACCGACTACCAGGCGCGCATTTCCGGCCCGCTGCTCGACCGTATCGATCTCAGGATCGAGGTGCCGGCGGTCTCGGCCAGCGATCTGATCCGGCCGGACCGGGCCGAGAAAAGTGCCGCCGTCGCACTACGTGTTGCCCGCGCCCGTACGATCCAGCGCGAGCGCTTCGAGCGGCTCGGCGCGACCGCCACCACCAACGCCCATTGCTCGCCGTCAGTCATCGAGGAGATCGCCATGCCCGATGCCGCCGGCCTGTCGCTGCTCAGGGACGCCAGCGAAAAGCTCGGCTTTTCCGCACGAGCCTATCACCGCGTCTTGAAGGTGGCGCGGACCCTGGCCGATCTCGAGGCCAGCGAGACGGTCGGCCGCATCCATCTGGCCGAAGCGATTTCCTATCGCATGAGTTCGGAACGGATGGCGCAGGCGGCGTAGACGCGGCCGTCCTGCGGCCGAACAGGATGAAGAGCTCCGGTCAGTTGCCGATGCGGATTCCGATCTCTTTCGCTTCGAGGTCAACAAGTAAACTATTCGTTTCAAAATATCGTATGCCAATGATGTTGTGGCCGATCGTTGGAGAGAATTCCAACTCGGATCCGTATGATGTGTCGAATTTCCACTCCCCCAGCATCGCGATTTTTACGGCGACTCTGGTACCGATATCCATGGATCCGCTTGAATCTTTTGGCGGGTTGTCCGCTATTACGATTGTGGAATTTCCCGTGTCGTAAAGCGTTGGCCGGCAAGTTGTTTTTTCTTTCAACAAGATACATGAACCTATGGTTGGGAAGTCATAGCGATCGCTGGCGGTTTTCCATTTATTCATATTGAACCCGCTTTTCACGCTGTCCGATATCCCAATGTGAAGCGCCTTAACCACCGGGCAATTCGCATCCTCGTTCGTGCAAGCTCTCCAATCGGTCCCAATCGAAGAGAGATAATACCCCTTTCGCAAACCACTTTTGGGGCTCACGGCATCCATTGGGGATTTCAGCATTCGATTTGGTCCGCCGCCTCCAATAGGGGAAATGCCAAAAATGCCCTTTGGCCAGAGCCGGCCGCCGACAATTTCACCTGTGCTGCGTCTAACTTTCTTGTATCGAATAAGGAAGGGGATGGATGCCTCGGTGGAAACAGAAGCGCCTCGGGAGCCGAAAGTCACTTGAGCCAACGCAACATTTCCGTACTCATCGTAGGTTCCGTACTTCATGACGGCTTTTTGGGTGGTAACGGTTATCCCATCTAGTTCCAGATCTTTCGTGATTTTTATTCCTTCGACGGAACACAGCTTCTTAGGAAGCACAGAAGCACAGTCGATCGTCATGCCACTGGATCCGGTATCCAATAAGAGTGGTTGATTTATTTTTCGGTTACCGAGGGACAGCACCTTAACATACAGCATCCGGATATTGGGTGGATTTCCCGGGTATTCCAATTTTATCAGAGGCACAGCTAACGGCACCTCTTCTGCAGCTTGGATCGGCAGCGAGTCGAGTAGCAATGCCCCCCAAATAACTAATATCGATACAAAGACTTTTCTGACGTTTAGTTCAGACTTGTTTTTGCTCATTCGCCCCTCGCGAATCCGCTCGCACGCTATCTGCGGAGCAAATCGTAATAGCCAATCAAGCCTCCACCCTACAGTGAATTGTGAAAACATTTAATGCTTGGCGATCCGCAACAGCTTATAGCCCGACTGTCATAGGTTTTATCCCGCCCGCTCCCGCGTCTTCAGCTCCAGCCGCCGTGCGTGCAGCACTGGCTCGGTGTAGCCGTTGGGCTGGATGCGGCCTTTGAAGACCAGGTCGCAGGCGGCGAGGAAGGCGATGGACTTGTCGAAATCCGGCGCCATCGGCCGGTAGAGCGGATCGCCTTGGTTCTGGCGGTCGACGATCGCCGCCATGCGTTTCATCGTCTCCATGACCTGCTCGGGCGTGCAGACGCGGTGATGCAGCCAGTTGGCGATGTGCTGCGAGGAGATGCGCAGCGTGGCGCGGTCCTCCATCAGACCGACGTCGTTTATGTCAGGCACTTTCGAACAGCCGACGCCCTGGTCGATCCAGCGCATGACATAGCCCAGAATGCCTTGCGCATTGTTGTCGAGCTCCTTCTGGATGTCTTCTGGCGACCAGTTCGGCCGCACAGCGACCGGCACCGACAAGATGTCGTCGAGTTTTGCCTTGGGCCGGCTCTTCAGCGCCGCTTGCACGGCATGGACGTCGACCTTGTGATAATGGGTGGCGTGCAGCGTCGCCGCCGTCGGCGACGGCACCCAGGCGGTGTTGGCGCCGGCCTTGGGATGCGCGATTTTCTCGGCCAGCATCGCCGCCATAAGGTCGGGCATCGCCCACATGCCTTTGCCTATCTGGGCGTGGCCGGCCAACCCACATTCCAGCCCGATGTCGACGTTCCAGGCTTCGTAGGCGGCGATCCAGGCGGCCTGCTTCATGTCGCCCTTACGGATCATCGGGCCGGCTTCCATCGAGGTGTGGATCTCGTCGCCGGTGCGATCGAGGAAGCCGGTGTTGATGAAGACGACGCGTTCTTTCGCGGCGCGGATCGCCTCCTTGAGGTTGACGGTGGTGCGCCGCTCCTCGTCCATGATGCCCATCTTGATGGTGTTTTTGGGCACGCCGAGCAGCGCCTCGACGCGGTCGAAAATCTCGACGGCGAAGGCAACTTCGTCGGGCCCGTGCATCTTGGGCTTTACGATGTACATCGAGCCGGCGCGAGAATTGGCGCGGCGCCCGTTCACGCCGATGTCATGCAGCGCGATCAGCGCCGTCAGCGCCGCATCCATGATGCCTTCCGGCACCTCGTTGCCGTCGCGGTCCGATATCGCCGGATTGGTCATAAGGTGGCCGACATTCCTGACCAGCATCAGCGAGCGGCCGGGCAAGGTCAGCGTGCCGCCATCGGGCGCGGTATAGGTGCGGTCGGGGTTGAGCCTGCGGACAAAGCTCTTGCCGGCCTTGGTGATCTCCTCCGCCAAGTCGCCCTTCATCAGGCCGAGCCAGTTGCGGTAGACCAGCACCTTGTCCTGCGCATCCACTGCGGCGATCGAATCCTCGCAGTCCTGGATGGTGGTCAGTGCCGATTCCAGCACGACATCGGCAATGCCGGCCGGATCGGTGCGGCCGATCTGGTTGTTGCGGTCGATGACGATTTCGATGTGCAGGCCGTTCTTGGTGAGCAGCACGGCTTCAGGGTCGGCGGCATCGCCGCGATAGCCGGCAAACTGTCTGAGGTCGGCAAGCGTGGTGGCGCCGGCACCCTCGCCGAGCCGCAACATGCCGTTGGCGACCGAAAGCCCGTTGACGCCGGCCCATTTGCCTGTCGTGAGCGGCACCGCCTCGTCGAAGAAGCTTTTCACCCAGGCGACGACCTTGGCGCCGCGCGCCGGATTGAATTTGTTGCCTCGCTCGGCGCCGTCCGTCTCCGGGATGACGTCGGTTCCGTAGAGCGCATCGTACAGCGAGCCCCAGCGCGCATTGGCAGCATTCAGCGCATAACGCGCGTTCATCACCGGCACCACCAACTGCGGCCCGGCAACCAAAGCGATTTCCGGGTCGACATTTTCGGTGGTCACGCTGAACGCCGGCCCCTCGGGCAGGAGATAGCCGATCTCGCGCAGGAAGCTCGTGTAGGCCTCCATGTCGACGGGCGCGCCATTGTCGCGATACCAGCGGTCGAGTTTGTCCTGCATGGCATCGCGCTTTTCGAGCAGCGCCCGATTTTTTGGCGAGAGATCATGGACGATCGCCGAAAAACCGCTCCAGAATGCCTCCGCTTCAATGCCGGTGCCCGGCAGCGCCTCGTTCACGACGAAATCATGAAGCTCGCGGGCAATCCGCAATCCGGCGATCTCGACGCGATCGGTCATCAGGGCTTCTCCAGACGAAAGGCTAGGCCGGGCCTTTGGCATGTCACGGTGGCAGGGTCAATTCAGCTCAGGGTGAAGGTAGGGCGTTTTCGCTGCCGATCTCCCCCTTGAGGAGGGCGATTACGCGCTCACACCGCAATCCTTGGCCGTCCCGACGCCACCGCCACGACGTGCGCCTCGATGAACATGCGCTGGCCCTCTACGGTGGAGACGCGGTATTCGCTGGCGATTTCGATCTCGGCGCTGTCGGTGCCGGCGTCCTTCGCCCGCCCGGCGGCAATCGCCCGCACATCCTTCTCCGCCGCGGCGATTGCCGCCGCCTCGTCGTTGAAATCGCGCACGCTTTCGCCTGAGGCGACGCGGAATAGCCCTTCCTTGGGCTGGCTGACCCGCGCCTCGGCCGATACCCGGACCTGGCCGACGACGGCGCCGAGCGCGTTGGCGACATCGGTATCCTGCGGCACCACGCATCGATTGCCGACCAGCTCGGCCAGACCGGCATAATGCAGCGGCGCCGAGGCGCCGAGGCCGATCACCGGACGGTCGAGCGCGACGCTCAAGCGGGCGATGCCGGGATGCGCGTCGACGGCGCGCTGGACCAGGGCATGGGCGACGGTCGCAGCGCCATCCAGCCCGTCCTCGGCAAAGGCGGTTTCGAGGATGACTTCGGCCGACAGGCGGGTCAGCGCGGTCAGCACCCGTTCCGAGATCGCCTCCGGCGAGGCGGCGATGAACTGGCCGCGGCCGTCGCGCCTGCGCGCGAACAGCTCGGCACCCAGACGCGCCGCGGCCGCATCCCAATTGGCCTGCCTGCCCAGCACATGCGCCGCATCCGACGGCGTGAAGCCGGCGACATGCACCAGCCCGCGCGACACCAGCCGGTTCAAGGTGGCGTTCTGGGCGTTCGAGGTCAGCAATCTGTCTAGAGCCTGCGGCACAGCACCGATCAGCTCGTAAAGCTTGGCTTCGGCACCGGTCAGTCCGGCCGCCAGCCGCTCCGGCACGCCGGTGCGCACCGCCAGCCGACCATCCATGCGGCCGGGGTTGGGCGCGCGCAGCTGGCGTTCGAGCTCTGATGTGACGGCCTCGCCATGCATCAAGCCGGCCAGCGCCAGCGGCACCAGGCGGCGCGGGCCGAGCAGGATCTTCGGGCTGAGCGCGCCGTCCTCCAGCGCCACTTCGGAATCGCCGCCGAGCCCAAAAGTGCGCATGGCGACGGCCTCGACCATGGTGCGGAAACCGCCGACGGTGGCGCCTTCCGGATCAAGCCGCGGCCGGCCCTTGTCGAGCACGGCGACATCGGTGGTGGTGCCGCCGATATCGGAGACCACGGCATCGTCGAGGCCGGTCATGTGGCGGGCACCGACGAGGCTGGCGGCCGGGCCGGACAGGATGGTCTCGATCGGCCGCTGGCGGGCAAAGGCAGCCGAGACCAGAGCGCCGTCGCCGCGCACCACCATCAGCGGGGCGGCAATGTTGCGCGCGGCCAAAAAGCCTTCCGTTGCCGCGACCAGCCGGTCGATCATCGAGATCAGCCTGGCGTTGAGCAATGTCGTCAGCGCCCGGCGCGGGCCGCCGAGCTTGGCCGACAGTTCGTGGCTGGCGGTGACCGGCAGGCCGGTCCTGTCGCGGATCAGGTTCCGCGCGCTTAGCTCATGCGCCGGGTTGCGGGTGGCGAAATAGGCGCAGACGGCAAAGCCGGACACCGACTTTTCCAGTTCCGGCAAAGCTGCCTCCAGCCCGGACAGATCGAGCTTTGCCGCATTGCCGTGGACATCGTGGCCGCCGGGGCAGAACACCACCGGGTCGGTGCCAAGCGCCGCCTTCAGCCCGTCGCGGGCAAGGTCGCCCTCGGCAAAGCCGATCATCACCAGCGCCACGCGGCCGCCCTGGCCCTCGACCAGCGCGTTGGTGGCTAGCGTCGTCGACATAGATACCAGTTTGATCGCTGCCGGGTCGGTGCCGGCCATTTCGAGCACCGCATCGACCGCGCCGGAGATGCCGACCGCCAGATCATGCCGCGTGGTCAGCGCCTTGGCCTTGGCCAGCACCTTGCCGCTTGGCCCGCCGGCCTCCGACCACAGCACGGCGTCGGTATAGGTGCCGCCGGTGTCGATGCCGAGGAACAGGGGTGAGGGTTTGGGCTTGGCGGTCATATTTGGGTCCGGAGAATTCGTCTCCGCCCCTTAGCGGATATGAACGGGCCGATAAAGGCACGAGCGCTGGGCCAAGGCAGCGTAATCTCCCCCCTCGAGGGGGAGATGGCCGGCAGGCCAGAGGGGGTCGTCTCGCGTGGAGCGCCGGCATTCTCTGGCCGCGATGGCGTTGGCGTCAGGACGCACCGACCCCCTCTGTCGCCTTCGGCGACATCTCCCCCTCAAGGAGGGAGATAGCGGCGGCCCCTACCCCACAAACCCCACGCGCTTGTGCGAGCCATCGCAGAACGGCTTGTTGGCGGAGTGGCCGCAGCGGCAGAGGAAGGTGCGTTGCGTGCGGTCGACCGTGTGGCCGGTGCCGGTGACGATTTCGACATTGCCTTCGAGCTTGAGCGGGCCGTTGGTCGTCGGTGTGACGGTCAGCGGGCCATTCCGCACCTCCAGCGCCGGCGTGTCCTTCAGCGCCGGCTCGCCGGTGGCGATGAAGCCAGCCTTGGCGTGGCTGCCATCGCAGAACGGCTTGTTTTCCGAGGCGCCGCAGCGGCACAGCGTGGCGCGGTAAAACGTTTCGCCGCCCAACACGATCTCGGCATGGACGGCAAGCGGACCGTTTTCCCTTATGCGCACAATGTTGACCACCGGCGGCTGTTCCTGCGGCCCGCCATCCTTGCGGACATAGGTGATGGCGCCGGACGGGCAGGCTTCGGCGAGCGCCACAATCTTCTCGACGCTGGCCGCATCCGGATGGATCCACTGGCCGGGCGCGTTGGGCACGAAAACATGCGGATCGCCAAGCACGCAGTTGCGCGAATGGATGCAACGTTTTCCCGAAAAGCCGATGTCGATCTTCTCGCCTTCGACCACTGCCATGGGTGGGTCTCCTGTCGGACTACGCTATGGCGACAGTCAGGACGACGTCAAGGCAGCATTCTCCCCCTCGTGAGGGCCGACCTCGGGCGCGGCGCTAAGGGAATTCCCATTTTTTTGCTCGCAGCACCACATTTTGTTCTTGCTTTGTGCCGGCAGCTATGCTACTAACTTGCGTATGGTGCCAATTGGCTCCAACGACCCGCCTGCCGAGGCGGGTTTTTTGTTTCAGCTTTGAAATTCGGCACCAGATCGATTTCCTCGGTCTCGCCGCCACTGCAGGTGTAGCAGCAATCGTCGCACTTTTCCGTATTGCCGGGGCCGACGCCCCAATAGGTATTCTCGTCGCCATCGACCCAGGCGCCGTAGCAGATCGATTCGCCGTCACTGCAGGACAGCGGGATTGCCTTGGTCTCGCCGTCGTTGAGATAGTAATCCTGATTGTTGCCCGGCCAGACATGATCGCGGTCCTGGCTGTAGAGCTCGACGCGCATGGCGTTCGGATGGCTGTTCTTGATCTCGAAGGTGACATCGCCGGCATGCGCGACGGGCGCAAACAGCGTGACAATGAACAGCGACGCGGCAGCGCGGCGCACGAAAGCGTAGGACGACATGATGATTTCCCCCCGGAACGACACGGCCTGCCCGGCCGCGAGGGGAACATGGCATGGCGGCGGGATGGGTGGAAGGGGGTGCGCCATTTGCACATCGCGAAAGGCGCAGCGTTGCCAAGGAAGACCCCTCTCCGGTTTGCTTCGCAAACCACCTCTCCCCACTTCGTGGGGCGAGGAAATGCCAATCGCCGAAGCCTCACAAGACCTGGGTTCCTCGCCCCCACAAAGTGGGGGAGCCGCGAAGCGGCCGGAGAGGGGGCGGTCCGACTCGCCTCACCGGCCAGGCTTCAGCAGTAACCAGATCCAGCCGATGAATGTAAGCACCAGGAAGGGATATCCGGCAGCGGGCAGCGGCGCCGAGGTCGGCAGCAAAGGCGCACCCCACAGGATCAGGCCGGCCGACACGACGAACAGCACAGCCGCCACGACAGCGGTAAGCCGCATCCACACCGCGAAGGTTTTCGGCGCGCTGACCATGACCAGCGCCGCCGCCCAAAGCGAGATACCGCCGACATAGGAGGGCACGCTGGCCTCAAGCCCGGCCGCATTGCCGGCGAGCAGCAGGCTCTCGCCGGCGAGAAAGGTCAGAAATCCGGCGGCCACGCAGTCATTGTCCAGCCGCTGATACTTCATCGTCAGCAGCGCCGTCGCCACCACGAGCGCCACGCCGTCGATCGTCCAGAGCGTTTCGCGGAGTGGCGCGCTCTCGACGAAGGTGCCGGCGAGGCCCAGAGCGCCGCCGATGGCGAGGCCGATCGCGGCAATGGTGTCCAAGGTGGAACGCATTGATGTCTCCCCAAGCCGACGCGAGGATACTTCGGGATGGGGCATTCTCCAATGATGGTCCGCTGTCCTGAAGGGTCGCAATGGCCGGCGCGTATCCAGCTTGCTGACCTGTCGCACTCTTCTGCCCAATCTCCACCATGCTCCACCATGCAGCTTCAGCGCCGCGCTGGCGGGGGCCCACTGCTTCCGGCAGCTCCCCCGCTTTCGAAGCCTGCCATCGATTCACTGGATCGATGGCTTGGCGCGCTGTGCGCGCCAACCGGCTTCTCAATCCCCCATCTTCAGCGCCTGGATAAACGCCTCCTGCGGGATGTCCACCTTGCCGAACTGCCGCATCCGCTTCTTGCCCTCTTTCTGCTTGTCGAGCAGCTTGCGTTTGCGTGAGACGTCGCCGCCGTAGCATTTGGCGGTGACGTCCTTGCGCAGCGCCGAGATAGTCTCGCGGGCGATGACCTTGCCGCCGATCGCCGCCTGGATCGGGATCTTGAACAGATGATGCGGGATCAGCTCCTTCAGCTTCTCGCACATCTGGCGGCCGCGCTTTTCCGCCGCCGTGCGGTGGACAAGCATCGACAGCGCGTCGACCGGCTCCTCATTGACCAGGATCGACATTTTCACCAGGTCGCCTTCCTTGTAGTCGGTCAAATGATAGTCGAAGGAGGCGTAGCCCTTGGAGATCGACTTCAGCCGGTCGTAGAAGTCGAAGACCACCTCGTTGAGCGGCAGATCGTAGATCAGCATGGCGCGCTTGCCGACATAGGAGAGGTCGGCCTGAATGCCGCGCCGGTCCTGGCAGAGTTTCAGGATACCGCCGAGATAGTCGTCGGGGGTGAGGATAGTGGCGCGGATCCATGGCTCCTCGATGGCCGCAATCTTGACCACGTCGGGCATGTCGGCCGGGTTGTGCAGTTCCTTGACAGAGCCGTCGTTCAACAGCAGGCGGTAGACGACGCTAGGCGCGGTGGCGAGGAGGTCGAGATTGAACTCGCGCTCCAGCCGCTCCTGGATGATTTCAAGATGCAGCAGGCCAAGGAAGCCGCAGCGATAGCCGAAGCCGAGTGCGGCGCTGGTTTCCATTTCAAAGGAGAAGGAGGCGTCGTTGAGGCGCAGCTTGCCGACGGCGGCGCGCAGATCCTCGAAATCGGCGGCGTCGACCGGGAACAGGCCGCAGAACACCACCGGCTGCGCCGGCTTGAAGCCGGGCAGGGCTTGTGCCGTCGGGCGCTTGTCCTCGGTGATGGTGTCGCCGACGCGAGTGTCGGCAACCTCCTTGATCGAGCCGGTGAAGAAACCGAACTCGCCGGGGCCGAGCTCGTCGACATTGATGCGGGCGGGCGTAAAGACGCCGGTGCGCTCGACCAGGTACCTGGCGCCGGTACCCATCATGCGGATGGTCTGGCCCTTCTTCAAGACGCCGTCGATGATGCGGACCAGCACGATGACGCCGAGATAGGCGTCGTACCAGCTGTCGACCAGCATCGCCTTCAGCGGGGCCGTGACGTCGCCCTCGCGCGGTGGCGGCAGATCGTTGACGATGGCTTCCAGCACGTCGGGGATGCCGAGCCCGGTCTTGGCCGAGATCAGTACGGCGTTGGAGGCGTCGATGCCGATCACCTCCTCGACCTGTTCGCGGATGCGCTCGGGCTCGGCGGCGGGCAGGTCGACCTTGTTCAGCACCACGACGATTTCGTGGTTGTTGTCGATCGCCTGGTAGACATTGGCCAGCGTCTGCGCCTCGACGCCTTGCGAGGCGTCGACGACCAGCAGCGAACCTTCGCAGGCGGCGAGCGAGCGCGACACTTCATAGGCGAAGTCGACATGGCCGGGCGTGTCGATCAGGTTGAGGACATAGTCCTGTCCATTGTTGGCGCGGTATTTCAGCCGCACCGTCTGCGCCTTGATGGTGATGCCGCGCTCGCGCTCGATGTCCATCGAGTCCAGCACCTGCTCCTTCATGTCGCGCAGCTCCAGCCCGCCGGTCGACTGAATCAGCCGGTCGGCAAGCGTGGATTTGCCATGGTCGATATGGGCAACGATGGAGAAGTTGCGGATGTTCTTGATCGGCGTGGTCATGCGGCGCGCTTTAGCAGGGGCACGGTACATCGGCAAGCGGCGGGACGCGGGTGCGGCGGCGGGGCGGCAAAGTCGTTAAACTTTGATCCATGAGATTAGAGCATAGTTTGCGCCCGGCGTGATAACCCACCGGTCTATCGCCGTTTCGGGGGGATCGGAATGCCGCTGTCAGCACGCAAACTTCTCAGATCGGTGAGCGGCTCGTTCGCGCCATTGCTCGCCATCATGCTTATCCCGATGGTTGCCGCATTGGGTTTTTCCACCGACTATACCTCTGCGGTTTCAACCAGGGCATCGATGCAGAACGCCCTCGATGCAGCGTCGCTGTCGATCACGACGCTTGCGACGGACACCTCGCTGGCGGACCGCCAGGTAAAACTGCAGGAGGCATACCTGGCCAATGGCGGGCAAGGCACGGCCAAGCTCGACAGCTTCGTCGTCGCCACCGACGGCGCCGCCAGCATCAAGGCTTCGGCCGGCTTTGCCATGCCGACGAATTTCATGCAGATCGCCAGGATCAACACGGTTCAGATCGGCGTTGCGTCGGCAGTGACAAAGCGGCCGGCGTTGGTGCAAGCCACGTTCAAGGTGACCAAGGTCTCGGGCTGGTGGGGCAAGACAATGACGCTCTACGGCACCAAATTCGGGGACACGGTGGCCAACAAGCTGATGAAGATCACCTACACATACAACGGTTATGGCGATCCGAAAGGCTATGGCACGGCGACCGTCTCCACGATCAACGGAGCGACGATCACTATGGTCCAGCAGCAGGTATGTACGACCACCACGGTGCTCAGCTTCTACGGCTTGCCTAGCACCACGATCGTCCAGACCGACTCATACGGCAGGAAATACGCGACCACCTGTGTCAACACAATGTATCCCGCGACCGGTGCCGGCGCGGTGATCGACGTCAGCCAGATGGACCAGCTATATCTGCAGATGGATGTCCCGTCAGGCAATCCAACGGTGCTCAAATCGAACGATCCGGCAACATCGAACCGCCTCTACGCGAACGGCCTCGAGATCGCCAGTGGCCAAACGGTCGATATCTTTACGCTGGTGCCGTGCGGCCAGACCAGCACACAAGCGTGGGAAGACGGGGGATCGTCGGTGCCGACATCTCCGACCATCACCGATTCCAACGCGGACTTTTTCTACACAGTAACCGGCAAATGCGCCTTCAATCAGCGGGCATCGGAAACGCTGTTGACACAATAGGCCGCCGCAGCTGAGTGCGAGGGCATATCGGCCCGCTTAGGCTACCCGTCCATCACACCGCCGCCCCGGTCACACCGGGTGGCGTGTTGGTTGCGAGCGACCGTCTTCCCTTCGCCCCCTGTGGGAGAGCTGCGAACGATCACGAAGCGGTGATGCTGTAACGAAGCGTGCGTCGGCGGCGAAGTGTGGACATGACACGATGTCTGCGCAGGAGAAATGCGATGCCCGGATCGACAGCGAAACGCAGCACAGCCCTGATGGGGCTCGCCGCGGCACTGTTTTCCGCGACTGTGCTGTCGGCAACCAGCGCGGCCGCCGGCGAGACGCTGACCGTCGTCGAGCTGTTCACCAGCCAGGGCTGCTCGTCCTGTCCGCCGGCCAACGCCAATCTGATCAAGGTCAAGGACCGGCCCGGCGTGCTGGCGCTGTCCTTCAACGTCACCTACTGGGACTATCTCGGCTGGAAGGACACATTCGGCAAAGAAGAATTCACGCAGCGCCAGGTCCGCTATGAACCGTCGCTCGGCCGTTCCGGCCCGTTCACGCCGCAAGTGGTGGTCAATGGCAGGGCCGATGCCGTCGGCGCCAGGCCGGGCGAGATCGAGCAGCTGATTTCGAGCGGCGGCCACGGTGACGGACCTTCGCTGTCGCTCGCCGGCGGAAAGGTCAGCATCGGCGCCGGTCCGGTGCCCGGCGGCAAGGCCGACGTCTGGCTGGTGCGTTACGGCAAGGGCATCGTCGACGTGCCGGTGGCGCGCGGCGAAAACACCGGCCGCACGCTGCCGCACGCCAACGTCGTGCATTCGCTGACCAGGCTGGGCAGTTGGACCGGCGACGCCACCGCACTGCCGCTGCCGGCGGCGACGGGCGGCCTCAGCACAGCGGTGCTGGTGCAGGTGCCGGGCGGCGGGCCGATCCTTGCTGCCGCTACGAACTAGAAACCCTGCCGAAATTTTCACAACGCGCAGCGGCGCCGCCGCATGCCGTCAACCCCTGCCAAACCCTAGGAGATCATCATGACCAATCGTTTGACCAATCGCCCGACCCTGCCGGCACTCGCCTTCGCACTTTGCTCGACGGCGCTGTTTGCGGGAGGCGCTGCACGGGCCGAAGATGCGATGAAGCCGGCGATGGCGACAAACGCCATGAAGCCGGCAACGGATGCCATGAAGCCGGCCGGCGCCATGGCCGCTGACGCGATGGCCACGACCGCGATGAGGGCGGGCGATCCGATGAAGGCCGACTGCATGAACAAGGCCGCCGCCGAGACGGACGCCATGAAGAAAGCCGAAGCGACCAAGGCCTGCGATGCCATGGCTCCGGCCAAATAGGCGATGCGCACAGCAATGTGAGAGCCCGGCGGACCTATCCGTCGTATAATCCAAACCAGCATCATGGGAGATCAGACATGACCGGAGTCGTGAAACGATCGTCGATTTTCGCAAAAGCAGCACTTGCCACGCTCATCGTCACGGCCGCCGCGGCCGTATTCTGGCAGACGCCGGCAGTTTCGGCCGAAGACGCGGTGGTGATCCCGCCGCCGGCAATGGACGAGAAGGCCACCGCCGGCACCGAAAAGGCGGTCTTCGCCGGCGGCTGCTTCTGGGGTGTGCAAGGCGTGTACCAGCACGTCAAGGGCGTTACCAGCGCCGTTTCCGGCTATGCCGGCGGCGACAAGGACACGGCCGTCTATGAAATGGTCGGCACCAGCCGGACGGGCCATGCCGAATCCGTCGAGATCACCTACGAGCCGTCCAAGGTGACCTACGGCCAGCTGCTGCAGGTGTATTTCTCGGTGGCGCACAACCCGACGCAATTGAACTACCAGGGTCCGGACAGCGGCACCCAGTACCGTTCGACGATCTTTGCCGAAAACGACACGCAGAAAAAGATCGCCGAAAGCTACATCGCCCAGCTCGACAAGGCCAAGGTGTTTCCCAAGCCGATCGTGACGACGCTGGAGACCGGCAAGACCTTCTATCCGGCCGAGGACTATCACCAGGACTTTCTGACGCTCAACCCGACCTACCCCTATATCGTCTACAACGATTTGCCCAAGGTCGAGAACCTGAAGCGGCTGTTCCCCAACCTCTACCGCGAAAAGCCGGTGCTGGTGCTGGCCGCCAACAAGAGCTGAGCTTTTGGGGCCTGCTGATCTCCCCCCTTGAGGGGGAGATGGCCGGCAGGCCAGAGGGGGTCGGTTCGGTTGGCGCGACGCGGTCCGGCATATCGAGGAAGACGAAGTTGGCACTCCACGCGCGGCGACCCCCTCTGTCGCTTTCAGCGACATCTCCCCCTCAAGGGGGGAGATCAGCAGTTTCCGCGCTTCGCACTAGTTCCCCTTTTTCCAAGGCAGGCTCCAGCGCACCTTCTCCAGCGTCGCCTTTGCCTCGGTCGAGTCCGGATCGGGCTCTGTCTCGCGATAATGCGCCGAGCCCTCAGGCGGGTAGGCAAGTGTGTTGTTGAGGGCGAATTTGTCGATCTGGCTGAAGTCGGGGAAAGGCAGGTTTTCCGTCTCGCGCCAATCGCTGACCCTTTTCTCCGCGGCGATGCGTTTTTCGTCGTCGACCGGAAGGTCGGTGGCTCTGTATTCCAGTGACGAAGGGAAGGCGAACTGCGCGCCGGCATCATCCATGATGTTGATCATGGACAGCAGGATGTCCTCGCGGATGGCTTGGAACTCGGCCACGTCGGCGGTTTTGACGTAGGTGAACACGTCGATGTCGAGCGAATAGGCGCCGAAGCCGGCAAAGCGCACGCGGCACGGCTCATCGATGACGCGCGGATGGGCAATCAGCAGCTTGCGCAGCTCGGCCAGGACGTAACGTAGCTGATCGGGCGTCGTTTCGTAGCGCAGCTGCAGCGTCGTCGCGAACCGGGTGCGATCGCGATGCGCGTAGTTCTCGATCTGCATGCCGGCGAAATCCGAGTTCGGCACCGAGATGATCGTGCGGTCGAGCGACCGGATGCGGGTGGAGCGCATGCCGATATGCTCGATCGTCCCGGACTGGTCGCCAAACTTGCAGAAGTCGCCGACGCTGACCGGCCGATCGGCATAGAGCGTCAGGCCGGAGAGGAAGTTCTGCAGCGTCGGCTGCGCGGCCAGCGCCACCGCCAAACCGCCGATGCCGAGACCGGCAATGACGCCTTCGTAGGGGATGGCGAGCACTTCGGCCAGCAGCAGGAAGGCGACGACCAGCACGGCGACGCGCGCCACGCCGGTGGACAGCGAAATCAGCGTGTCGTGATAGCCGGGCACCTGCCACAATCCACGGTAATGGTCGGCGACCTTGCCGATCAGGTGCCAGACCACCGGCACGGCGCCAATCACGACCAGGCTCCAGGCGATTGCCTTGACCGGGGCGGCGACCACTTGCGGCAGACCGAGCGGGCGCAGCGTCAACAGCAGGAAGAAGCCAAGCACGATCGAGCGCACCGCCCATTCGACGATGCGGAAGAAGGCAGGGCTGTCCGTCCTTCGCACAAACAAGGAAATCAGCGCATTGGCGATGAAACCGAAGACGATGCCGGCCAGTGCGGCAAGGCCGAGCATCGACCATTGCCAGCGCTCCATCGGGCCGGCGCGGGTGAGCAGGCCGGGGCTGATCTCGCGGGCGAGGCCACGGGCGATGAAGAACGGGTCGGTGCTGGCGAAGGCGGCGAATTCCGGCGCCACCGGCACGTCTTCGACATCGGCGTAGAGCGCGCGGATGTGGGCGAGCGTCTCGGGCGTGAACTGCCAGATCTTGCCCTTCTCAGTCTCGACCGGGCCGATGACGATGTTGCCGGCGGGATGCTCGAAATAGACGAAGGGGGTGTTGCTCTTCGGATCGTCGGGGATCTCCTGCCAATAGACGTAGCCGATGCGGTCGATGACCTTTTTGAGATAGCGCTCAAGCAGGAACGCCTCGTCGCCACGCACCGCCTGACTGTAGTTGCGCAGGTCGAGCGCCGCCTGGGCCGGGTCGCCGGCTTCGGTGAGGCCGCTCAACAGTACCTTGAACGTGTCGCGCGGCGAGGCGAGCCTGCTCGGATCGTCGACCATGTCGACGGCTTCGCCACGCGCTTCCTGGAATTCGGCGAGCTTGGCCTGGAGCTGGCCAAGTGGCGGCCCGACGATGAACCAGTCGCCATTCTTGCGGCGAAAAGTGACGTCGAAGGAGATCCTGGTGCCGTATTGCGGCAGCGTCGACGTCACCTCGTCGCCGGAAATCGCATCATGCGGCAGGCTCCACAGACGGAACGTCGCGTTGTCGATGACGGTGAACAGAAGCTTGGTGTAATCGGGCATGTTGAGGCCGCCGCGGTCGGCCTCGGTGACGTCGACGAGACCCGCTGCCAGACCGGCAAGACCCATGCCGCCGCCGGTGGCGCGCGGCACATTGTCGGCGCCGCTCTCGTTCATCGTCTGCAGGAACGAGCGCATGGTGCTCATCGGGCTCGACTGGTCGACACGGACGTCCTCGACGGCGCTGACGCGCACACCTGTCCACCATTCGGCGGTGGCGGCATCGAAGCGGCCCATGAAGCTGCCGCCGTCAGGCGATTGGACGAAGGTGAAGGCGCCCTGGCGGTCGCCTTCGAACCAGTGGCCGACAAGCTTGTCGCCTTCGGCCTTGGCCTCGATACGGCCGTTATAAAGCGGGTACACGCCGTTTACGTCAGTGCCGGTCTGCTCGAACTTGATCTGGGCGCCGCCGCCGCGCCACTTCGTGTCCCACACGCCCGTCCAGTTGGCCGCGTCCTGGGCATGCGCCTGCGGCATGGCCGGCAGCAGGCCGGCAAGCGCGAGTGCGCCGATCAGCGCGACCGTCCGGATCAGCAAAAGCAGCAGCCGATCCAGTCCTGCCGCAAAAAAGGGGTTCATTCTGTTGCCCTTCTTCTTGCCGGCGATTCTGCTGGTCCGGCCAGAGAAGGTTATTCCGCTTGAAGATGAATATTCTGTTTCAGGCTGCGACGGCGATGCCGGTCAGTCATAGGTCAGATCCGTCGCCTTGCCGGCGAACACCCGGTAGGCAAAGAACGAATAGAAGATGATGATCGGCAGCACGACGACCGTCCCGACCAGGATGACGGCCAGGCTTTCGGGTGCCGAAGCAGCCTGCCAGATGGTCAGCCGGTCGGGCACCACGAAGGGGTAGAACGACCAGGCGAGGCCGGCAAAGCCGAGCGTGAAGATCGCGGCCAATGTCAGGAACGGGAGCAGCGCGTGGCGGTCGCCGGGTTTCGGCAGATGGAAGGTCTGGCGCCACAGCCACAGGAACAGCACTGCCGACAGGATCGGCAGCGGCGACAAATAGAGCATGGCCGGCCAGACGAACCATTTGTCGAAGATGCGCGCGCTGGCAAAGGGCGTGGCCAGCGATACCGCGACCATGCCGAGCGCGGTCAGCACCAGCGCCGTCCGCAGCCACAGCACCGCCTTCTTCTGCAGATCGCCTTCGGTCTTATAGATGACCCAGGCCGCTCCCATCGCCGCGTAGGCCGCGGCAAGGCAGAGCGCCACCAGCGCGCCGAAAGCGACGCCGCCGGGGCCGACGTCGAGGCCGAGCACATAGACGCCGAGCATATAACCTTGCGCCAGCGACGCGATGACCGAGCCGAGGAAAAAGATGCGGTTCCAGCGGTGCTTCCTGCCGGCCGGCACCTTGGCGCGGAAATCAAATGCGACGCCGCGCAGGATCAAACCCACCAGCAGCACGAAGACCGGAATGTAGAGCGCCGTCAGAATGGTGCCGTGCGCCAATGGGAAGGCGACCAGCAGCAGGCCGACCGCCAGCACCAGCCAGGTCTCGTTGGCGTCCCAGAACGGGCCGATGGCGGCGATCATCGTATCCTGCTCGGTGTCTTCGGCTGCGGCGAACAGGATGCCGATGCCGAGATCGAAGCCGTCGAGGATGACGTAGATCAGGATAGCGAGGCCCATCAGGCCGGCGAAGATCAGAGGCAGCAGGGTCGGCCAGTCGAAGCTCATGATGTTTCTCCCGGTTGCGCAACCGGCTGCGACAGCGGCCTGTTCATGACGCCCGGCAGCGGCGAGGTGTCACCATCCTTCGCCGCCTTCAATGCCAGATGCACCAACACGCCGAGATAGGCGATCAAGAGCAGCACATAGAGGATGAGATAGACCGCGAGCGACAGCGCGACATGGCTGCCGGCGACCGGCCCGACAGCATCGGCGGTACGCAGCACGCCGGTGACCAGCCAGGGCTGGCGGCCGATCTCGGTGGTGTACCAGCCGGCCAGCGTCGCCAGCCAGCCGGACAGCGCCATCGGCACCATGACAAGCGCCAGCGGCTTGGGCAGGCCGTGGCGGCGCTTGAGGAAGAAGGCCGCCGACCAGGAGACGGCGAGCATCAGGAGGCCGGTGCCGACCATGATGCGAAAGCCCCAGAACACCGGAAATACCGGCGGATGGTTGCCGGCATAATCGTTCAGCCCCGGTACGATGCCGCCGGCGCTGTGCCTGAGGATGAGGCTGGCGCCGTCGGGAATGGTGAGCTCGAACCTGTTCTCGCTCGCCGCTTCATCGGGAAACGCAAACAGCACCAGCGGCACGTTGGGACCGGTGTTCCAGTTGGCTTCCATGGCGGCGATCTTCTGCGGCTGGTGTTCCAGCGTGTTGAGGCCGTGCTGGTCGCCGGCAAAGATCTGGATGGGAATCAGGATAGCGGCGGTGAAGACGCCGGTGCGCAAGGCCTTCCACATCGATTCCGAGCGATCGCCGTAGAGATAGCGCAGCGCCGACAGGCCGGCGATCAGGAACGAGACGGTCAGCCCCGAAGCAAGCAGCATATGGACGAGCCGGTAGGGCATGGACGGATTGAAGACAACGGCCCACCAGTCGGTGGCATGCGCAACACCATCGCGCATCTCGAAACCGGCCGGTGTCTGCATCCACGAATTGAGCGCGATGATCCAGAAGGCGGACAAGGTGGTGCCGCCGGCCACCAGCACCGTCGCCAGTGTATGGACACGGTTCGAGACGCGGCGGAAGCCGAACAGCATGATGCCGAGGAACGCCGCCTCGAGGAAGAAGGCGGTCAGGATTTCGTAGGCCAGCAGCGGGCCGGCAATGTTGCCGACCGTCTCCATATAGCCCGGCCAGTTGGTGCCGAACTGAAAACTCATGGTGACGCCGGAAACTACGCCCATGGCGAAGGACAGCGCGAATACCTTAACCCAGGTGAAATAAGCGCGCATCCAGGCGGAATCGTTTGTCGCGTTGTAGCGGAGCTTGAAGAACAGCAGCACCCAGCCGAGCGCGATGGTGATCGCCGGGAACAGGATGTGGAACGAGATGTTCGCGCCGAACTGTATGCGCGACAGGATGAGCGGGTCCATGGCGGCTCCGGCTGCTGCTTGTTTGTTGAAGGATAGGCTTGATGCACCGGACGGTCAAAGCGGCGTCCCGCCGCGAGGCGGAACGCCGCAGTGCGGTTAATCTGCTGTTGCGTGGAATTTGGCTGGACGACCGGGCAGGTGTTGCCTATTCCGGCGAACCTCGATGTCCAGAACTGTCAGAAGCGCCATTGACATCCGGATTTGCGAACCGACATTCAGCGGATTAAACCAACAACTCTGTTTCAAGCAGTCGTTTTCAGCCATGCAGCCGATCATCTCGATTTCCGGGGTCTCCAAGACCTACGCCACCGGCTTCAAGGCGCTGAAGGAGATCAATCTCGACATCGTGCGCGGCGAGATCTTTGCGCTGCTCGGGCCGAATGGCGCCGGCAAGACAACGCTGATCTCGATCGTCTGCGGCATCGTCAACCGCTCGTCGGGTTCCGTCACCGTCGACGGCCATGACATCAACCGCGACTACCGCGCCGCGCGCAGTCTGATCGGGCTGGTGCCGCAGGAACTGACCATCGACGCCTTCGAGAGCGTCTGGGCGACGGTTAACTACAGCCGCGGCCTGTTCGGCAAGCCGGCGGACAAGGCGTTCGTCGAAAAAGTGCTGCGCGACCTGTCGCTCTGGGACAAGAAGGACGCCAAGGCGATCACGCTGTCCGGCGGCATGAAGCGCCGGCTGATGATTGCCAAGGCGCTGTCGCACGAGCCGCGCATCCTGTTCCTCGACGAACCGACGGCAGGCGTCGATGTCGAGCTGCGCCAGGACATGTGGGCGATGGTGCGCCGGCTGCGCGAAGACGGCGTCACCATCATCCTGACCACGCATTACATCGAAGAAGCCGAGGCGATGGCCGACCGCGTCGGCGTCATCAACCGCGGCGAGATCGTGCTGGTGGAGGACAAGGCCGAGCTGATGCGCAAGCTTGGCCGCAAACGGCTTGTGCTGGAACTGCGCAGTCCCCTGGCCACCGTTCCCGATGCTTTTTCGCACTACGCGCTGGAGCTTTCGCCGGATGGCGGACAGCTGACCTATACTTATGACAACCAGAGCGAACGGCCGGGCGTCGCCTCGCTGATCCGCGAGCTCGAGGCGGCCGGCATCCAGTTCCGCGACATCGATACCGAAAACAGCTCGCTCGAGGAGATCTTCGTCAATCTGGTGAGGAAACCGGCATGAACCTGCGCGCGGCCATGAATCTTCATGCGGTATGGGCGATCTATCGGGTGGAGATGGCGCGCGCCCTTCGCACTGTGCTGCAGAGCATCGTTTCGCCGGTGATTTCGACGTCGCTCTATTTCGTCGTCTTCGGTTCGGCCATCGGCTCGCGCATCACCGAGATCGACGGCATCAGCTACGGCGCCTTCATCGTACCGGGGCTGATCATGCTGTCGCTGCTGACGCAATCGATCTCCAACGCCTCTTTCGCCATCTATTTTCCGAAATTCGTCGGCTCGATCTACGAATTGCTGTCCGCGCCGGTGTCCTATCTGGAGATCGTCATCGCCTATGTCGGGGGCGCGGCGACAAAGTCGATCGTGCTTGGCCTGATCATCCTGGCGACGGCCTCGCTGTTCGTGCCGCTGACGATCGAGCATCCGTTCTGGATGCTCGCCTTCCTGGTGCTGACGGCGGTGACCTTCAGCCTGTTCGGCTTTATCATCGGCATCTGGGCGAAGAGCTTCGAGCAGCTGCAGCTGGTGCCGCTGCTGATCATCACGCCGCTGACCTTCCTCGGCGGCAGCTTCTATTCGATCAACATGCTGCCCGGCATCTGGCGCACGGTGACGCTGTTCAACCCGGTGGTCTACCTGGTCAGTGGGTTCCGCTGGAGCTTCTACGGCAAGTCCGACGTTTCGGTCGGCGTCAGCCTCGGCATGACGGTGGTCTTCCTGCTCATCTGCATAGCGATCGTCGCCTGGATCTTCAGGACCGGCTACCGGCTGCGCAACTGATCGAACGGGCCTCGTCCAGGCGAAGCAGCCTTATCGATCGACCTTTCCTTGCCGAAGGCGACATAGGCCTGCGCCCGATGCCTGGAACCCGCGCTTGAATGCCTCGATCTTGCTTTTCATGCATTGTTATATATCATGTTATCGATGTTCATGGGATGCATTGACCTATGGAAGACGTCATACGATCGCTTGGCTTCCTGTGCCTGGGCAGCAGGCTGAAGCGTATAGGCGAGCAACTGCAAGCGGAGGCGCAGCGCCTGCTCGACAGGCTGGATGTCCCGGTTCAGGCGAGCCAATACCCGCTGCTGGCCGCGCTCGACAGGCTGGGTCCGCTGTCGGTCGGGGAACTGGCGCAATCCCTTGGCATCGCGCAGCCAGGCGTAACGCGAAGCGTCTCGCTTCTGGCCGAATTGGGACTGCTCGAAGTCAGTCCGTCGACCGATGACCAGCGGCGCAGGATCGTCTCGCTTACTCGGGACGGGCGGCGGCTGGTCGATGTCGCAAAGCGCGACGTCTGGCCTTGCATCGAGAACGTGGTCGCGGATTTGTGCGCAGGTTTTTCGGGGCCGCTTCTTGAGCAGCTGGCTGCCATCGAGGACGGCCTCGCCGCTGCCCCTCTCGACCGTCGTGTAAATAAGCCTGAGGGTGCCGCGCAATGAGACATTTGCTCGACCGCCCTATCTGGAGCGCGCTTCAGACGCGACATCGGGCCTTCGCGGAGGGTGACAACCTCGCCATGCGATATCGGCCGTCGATCGTCCCTTTCGCCGCCACTGGCGCGGACGACCCGGAAAGCCTGCTGGCGCTCGAAAAGCTTGTCTCCCCGGGCGAGAGTGTGATCCTGCTTCAAGCGGACGCGATTGCTCTGCCCACGGGGCTTTCCGCGACTTCGACCGCAGCCGGGGTTCAGATGATCGCCGAGCAGTCATTGCAGATCGTCTCCGACCCGCGCGTGCATCGTCTGACCCGAGACGATGCTGCTGAGATGCTCGCCCTGGCATTGCTCACCAAGCCTGGCCCATTCACGCTCGAAGCCTTGAGCCTGGGCGATTTTTGGGGTGTGAAGATCGAGGGCAGGCTTGCGGCAATGGCCGGCGAGCGCATGAAGCAACCTGGCTATACTGAACTCAGCGGGGTGTGCTCACATCCGGAATTTCGCGGCGGTGGTCTAGGAAAGCTGCTGTCCCTATTCGTGGCAAACCGGATAGTGGCGCGCGGCGAAGTTCCCTATCTCCACGCCTATGCCAGCAACGCCGCGGCCATAGCGTTATACGAGTCCATCGGCTTCAGGTTGCGAAGCACAATGAATGTGGCCGTGGTTCAGCGCAGCGAATGATTAGTCGGCGCATGATGCGCAGCATGGATGCATCCCGTATCGGAAGGAAGGATTTCGTACCGCCGAAATCCTTCCTTGAGACTGCAAGACCTGCTGCGTGTCAGACCGCGATCTTGCCGCCGCCTTGCCTGGTGATGGCAACGACCGCCGGGCGCACCGGCATGTCCGGCTTGAAGTCGGGCCAGCGCGTCGACAAATCCTCATAGTAGGACGGACGGCCGAAAGCCTCCCAGTCCTCGCCGCCGTCGCCCGGATGCTGGACCGCAACGAAGGCGGTCTGGTCGTCCGGCGCAAACAGGGGACCGCACATTTCGGCGCCGATCGGCACGCGGAAGAACAGCTTTGATGTCGCCCGTGCCGTCCCCTCCGTATCGACAGCCCACAGACCGTCGGTGCGGCCGGTGGCTTTCGGGCCTTGGCCGTCGGTGGCGACCCAGAGGCGGCCAGCCGAATCTACCGTGCAATTGTCCGGCATGCCGAACCAGCCATTGGCGGTGGTTGCGGTCGAGAAGGTGGCGCCGACGTCGGCCACAGCGGGATCGCCGCATTTCAGCAGGATTTCCCACCTGCCCTTTGTCGCGGTGAAATCACCGCCGTCCTCGACGATCTCGATGATGTGGCCAAAGGCATTTTCGGCACGCGGGTTGGCAGCGTCGACCTGGTCGGCCTTGCGCTTCGAATTGTTGGTCAGCATGACATAGACCTTGCCGTTGACGGCATTGGGCTGGATGTCTTCCGGGCGGTCCATCTTGGTGGCGCCGAGCAGGTCGGCGGCGCGGCGCGTCTCGATCAGCACGTCGGCCTGGCTGGCAAAGCCGTTCTCCGCCGTCAGCGGCCCTTGGCCGAAGACGATCGGCAGCCATTCGACCGAACCGTCGTCGGCAAACTTGGCGACATGCAAGGTGCCGTCGTCGAGCAAATCCATGTTGGCGGCGCGGTTGTCCGGATCGAACTTGCCTGTGGTGACGAACTTATAGACATAGTCGAAGCGCTCGTCGTCGCCGAGATAGAAGACGACATGGCCATCCTGGGCGACGATCGATTCGGCGCCCTCATGCTTGAAGCGGCCCATGGCGGTGCGCTTCCTCGGCACCGAAGTCGGATCCTGGACGTCGACCTCGACGATCCAGCCGAAGCGGTTCGGCTCGTTAGGCTCCTTGCCGATGTCGAAACGGTCGTAATGCGCTGCCCACTCATAGGCATCTTCGGGAATGCCGAGGCGCTTGTAATTGGCCGCCTCCTTATGCCCCTGCGGCAGCTCGCCCGAGAAATAGCCGTGGATGTTCTCCTCGGCCATGACATAGGTGCCCCACGGCGTGACGCCGCCGGCGCAATTGTTGATGGTGCCGATGACCTTCGTGCCGGTCGGATCGGCGCTGGTCTTGACGCGGTCGTGGCCGGCGACCGGGCCGGAGAGCGCGATCTCGGTGTTGGAGGTGATGCGGCGGTTGAGCTTGCCGTCGCGAACGACCTGCCATTTGCCTGATACCTTGCGTATCTCGACGATAGTGCCGCCATGCGCGGCCATCTCGACATCGACTTGCTCCTTGCTGAGGGGCGCCTGCTTGGCTTTGCCATCGACGATGGTGACGAGGCCCGGAAACATCAGGTGCGGATTGGTGTATTCGTGATTGACGACCAGCAGGCCGTGCTCGGCCGAGCCGTCGATCGGGATATAACCGACATAGTCGTTGTTGTAGCCGAATTGTCTGGCCTGGGCTTCCGCCGACTGTTTTGTCGGATCGAATCCCGGCGAATCGGCGAACAGCGGATCGCCCCAGCGCAGCAGCACGTCGGCGTCATAGCCAGGTGCGACGTGATGCTTGTCGTCGATGCCGGCCTCGAGCTCGTCGAAAGCGAAGGCGGAGCCTTCGGCGGCGCGGGCATTGTCGGCGGTGATCAGCGCCAGCGGGCTGACGGTAGCGGCTATGGCCGAGACGGCAAGCGAACCCTTGAGGAAGCCGCGGCGTGAGAACCGCGCGGCGATGATCTCACCCATGGTGCGGTTGTCGGTGGGATTGGCTCCTGGCCCATCGTTTTCCTCGAGCAGGCTGGTGCGGAAATGGGCGTCAGGGGTGCGATGTTCGGTCATAGGGCCTGCCTCTGGCTGGATGGATTGCTGGAGCTTGTTGCCTGGCCAATCCGGTATTACCGGCAGGTCACAGTTTGATGACATGCCGGCTAATTGCCACCTGCGATTTCGTATCCAACATCGGCCCCGCTTGACCGCGACCGGCGCTTCGGAAACAAGAGCTGCGGCAGGCGGTAGGGACCGCATCGGGAGGAACAAAAGTGAGTTTCTGGGGACTTGGGCAGCTCTGCGTTTCGACGGTGATCTTCCTGCTGGCGGCGATGGCCGCAAAACAGTGGGGGCTGGCGCCGAGCCTCGGCAAGATTGTGCTGACGTTGGCGCTCTATTCGCTGGGCAATCTGATCATGCTGAGGCTGATCCGTGAATTCGGCATGTCGGTGTCGTTCAGCCTGTCGGCGGTGATCCAGCTGGTGTCGGTGAATGTGGTGGCGCTGGTCTTCTTCGGCGAGCGCGTCAATGCCTTGCAGGCAACCGGCATCGTGCTTGCCATCGCAGCTGTGGCGCTGATCACGCTCGGGCCCTATCTGCAAAGGCTGTAACTGCGATCGGGCCGATGAAGAAGATTGCAAGCAGACTGCCCAACTGGCTGGAGTTCCCGGTTCTGCTGGCCGGGCTGGTCATTGCCGGCGGGCTGTGGGGGTTCGAGGAGCTGATGGAGCTGGCGCGGGCGACCACGCCGCATGCCTTCGACACCGAAATCCTGCTTGCCTTCCGCAAGGCCGGCCAGCCCGACAATCCGATCGGACCGGCGTGGCTGGAAGGGGCGATGCGCGACATCACCAGCCTCGGCAGCGCCAGCGTACTGCTGCTGATCACGGCAGCAATGATCGTCTATCTGCTTCTTATCCGCAGGCCAGGCGCGGCGCTTCTCATGTTCGTCGCGGTAGCGGGCGGCCAGCTCCTGTCAAGCGTGCTGAAATTCGATATCGACCGGCCGCGCCCCGATCTGGTCTCGCATCTCGCCGATGTGGCATCGCTTTCGTTTCCGAGCGGCCACGCCATGCTGTCGGCGGTGACGTATTTGACGCTGGGCAGCATGGCGGCGCGGGTTTTGCCCGGGCGCACAACGAAGATCTATGTACTCGGGCTGGCGGTGCTGACGACAGTGGTGGTCGGCATCAGCCGCATCTATCTCGGCGTCCACTGGCCGTCCGACGTATTGGCCGGCTGGTGCGCCGGCTTTGCCTGGGCGATGCTGTGCTGGCTTGCGGCACGGTTCCTGCAGCGATGGCTTGGGCGGGCCGACGGCACCTGACTCAAATCAGCCTGTTGATCAGGCCATGACCGCAGCCTGCCAGCAGGAAAACCATCGACAGCAAGGCTGTCGAGGTTGCCAACGCTTTGAATATCTTCACCCGCTCATCCTTTTGAAGTCGTGCCTGTGAAATCGGGATCGCAGTGGATGTCCCGCCAAACGATGCCGAGGTTTGTAGCATCACAGTGCATCGGCTGGCAAAGAGTGCTGCATGTTTGGAGGCAGACCATCAATCCTTGGTGCAGGAAGACGTCGCCGACCGCGCCAGCGCAGGAACTTCATCCTCGACTGTTCGGCGATGCCGTTCTTCGATTCAACGGCGGCCAATGTCATCGAGGGTGCGGCCCACAAGGCGAGCCGCGCCGGCGTTCGCTTCATTATATCAGGCGCTTCGCCGCAGATACGCCGCATGCTGATCAACCACGGCGTCAAGCGGCCGCTGGTGACTTATACCGCCTCGATCACGGATCGCGGGCGCAGCTGAAGAAAGCCGCGCCCGCCGCCTGAGCCGATGGCTGGCTTAGTCGAGGCCCAATGCCGCGATCTCGCCGTCGTTCATCAGCGGCACGAAGATTGTCGACTTGCCGTCGGTGCCGATGTCGGCGCTGCCCGGCTTGAACGTCGCAACCGCTTGCGGCGTGCCGCCGGCTTTGTAGCGGTAGAGCGTGCCGGTCATATACGCGGTGGCGTAGATGCTGCCGCCGATGGCAACGACGCCATCGAGGTTGGCAAATTTTTCCGCGCCGGGCAGTGGCGAAACGGCCTTGGTAGCAAGATCGACCGAGAGCAGGCCGCCCGGCTCCGCGGTGCTGAAGTCGGGCTTGATGCCCTTGCCCCAGGAAGCGACGATCAGCCGGCCGCCATCGGCGAAGATGCCATTCGGCGAAGCAAGCGCCGCATCCCTGACGAACAGTTCGGGCCGGTCGCCGTCGATGCGATAGATCGTATCGGCAAGCATATCCGTGACATAGATCTTGCCGGACGCGTCGGCGGTCACGTCGTTGAGGAAGACCGCGTTCGGCACGTCGATCGTCGATGTTAGCTTGCCGCTTGCGAGATCGACGACGCGCACATGGGTGAGGTCGGCGACGTAGAGTTTGCCGCCGACAATCGCCATGCCCTTGGGCGCGTCCATGCCGTCGGTCCAGTGTTGCGTGACTAGCTTGCCGTCCATCGACAGGATCGACAGATAGCCGTTGCCGTCGGCTTCGCCGGGATTGCCGACGATGTTCGAGACGACAACGCGCTGGCCGGCGGCGTCGAACAGCGCCGATTCAGGCTGCTCGAGGCCGCCGGTGCGCCAGAGTTCAGCGGCCTGAACTGCCGGCGCGGCCGCGATGCCGACCAGGGCGAGAAGTATCGAGGTGAAGAGGCTCTTCATGGCTAGTCTCCTGTAATGGACTGGCGGAGAGCTAGGCCTTTCGATACTTTTCGGGAAGAGCTATCAGGACTAGTACCGAAGGCTGATACCAAATCGTGCAAAAGAGGTGCATCCCATGAACGGCCTGATCTTCGAAGCGCTGAAGCGGACGCTTAAGGCAAAGGGCATCACCTATCGCGTCCTTGCCGAGCGGATGGGTGTTTCCGAGCCGACGGTGAAGCGCATCTTCCACGAGCGCAACTGCAAGCTCGACCGGCTGATGGAGATCTGCACTGCCGCCGGCGTAGAGTTGGAGAACGTGCTCGGCTCTATGAACAGAGGACCAGGACCCGCCAACCAAATCGCGCCGGAGATCGAGCGCAAGCTCGCCGGGCGGCCGGCACTGCTGTTCGTCTTTGTCATGCTTTCCGAGAAATTCACGCCCGAAGGCATCATGCGCTCACAAGGGCTGAGCGAGGCTTCGATGTTCCTCTATCTGCGCGAGCTCGAGGAACTCGGCCTGGTCGCGCTCGGTCGCGGCCTGTCGGCAAGGCTGCTGATCGAGGCGCCGATCCAGTGGAATTTCGAGGGGCCATTGCGGCCGCTGTTCGAGACGACCAACAAGAATTTCATCGGCTGGGCCATCACCCATCTTGAGCGCGAGTCGACGTTCGTCAGCTTCTCCAGGCGGATGCGGCCGGAAACGGCGGAAATGGTCAGGCGCGAGGCGGAGGAATTGGCGGAGCGCGCCAAATTGCTTGCTCATCACGACCAGCACACGACGCCTGAAGACCGACTGGTCGGCTACAAATGGACGTTTGCGTTCGGCGCAACGCCGTTCCCGGTGATCATGCCGATCGGGCCGCATCCGCGCGACGCAGGCGCACGGACCGACGATCGAGTTGCGGCTGCCGCAAACGGACGACGTCTGCCGGCCTAGGTCAAAATGCAGAACGACCGAGTCCGGGCTGTTGGCGGCAGCCAGTCTGACTGAGCTTCTTACCCCTGAGTATCGGCCGCAAACACAAGATCGAGCCGCTATTCGGCGGTCTTGTTCGCCACCTTGTCATCCCAGACCATCTGCCGGTAGTCGAAGCCGTATTCCAGCGTCGGCTTGACAATACGGAAATAGGGCGACAGGTCGAAATCGCGCGGCGTGTAGAGCGAGTGATGGCGGATGTGCAGGATTTCCCTGCGCGAATAGCTCGACTGGGCCGAGGCACGGCCAGGCGCCCGGGTAATCTCCGGCAGGATCGGGTAGCGGATCAGGCCATACGCCTCGGCGATCAGCGACGAGCAGATGGCGCGCGTCGGGTCGCCGGAACCGAAAGCCAGCATGCGGCGGCGCCAGCGCACCGGCACCGGCGGCGTCGGCAAGAAGTAGCGCAGCATGTCGAATATGTTCTTGAGATCGTATCTGAGACCGAGCCTGCCGATCATGAACGCGACGACCGCTTCGCGGTCATCTGGAGCCAGGCCACTCGCACGGCAGATGCGGGTGTTGTAGCTGCGATAGCGCGACAGCGGCACGGCGATGCAGCCATCGCCGAGCGTGACCTCGATCAGGCGCCGCCGCTCCGATCCGTCCTCCGGCTCCGGTAATGCATCGCCGACATAGAAGGCGGCATGCGACCAGGTCGACTGGGTGAGGTATTTGATCGCCGCCGAGATCTTCTGGTTGCCTTCGATGAGCAGGATGTCGCCGGGCTCGAGCGTGCGGCGCAACGTTTCGGCGTCCGACGGCGTGTAAGGCTCGTAGCCGGACGATTCCTCCTGCAGCCGGCCGGCAAGCCAGCGGCCAAGTCGGTCCAGAAGCGTGTCGCCGGGCTCGGTCATGCCAGACGGCGATTACCACAGGGCGGCAAGTTAGACCATGATCAGCCCACGCCAGGCGTGCCGGCGTCTTCGTGCGCAACTGTGAGATCTTCGCGCGCCTTACGGGCGAACTTCCTCGTCGAGCGCTTCGGGCTGTCGCCGAAAAGCTCGGCCGCCTCGGCGAGACAGGTCTTTTTCAGGCTCTTTTCCGAACGCTTCAGCAGCTTGGCAAGCAACCGCGTCTCTTCAGCAGGACCGAGTGGCTGGTCCTCGGCATCGAGAAGCGCGCGCATGACGAACACATCGTGCAGCTCGCCGAGCCGCTCGCCCAATTCGTCGACGGCCCTGCGCCGCGTTTTGATCGGCGTCGGCCACAGCCGGCCGAGCAGCGACAGGTGCATGCCATGCGTCTTGGCCGCCTTGCGCAGGTCGTGAAAGTCATCGGCTTCGCCGCGCGAAGCCGCCCTGTCCAGCGCTTTCCTGGCACGGCGCAAAGTGGTGCGCGCGCCTTCGGCGAGCACGTCGGCAGCCTGCTCCGGCTTGTCGGGCAGAGCGAGCTTGTCGATCCGGGCGACACCTTCCTCGCAAGCGGAAATCGCCGCGCCTATCGCAGCATCGAGGCCTGCTCCGCCATGCAGTTCATGCTGGCGCGCGACGAGCCTGTCACGCACCGCACCGAGGCCATCGCCGGCACTTTGCTCGGGAAAGCTTGCCGCCAGCCGGTCGATTGTTTCGACCAGCGCGGTCGCCTCGCGCGGGCCGGCAAGCAGGGCCGCCACCTGGCGGTAGCACTGATTCTCCGTCACGCAGAATGTTTCGTCACCGGAACGGACAAGGCGCAGCAAGGCGCGGACGTTCTTCAGCCGTTTGCGGCATTTGTGCAGCCCCGGTTCGGGCCTGTCACGCGCCGCGTTCAGATGGTCGATCACCTTGCCGATCTCCTCGGCGAGGATGCGCCTGACCTCTCCGGTCAGCGACATGCGCGGATCGATACGAAAGCTCATGCGACGATCTCCGGAATCCCCCCAAGGGCGAGCGACGCGTTGTAAAATCTCGGCTCGCCGGTGACTTCACGGCCGAGCCAATCTGGCAGCATTTCGTCCTGTATATCATCCGGCGTCTCGAGCTCGGCGATCACCAACCCCGCAAGCGTCCCGCCGAAGACATCGACTTCGTAGCGATAGCCGCGATGTTTAACATGGTGGCGTGTCTTCTCGATGACATGTCCGATGGCAAAAGCCTGCATCTCTTGCGCCTCCGCCAAAGGTACCGGATATTCGAATTCATCGCGCTCGCGTGCCTGGCTGCCGAACTTGAGCGTCAGCTTGGCGGCCGCATCGTTGCTGATGCGAACACGAACCGTACGGCTGGGTTCGGCGACAAGATAGAATTGACGGATATGAATGTCCGCCTCGACCATTGCCCGCCATTCCTCACCTGAGACCAGGAATTTACGCTCGATTTCCTTGCCCATGGCCAGGCACTAAAGCGCGCACGGCCAGAGTTGGCAAGCCGCTTGACCGCACTTGACTTTAATCATTCGATTGATTAAATTGTTGGCCCATGATCAAATCGCCCAGCGCCAGCGGCCTTCCTCATGAGGCGCCCAAGACCGCCGCCGATATGACGCGGGCGGCACTTGTCCGCGCGGCGTTGAAACTGTTCGGACGGCAAGGTTTCGACGGCACCTCGACGCGCCAGATCGCGGCGGAGGCCAAGGCCAATATCGGCTCGATCGCCTATCATTTCGGCGGCAAGGAAGGGCTCCGCAACGCGGCGGCCGACTACATCGTCGACACCATCCAGACCGTTGCCGGCCAGGCGATCGGCAATCTGCAGGCGCCGGTCGCGGCATTGGCCGACACCGAGGCCGCGCGGGCACATTTAGCCGTCGCACTGGAGCGGATGGTCGCCTTCATCGCGGCAAGGCCGGAAGCCGGCGAGATTGTACAGTTCGTCCTGCGCGAGCTGTCGCATCCTACCGCGGCGCTCGACCGTATCTATGACGGCGTGTTCGAACCGGCGCATAACCGGCTCTGCCTGATCTGGGAACAGGCGACGGGCGAGCCGGCCGAGAGCGAGCGCACAAAACTCACCGTGTTCACGCTAATTGGCCAGGTCGTCTATTTCCGCATCGGCCGCGAGGCGGTTATGCGCCGCATGGGCTGGCGCGAGATCGGCAATGACGAGGCCGGAAAGATCGCGGCGGTGGTGACGGATAATCTCAGCGCGATTTTGGCTCGCCGCGATTTGGCTGCCCGAAAGGATCGTGGATCATGAGCCTGCTCTGTTCTTTGCCGCTTGCCGCCCAGCTTTTCAGCGCCTGCGCGCCGGCAGCACCGCTCGCCGTCGGCTACGTCGAGGGCGACTACGTCCTGCTCGCGCCGATCGAGGTGGCGCAGGTCGAGACGATTGCGGTCAAGCGCGGCGACCGCGTCGCGCCCGGCACGCCGGTGGTGACGCTGGAAAACGCCGACGCCAAGATCGCCATCGCACAAGCCGAGGCGGCCCTTGCGCAGGCCCAGGCGCAACTTGCCGACCTGCAGGTCGGCAAGCGGCCTGAAGAGATTGCGGTGCTCAAGGCGCAGCTCGACATGGCCAAGGCGCAAGCCGCCGACGCCAAACGCCGTTACATCCGCGCCAGCGATCTGTTCAAACGCGGCACCGGCACACAGGCCGACTACGACACGGCTTCCGCGACGCTGGAGACGGCCAACGCGCAGGTCGGCCAGGCGGAGGCCAATCTCGCCGTCGGCGGCCTGCCGGCACGGCCGGAGACGATCAAGGCCGCCGACAATCAGGTCAGGCAGGCGCAGTCGGCGCTGGAGCAAGCGCAATGGCGGCTGTCGAAGCGCGTGCTGACGGCGCCCTCGCCCGGCCGCGTCAACGATGTCATCCGCTATCCTGGCGACACGGCCGGGCCGACCGCGCCGGTCATCTCCATGCTGCCGGATGGCGCGGTGAAGCTCAGCGTCTATGTGCCGGAAAGCGCGTTCTCCTCGGTCGACGTCGGCACGCTGCTCAACGTCCGTTGCGACGGCTGCGGATCGGGCGTGAAGGCTCGCGTCAGCTACGTGTCGCCGGATCCGGAATTCACGCCGCCGGTGATCTACTCGCTCGAGACCCGGCAAAAGCTGGTCTATCTGGTCGAAGCGCGGCCTGAGGGCGACGCCAGCGCATTGCAGCCCGGGCAGATCGTCGACGTCGATCTGGCGGACATCGGAAAATGAACGTCATCGACGTGCACGGCCTGGTCAAGCGCTTCGGCGACAAGACCGTCGTCGATCATGTGACTATGGCTGTGGCCGAGGGCGAGATCGTCGGCTTCCTCGGACCGAACGGCTCGGGCAAGACGACGACCATCCGCATCATGTGCGGCTTGCTGACGCCGGATGAGGGCGAAGGCACCGTTCTGGGCTTCGACATCCGCACCGACAGCCTGCGGATCAAACGCGAAGTCGGCTACATGACGCAGAGATTCTCGTTCTACGAAGATCTCACGATCGGCGAGAATCTCGAATTCGTGGCACGGCTCTACCGGCTGAAGCCGCTCGACGAGCACGTTGCTAAGACGCTTGAGGAGCTCGGCCTGACATCGCGCAGGAACCAGTTGGCCGGCACCCTGTCCGGCGGCTGGAAGCAGCGGCTGGCGCTGGCCGCCTGCATCATGCACAAGCCGAAACTGCTGCTGCTCGATGAACCGACGGCGGGCGTCGACCCGAAAGCGCGACGCGAATTCTGGGACGAGATCCACCGGCTGGCGAGCGGCGGCCTGACCGTGCTGGTCTCTACCCACTACATGGACGAAGCCGAGCGCTGCCACCGCATCAGCTACATCTCCTACGGCAAGATGCTGGCCACCGGCACGGTCGAGGACGTGGTGAGGAATGCCGGGCTGACCACCTTCGTCCTGCAAGGGCCGCGGCTCGATCAGGTCGCTGCCGCACTTCATGGCCGCCCCGGCGTCGACCAGGTGGCGCCGTTCGGCGCGACGCTGCATGTCGTCGGCTCCGACAGGACGGCACTTCAGGCAGCCCTCGCCGATGTCGAGAAGGAAAACAAGGGCGTCACGGTATCGCCCGGCGAGACCAGCCTGGAAGATGTGTTCATCCAGTTCATGTCCGGTTCGAAGGACAACATGGGATGAAAAATGGGATAGACAGCATCTTTTCGTTCGCCAGGCTAGGCGCGCTGCTGATCAAGGAGTTCATCCAGATGCGGCGCGACCGCATCACCTTCGCCATGATGCTCGGCGTACCGCTGATGCAGCTGGTCCTGTTCGGCTATGCCATCAACAACGATCCGAAGAGCCTGCCGGCAGCGCTGGTGACGATGAGCAGCGATCCTTACACGCGGGCCATGGTTTCGGCGCTGCAGACCACCGGCTATTACCGCTTCGACCATGTTGCGCAAAGTGCCGCCGAAGCCGAATTCCTGATGGCGCGCGGCGACGTCGCCTTCGTCGTCACCATTCCCGCCGATTTTGCCCGACGGGTCGAGCGCGGCGACAGCCCGCAGATCCTGATCGAGGCGGATGCGACCGACCCGGCCGTCGCCAGCGGCGCCATCTCGACGCTCGGCACCGTCGCCAATCAGGCGCTGCTCAGGGCACGCGGTATGCAGGAGACGGCGGCCGAAGCTGCCCGGGGCCAGCTCCAGGTGGTGGTGCACCGGCGCTACAATCCGGAAGCCGTCTCACAATACAACATCGTGCCCGGCCTGCTCGGCGTCATCCTGCAGATGACGATGGTGATGATGACCTCGATCGCGCTGACGCGCGAGACCGAGCGCGGCACGATGGAGAACCTTCTGGCGATGCCGTCCAGCCCGCTCGAGATAATGCTGGGCAAGGTGCTGCCCTATCTGGCGGTCGGCGCCGTGCAGGTGCTGGTGGTGCTGGCAGCCTCGAAGCTTCTGTTTGCCATCCCCTTCACCGGGTCGATGTCGCTGCTGTTGACGGCGGTCCTTATCTTCGTCTTGGCGCTGGTGCTGCTCGGCTACACGATCTCGACGATCGCCCGCACGCAAATGCAGGCCCTGCAGCTCACTTTCTTCTTCTTCTTGCCGTCGATCATGCTGTCCGGCTTCATGTTTCCCTATCGCGGCATGCCGGACTGGGCGCAGATTTTCGGCGAGGTGCTGCCGCTGACGCATTTCCTGCGCATCATCCGCGCGGTGATGCTGAAGGGCGCCGAGCTGCCGGCGCTGGCAACGGAAATCGGCTGGCTGGTGGTGTTCGTGGCGCTGTTCGCCGGTATTGCGCTGGTGCGGTTCCGCCGGACGCTGGATTAGGGTCGAACTCGATCCGCTTGTGCAAATGATCGAGATTTACACGGACTTGGCCTAGCCCGGGACCGGTGTCAATTCAGGCGCATTGAGCCCTTCGAAGGGATCGCGCCAGGCGTCGATTTCTTCGAGTTCAAGATACCAGCGACTGACAGAGGGATAGTCATCGAGCGGCAATCGGGCGACATCGTTGAAGGGCAGAAACGTCGCCATTCGAAAGTCGGCATAGGAAACCGAAGCGCCGACCAGCCATTCTCGCTCAGAAAGCTCGGCATCAAGTATGGCAGCGGCCGTGCGGAAGTCGCTCAGGCCCTCCTCAACCCGCGCCTGATCGATCGGGCCGAGCCCATAGCGCTGTTTGGTCCCGCGTTCGAAATGCACGACATCGCAGGCTCTTGCGAAGTTCTCTTTCCCCCAACTCAGCCATCGGATCATCTCGGGCTCGTCGTCGCCAGCGCGCCAGAAATCCGAATGCATATCGCGCGAAAGCCGACAGGCTATGGCGTCGGCCTCCCATAGGCTTTTTCCCGAACCTATAAGGATGGGCAATGAAAGATTTGGATTGAGCGGCCGAAATCGCTCGGCCTGGCCCGGAGCGAAGGGAGAGGCGAATTCAAACTCGACCTTGGCGTTGAGATACCGTGCCACCGCGACCGCGAGGCGAGGATTGGGATTGCGGCTGAAGAACAGTTTCATTGATCTCAGTCTTTGAAGGGTACCGGTTCGGCTGGGCGCAACGGAGGCTCGAGCGCCTCGAACCGGCACATGACCTGGAATTGGTTGCTATCTTAGCTGGCAGCAATGATCTCGGCATAGGTGCTGAGATCGACATTGCCGCCGGAGAGCACCACGGCAATGCATTTCCCGGCAAGGTCGATCTCGCCTGACGACAGCGCGGCCAAGCCGACGCAACCGCCGGGTTCGACCACCAGCTTCAGACAAGCCATCGCATCGCGCATCGCCTGTGCCACCGCCTTGTCGGAAACGGCGATGGCGCCCGCGAGATTCTTGCGGTTAATCTCGAAAGTGATGGCGCCCGGCTCGGCGACGAGAAGGGCATCGCAGATCGAGGTGTGGCCGGGCGCGTTCGACACCCTGGCGCCTTTGATCAGCGAGCGGCGTGTGTCGTCGAAATGCTCAGGTTCCACGGCCCAGACGGCGGTGCCCGGCGGGGCATCCTTGACCGCGATCGAAATGCCGCTGCTCAACCCGCCGCCGCCGCAGGGAACCACTACCGCATCGAGGCTGACGCCAAGCGCTCTTGCTTGGCGCATCAATTCGAGGCCGATCGTGCCCTGGCCGGCGATGATGGCCGGATCGTCGTAGGGCGGCACCAGGACCATGCCCTTTTCCACGTAAGAACGGACGACGGCAGTGCGATCGTCGCGGACCCGGTCGAAGGTGATCACTTCCGCGCCCATCTTCCTGACATTGCCGACTTTCATCGCCGGCGCATCGGCGGGCATGGCGATGACGGCCTTGACGCCGAACATCGCCGCTGCGGCGGCAACGCCTTGCGCGTGATTACCCGACGAGAAGGCGACGACGCCGCGGGCGCGTTCTTCCGCCGAGAGCGAGGAGAGCTTGTTGTATGCACCGCGGAACTTGAACGAGCCGGTGCGCTGCAACGTCTCCGGCTTGAACAGGATCCTGGCGCCGAAGCGATTGTTCAACTCCGGCGATTCGATCAGCGGCGTTTCGACGATCAGTCCGGACAATCGCGCTGCTGCACTGTGAATATCGGCGATGCCGGGAGGGGTGATCATGGCTGGGTCCTGCAAGAGATGAGACGGCCTATGGTGCACGGAAAGGGAAGCCGCGCACCAATGAAAAAATGTGACCGTTACAATTCGACTTGGAGGCAGGAGTGGGCGTGACTGTCACCCACCTCTCCTCCGCCCTCCGCCATGCATTCGTCATTTCGACAAATCGCTGCCGATTTACCGGCATTTGCCGGCCGCCCCTCACCCCAACAGCGTCTTTTGCCGTTTGGGGCCGCCGATCTTGCGCCAGGTGTTGAAGCGATGGGTGGCAGCGGCGAAGGAGATCTTCATCTGCTGAGCGACCGAATAGCGCGACTTGCCTTCGTCGAACAGGCGATAGCAGCACTCGACGCCCTCCTCGGTCAACTTGCCGTCGGGAGCCTTGTTATGCGGATTGGCGGGATCAAATTTTTCGACCTGCTGCTCGACCAGCCCTTTCAGGCGCTGCAAGTCCGCCTCGATGTTAGCGATCAGGTCGAGAACCGGCTTGGGGTCAAACGGCTGCTGTTTTTCCAGCATCTGCGGGTTCCTTTCTCTTGGTTGAGATTCGGTTATATAGGTGAACGTTTGCCGATAGCAACGGCAATGTGTTCGGGATTTTGAAGCCTGTACCTTTGAGCATGAGTGGAGCGGGCACGATTGACCGAGGATGTGCGAAGCTCTAGTTTAGAACCGTTCTAAACTAGGGTGAATTTCTCATGCTTTCCCGCGTTTTCGGCTTCGGCCGCCGTCCCTTTGAATCGCTCTCGGAACAGGAGATCCTGGCGCTCGCCATCTCCTCCGAGGAGGATGACGGGCGCATCTATCGCGCCTATGCCGACGGGCTGGCGGAGAGCTTTCCGCAATCGGCCAAGGTGTTCGAGGAGATGGCGGAGGAGGAGGACGGCCATCGCGATTCGCTGATCGAGCTTTACCGCAAGCGCTTCGGCGAGCGCATACCGCTGATCCGGCGCGAACATGTGAAGGGCTATTACGAGCGCAAGCCGGACTGGCTGGTGAGGCCGCTCGGCATCGATCATGTGCGCAGCCAGGCCGAGGCCATGGAGCGCCAAGCCTACCTGTTCTATATCGAGGCGGCCAAACGCACAGGCGATGCGTCGACGCGAAAGCTGCTCGACGACCTGGCGATCGCAGAACAGGGCCACGAGACACTGGCGCAGCGGCTGGAGCAAAAGCATGTGCCGGGCGCGGTCAAGGACGAAGAGGCGGCGGCCGAGCAGCGCCAGTTCATCCTGACCTATGTGCAACCGGGGCTGGCCGGGCTGATGGATGGCTCGGTGTCGACGCTGGCGCCGATCTTTGCCGCCGCCTTTGCCACGCATGATACGTTCCAGACCTTTCTGGTCGGGCTTGCCGCCTCGATCGGCGCTGGCATCTCGATGGGTTTCACCGAGGTGGCTTCCGACGACGGCAAATTATCTGGCCGCGGCTCGCCGGCAAAACGCGGGCTGACCGTCGGCGTCATGACGACGCTGGGCGGGCTCGGCCATGCGCTGCCCTATCTCATCCCGCTTTTTTGGACGGCGACCATTGTCGCCGCCGTGGTGGTTTTCTTCGAGCTGTGGGCGATCGCCTTCGTGCAGAACCGCTACATGCAGACCCCATTCTGGCGCGCCGCCTTCCAGGTGGTGCTGGGTGGCGCGCTGGTGTTTGCGGCAGGGGTGCTGATCGGGAATGCTTAACCATTCACCGCCTGGCTGTCCTGAGGCGCCTCGGCGCGTTCGGTCAGGCCGTAATCGCGCACGACATGAGCGATACGCAAACGATAGTCCGCAAAGATACCGCCGCGCCCGGCCTTCTGCGCCTGCCGATGTTCCTGCGTGTTGCGCCAGGCCTTCACCGCATCCTCGTCGCGCCAGAAGGACAGCGACAGGATGCGGTTCGGATCGGCAAGGCTCTGGAAGCGCTCGATCGACAGGAAGCCGTCGATGCCGTCGAGCAGTGGGCGCAGATCGGCGGCGATGCCGAGATAGGCATCGCGCATGCCCGCCGCCGGCTCGACCTCGAAGATGACGGCGATCATGGTTTCACCAACGGAGCATGTGGCCCGGAGGCCAGCTTGAGGAAGGTGCGGTCCTCCTTCAGGATGAATTTTTCCCGCCGGGCGAACTCGTAATTCGCCTTACCGGCGGGATCGGCGGCGAGCCGGGCGCGGTAGGCTTCGTAGGCCGCAAGACTGTCGATGTTGTAGGCGGCATAAGCCCTGGTGGCCGAGCCTTCGTGCGGCGCGAAATAGCCGATCAGATCGGCGCCGCAACGCGGGATCGCCTGCCCCCAATTGCGTGCATATTCCTCGAACGCCGCCTTGCCGAACGGATCGATCTCGTAGCGGATGAAGCAGGTGATGGTCATTTTCGCCTCCTTGGCGGTGGATGTTTTCTTGCGGTCACAGTTCGAGCCGGATCGAAACGTTCCGAAGATCGATATGCTAGGCAAATCCTTCGCTGATCATGCCTGCCAGAACGATTTCGCGCATTCGCGGCGGACGTCTTCAGGTGTCGGGCCAAGGTCCCGCAGCAGATGATCGTCGATCTCGGCGAGGTCGAGACGCTGCAGATGACGGTCGTACCACCACTTCAGGAGCCGCAGCCGCAAGCGCCGCAAGACAATGAACGGGAACGGCCGGCGAGCAGGCGCGGCGCCGTGAATGGTCCTTGCAGGCATCGTTGTCTCCTTGATTTGCATCGAGACTAATGCTTTCCTGACGAGGATGCTTCGATGAGGAACGAACCATGCGCGAAGGACCTGACATAGCCCGCATTGCCAGCCTGGTGGGCGATCCAGCGCGGGCAAACATGCTGTCCGCACTGATGGGCGGCACGGCACTGACGGCGAGTGAACTGGCACTCGAGGCCGGGGTGTCGCTTCCGACAGCGAGCTCCCATCTGTCGAAGCTGATGGAAGGCGGGCTGCTGACGCTGGCAAGCCAGGGACGGCATCGCTACTACGGCCTCGCCGGCCCGCAGGTAGCAGGCATGATCGAGGCGATCACAGGTGTTGCCGCTGCGGCCGGGCCGCAACGAGTGCGGCCTGGCCCACGCGACGCGGCCATGCGCGTGGCGCGGGTCTGCTACGACCACCTCGCCGGCGAGCAGGCGGTGGCGATGCTGGACCGTCTCGTCGCTCGACAAGTGCTCCTGCGAGATGATGAGGAGATTCAGCTTGGGCCGTCGGCCGCCTCGCATTTCGCCGCGATCGGCATCGATGTCGAGGGCAAGGCGCGGCGACCGGTGTGCCGGGCCTGCCTCGACTGGAGCGTGCGGCGTTCGCACCTCGCCGGCACGCTGGGCGCCGCCATTCTCGACAAGATCCTCGCCGAGAAATGGGCGCGGCGCGAGAAGGACAGCCGTGCGGTGATTTTCTCGCCGACAGGCAAGCAGGCGTTCGAGAAGACGTTTCTCGCCTGACGGCTCGCTTCGACGCACTAGAACGGCTCGTCGTTTCACGGAAACACCGAACCGCTCTATCTTTTTTGTTTTGACGCAATCCCAGACGGAAAACCGTTCCACACTTTTCCTGGAATTGCTCTAGCCGCGCTTGAGCGGCTTGGCCTGCTTGAAAAAATCCTCCCAGGGATCGGCTTGCCCAAGCCGCTTCAGCGTCGTCTTGTCGCCGATCGGAAAGGCGTTCGGCGGCAATCCGGCCTCGATTTCCGCCCAGGTCACCGGCATTGATACCGTGGCGCCTTTTTTGGCGCGCGACGAATAGGGCGCGACCGTGGTCGCGCCACGGCCATTGCGCAGATAATCGACGAATATCCTGCCGGTGCGCGCCTTCTTAGACAGCGTCGCCGTGTAGCGGTCGGGTGCGGCTTGCTCGAGCGCTCGGGCGAACTCATGGGCGAAGCCTTTGACCTCGTCCCAGTCCGCCGACGGCTTCAGCGGGACGAGGACATGATAGCCCTTGCCGCCCGAGGTCTTGACGAAATTAGGCAGGGACAGTTCGTCGAGCCGGCTGCGGATATCGAGCGCCGCGGCACGCACCGCCTTCACGTCGACACCCTCGTCGGGATCGAGATCGAAGATGATCTGGTCTGGTTTTTCCAGCTCGTCCGTGGTCGAGCCCCAGATGTGGATCTCGACGACGCCGAGTTGAACGAGGGCCACGACACCGTCGAAATCGCGGATGAACAATATCTCCTCGCCGTCGGTGGGGTCCTTCACCACGGCGATCTTGTCGTGCATGCCGGCCGAGGCATGCTTCTGGAAGAACCGTTGGCCGCCAACACCGTCCGGCGCCCGCACGAGGCTGAGCGGCCGGTTGATGACGAATTGCTTCATGCGCGGCCAGACCAGCGCGTAGTGATCGACCAGATCCTGCTTCGATACGTTCTCCTGCGGCCACAGAAGCTTGTCGGGGCGGGACAGCGTAACCGAGGTTTTCGCCGTGGCCGCGGGTTTGTCGGGCTTTGGCTTCGACTCTGCCGGAGCTGAGCGTGCTTTCGGTTTCTCCTGCACGACTTCCTCCGCCGGCTTGTCCTCGCGCAATCCCTGGAACGACGCGTGGCGTATTATACGGTCCGACGTCCAACTGCGAAACTCCACTTCGCCAACAAGTTCGGGCTTGACCCAGACCAGCCCCTTGCCCCTTGTTGGCACCGCCCTGTCGAAGGGCGAGGTTGTCGTCTTCAGCGCATCAAGCCTCCTCTTCAGCTCGTTGGTGCTTTTGGCCGTGAAGCCGGTGCCGACGCGGCCGGCATAGCGCAGCTTGCCGCCCTCGTGATAGCCGACCAGCAGCGAGCGCAGGCCCCGCCCGGTCTTGTCCGACGGCATGTAGCCGCCGATGACGAATTCCTGGCGCGCCGTACATTTCGACTTCACCCAGGACGGGACACGGCCGCTGCGGTAGGGCGCATCGGCGCGCTTGGAGACGACGCCTTCGAGCCCCAGCCGGCAAGCATGCTCCAGCATGATCTTGCCGGGCTCGGCAAAGTGGTCGCTGAAGCGCACGGCCTGATCCTCGGCCTGTCCGGCGAGCAAAGTGCGCAGTCTTTCCTTGCGCTCGACCAGCGGCTCTGAACGGATATCCTCACCGTTGAGACGCAACAGGTCGAAAACGTAGTAGATGAAACGATCCGTACGGCCCGCCGACAGATCTTGCTGCAGCAGCGAGAATGATGACACGCCATTATGCGCCAGCACGACGATTTCGCCGTCGATGATAGCATCGGTGCATTTCAGGCCGCCAAGTGCCGCGACAATTGCGCCACCGAATTTGTCGGTCCAGTCGAGGCCGGCGCGTGTCAAAAGCCGCACCTCGGTGCCGGCAAGCTGCGCCTGCATGCGATAGCCGTCGAACTTCACCTCATGTAGCCAGTCCTTGCCGGGCGGGGCGTCCCGCTCCAGCGTTGCGAGCGCCGGTTCGATGAATTCCAGCCGCCTTGCCGCGACGGCCTTCGCTTTGCTGGCGGCCGGCCTGTCGGACTGCCAGACGCTTGGCTTCTTGCCGTCGGCGGTCTTGCCTTCGCCGACCTCTTCGATGGTCAGGCCGGATTTCACCGATTGCGGCGCCTCCTGCAAAATGTCCTCGCCCGGACGCGCGGCGGCATCGTCGGATTTGATCAGCAACCAGTTGTCACGCTTTTCGCCCGGACGCGGCTTCAGCCGCACCAGATGCCAGGCGCCATGCAATTTGCGGCCATACAGTTCGAAACTGATATGGCCTTTCTTCATCGCCCTTGCCGGTTCGCCATCGGGGACCCAAGTTCCCTCGTCCCAGACAATGACCGAGCCGCCGCCATATTGGTCCTTCGGGATAGTGCCTTCAAACGGCGCATAGTCGATCGGGTGGTCCTCGACGTGCACGGCGAGCCGCTTTTCGTGCGGGTCGAGGCTCGGGCCTCGCGTCACGGCCCAGCTCCACAGCACGCCACCATGCTCGAGACGAAGGTCGTAGTGGAGCCTGGTGGCGGCATGCTTGTGGATGACGAAGATGCCACCCGCCACGGCTTTCTTGCCGCGCGAAACCTTGCCGGCTGGTTCGGCCGTCTTCTTGAAATTGCGCTTGGCGTGATACTGCTCGAGGCTGGCCATGGGCGGATCCTAAGCAGATTTGCGCCGGGCGGCTTTGGACTTGGCGCCTTTTCCCGGGCGTCCGGTCTTTGCCGGCGCACCGGCTTCCGACGAAAGGCTCTTCTTCAGCGCATCGAAGAGGTTGACGACGTTGGAGGGCCGTGGTTCCGCCTTGGCCTTCGGTGCCTTCTTGCCGGCCTTCTTGGCGCGGACCAGCTCGATCAGGGCATTTTCGTATTTGTCCTCGAATTCGGAAGGATCGAACGCCGCCTGTTTCTCATCGACGATGTGTTCGGCCAGCCTGATCATCTCGGCGTCGGTCTTCACCGTCTTGATGTCGCCGAACACTATCTCGGGCCTGCGAACCGTATCGCCATAGCGCAAGGTCGTCAGCAGCAGACCCTTGCCCAACGGCTCGATGACCACCGGACGTTCGCGGCGATAGAGCACAATGCGGGCTAGCCCCGCCGTCTTCTTGGCGGCCATGGCGTCGCGGATGACGGCGAAGGCCTCTTCCGAGACCTCGTCCGCAGGCGTCACATAATAGGGCGCGTCGAGATAGATCTGTTGGATCGAGGATTTTTCGATGAAACCATCGAGGCTCATCGTGTGCGAGGATTCGATCTGCACGGCTTCGATCTCCTCCTCCTCGATTTGGACGAAGTCGCCGTCGCCGATTTCGTAGCCCTTGATCTCGTCGCCTTCATCGAGCGGCTTGCCGCTTGCCGAATCGACATAGACGCGCTTGACGGTATTGCCGGTCTTGCGGTTGAGCACGCGGAATGAGACTTTCTCCGCCTGGGTGACGACATTGGTCAGTTCGACGGCGCAAGTGACCAGCGAAAGCTTGAGATACCCTCTCCAGGCCGGGCGCGGCGCCATGACAAACTCCCTGCACGACAATGTTCAACCGAGAACGGGCAAAGTCCGTTCCGGTTCCGGCGGCGCAAAAGGCAAGTCCGGGCTTTCAACCCAGCCTTGCCTTGTTCTCGCTCACTGCGCTACTCGGCGGCTTGCAGGTTGACCTTGCTTTCCGCTATCTCGGTAAGCTTGCGGTCGGTTGCCTGCTCCTCCTTGAGGTTGTTGGCCAACACATTGGCGCAGTCGCTGCGGCCCAGTTGCTTGGCCCAAGCAATCAGGGTGCCGTAACGGGTCATCTCATAATGCTCGACCGCCTGGGCGGAGGCGATCAGCGCAGCGTCGAGGACCTCCTTGTCGGCGATGTCGCCGCTGACGTCGTCGGCTTCTTCGAGAATGCCGTCGATGGCTGGGCAGTCGACCTGCTTGGCCTTCACGCCGTGCAGTTCGAACACCTGCTCGACACGCTGGATATGACCCTTGGTCTGAGCGAGATGTTTCTCAAAGCCGGCTTTCAGCTGCGGATCACTCGCCTTGTCGATCATCTTCGGCAGCGATTTCTCGATCTGTTTTTCAGCGTAATAGATGTCGCGCAGCGTGTGCACGAAGAGGTCGTCGAGGGTTTTGATATCCTTCGAAAAGAAACCCATGGCCTTTGCCTTTCCATTGCTCTTGCGGTTTCGGATTTTTTGGCTGCGGCCCACCCGAGCACCACAGCCTGCGGAGCCGGTTCGTCCCGGCACTGGGAAATCAACGTGCGGCTGACGGGCCGGTTCCTGGTTTTCCGGCCGCGTGCACGGAAATTTCGCGGTCCGGCAAAACCTGAAACAAAACCGCGCCTCTGCGACATTCAGGCGAAACATATGTGATGCAAAAGTCACACTGGACGAAATGCCGACGGACTGCATGGAAACACCGCGAATCAGCCGCATTCCAGCCATGAACAAAGGCATTTTCGACCAGAGATTAACATCGCGTTCACCGACTATTCACGCCTGGACGCTATGATCCCCGCAATTCGGAAGGGACATCCGAAGCGGGACAGGGACCGAGTAAAATGAGCTTCTGGAATCAAATCGCCGGCTATGCCGCCGCCATCCGCGAATTCGTCGCTCCGACCTATCGGCCTGAGCGCTATTATATGCGCGGCCCAGGCCCCGCCTGCGCGCGCCGTGGCAACACGCTTGGGATCAGCGTGCACTGATGATGACCACGGAAAGCCGTCACGACAGCCGGATCTGCCGGCCCGACGCCGACAACCGGTCAACGACCTATCGCGCCGAGCGCCCTGCGCTGACCGACAGACGGCGTGCGACAACGCCAAGGCCCTGACATTCCGGGCTTTGATCCAGCCGCCGGCAGGCCTAGTTTCATCTGACACCAGCTGTCAGGCGCCACGTGACCGTCAAGCCGAACCATTCTCCTGAACCGCCGGAATTCGATGCAAGTCGCCCGTTGATCGTCTTCGACGGCGTCTGCGTGTTGTGCTCGGGCTTTGTGCGCATGGTGGTGAAGCTCGACCGCAAGGGCCACTTCCATTTCGTAACGGCGCAGTCACCGTTCGGCGAGGTGCTGTTCAAGAAATACGGGCTGCGGACGGATCGCTACGAGACCAATCTCGTCATCGTCGATGGCGCGGCTTTCACCCGCCTGGACAGTTTCGTTGCCGTCATGGCCGAACTCGGCTGGCCGTGTCGGTCGGCGCGGATCCTGCTGCTGTTGCCGCGCCCGCTTCGCGACTGGCTCTACGGCCGCATCGCAAAGAACCGCTACGCCCTGTTCGGCAAGAAAGACAATTGCGAAATCCCTTCCGCCGAGGTGAGGGCAAGATTGATCGGCTAGATTCGTTGCCGTGGCCGGGAGCGGGCGGGGCATTTTGGGGGAACTGTTGGGGGAACTGCGGATGAAGGTTCTTGTCGTCGGCGGCTATGGCACCTTTGGCGGTCGCACTGTCGAGCTTTTGGAGGGCGAGCCGCATCTGATCCTCTTTGTCGCCGGGCGCTCGCTCGCCAAGGCTGACGCGTATTGCAAGAAGCGCGCCCCGACAGCAGCCCAGCTGGTGCCGGCACTGTTCGACCGTGACGGCGATCTCGCCGCGCAACTCGCTGCATTAGAGCCTGATATTGTAGTCGACGCGAGCGGTCCGTTCCAGGCCTATGGCGAGGGACGCTATCGCCTGATCGAGGGCTGCATCGCCCGGCGCATCAACTATCTCGATCTAGCCGACGGCTCGGATTTCGTCGCCGGTGTCTCTGCGTTCGACGAGGCGGCGCGAAACGCCGGCGTCTTCGTGCTGTCCGGCGTGTCGAGCTTTCCGGTGCTGACGGCGGCAGTGGTGCGTCGCCTGTCTTCGGACCTGACGCGGGTCGACGGCATTCGCGGCGGCATCGCGCCGTCGCCCTTTGCCGGAGTCGGCGAGAACGTCATTCGGGCTATCGCCGGTTACGCCGGTCAGCCGGTGCGGCTTGTTCGCAATGGCCGTCCCGAACAAGGCCATCCGTTCACAGAGCAATTGCGCTACTCCGTCGCGCCGCCGGGCCGGCTGCCGCTTCGAAACACGCTGTTCTCGCTGGTCGACGTTCCGGACCTGCGCGCTCTGGCCAAGCTTTGGCCGGAGGCGAAGACCATCTGGATGGGCGCCGGGCCGGTTCCCGAGACGCTGCACCGCGCCCTGATCGGCCTCGCCTGGCTTGTGCGCGCCGGATTGATCGGTTCGCTTTCGCCGCTGGCGCCGCTGATGCATCAGGCAACGAACCGGCTGTGCTGGGGCGAGCATCGCGGCGGCATGTTCGTCGAGGTGGAGGGATCGGACCGGGCGGGCGCCACCGTTAAGCGCTCGTGGCATCTCTTGGCGGAGGGCAATGACGGGCCGCTGATCCCGTCGATGGCGGTCGAAGCGTTGGTCCGCAAAGCATTGGCCGGAGATCAGCCCGCGCCGGGCGCACGGGCTGCCGTGCGCGATTTGGAGCTCCGGGATTATGAAGCCCTGTTCGCCGGGCGGACAATCTACACCGGCTTCAGGAACGGGGCGGCGGACGAGGACAAGCCGCTTTATGCCGCGCTGCTCGGTGCCGCCTGGCAAGGCCTTCCCGAGGCAATTCGGTCAATGCATGACGGTACGATCACGGCCGCAGGCCGCGCGCGCGTCGAACGCGGGCGCAATGTTCTTGGCCGGCTAATGGCCTGGACGGTCGGCTTCCCCGGGGCAAGCGAGGACATCCCGGTTCATGTCCGCTTCGACACCGACAAGGACGGCGAGACCTGGACCCGCACATTCGGCAAGCACAGTTTTTCGAGCCTACAGTCCGCGGGCCGGGGTCGATCGCAGCGCCTGCTGTGCGAACGCTTCGGCCCGCTGACCTTCGCGATGGCGCTGGTTGCAGAAGACGGCCGGCTGGCGCTGGTCTTGCGCCGCTGGAGTTTTTTTGGCCTGCCGCTTCCGATGTGGCTCGGTCCACGCTCGACTTCCTACGAAACGGTGAAGGATGGCCGCTTCCGCTTCCATGTCGAGATCTCGCATCCGCTTGCCGGCATGATCGTCCGCTACCGCGGCTGGCTGGAGCCCTCCGGCCCGCACGGCTCCAGCGAGATCGTGCCGCCTGCCAGCTTGGCCAATTCGCGACAGTCCTGCGCCGTGCACAGCGTCCAGCCCTGACCCGTTGCGCCCGAGGCGGCGAGCGCGAGGCGCCGCTGTGGCCCGACCTTGGGCGCATAGACCCACCAGCCGTTTCTCAGCACCGAGCCTTGCGGCGGCTCCATCCCGGCGCCCGATCCCTTGATGCGGGCCTCGACGAGCTGCAGGCCGGACGGCAGCACCTTCCAGTCTTCCTGCCACTGGGTCTTCTCCACCGAATGCACCCAGGAGAGCGTGAAGGCAGCGACCGCGAGCGTTACCGTCTTGCCGGCCGCGACGATGCAGAGGCTCATGCTGAATTAGCCAGCGAAGCCTGCCGCGCGCGCCAGCAGTGCCAGCCGATCCAGACAAGGGACAGCGCCCAGCCCGCCTCGTCAGTGAGCGGCAGCGCCGCAACCAGCAGCACGCCGGCGGCGAAGGCGACGAGGCGTTCCCACCAGGCCATGCGCCGGGCGAGAAATCCGACGGCCGCGGCGCCCCACAGGACGATACCCATGCAGGCTTTGATGACGATATAGGCGACCTCGACGGGATAGCCGAACTGGGCGGCGATCAGGCCGGGGTCCTGCAGCATCAGCGCCGGGGTATAGACCGCCATGAACGGCACAACGAAGCCGGCAATGGCAAGCTTGGTGGCCTGGACGCCGATCTTGAGGCCGCTTTCCTTGGCCATGGGCGCGGCGGCGAAGGCGGCCAGCGCCACAGGCGGGGTGAGATCGGCCATGATGCCGAAATAGAAGACGAACATATGGCTGACCACCAACGGCACGCCGAGCGACAGCAGCGCTGGCCCGGCCAGCGACGAAGTGATGATGTAGTTGGGAATGGTCGGTATGCCCATGCCGAGCACCAGGCAGGTGAGCATGGTCAAAAGCAGCGACAGGAACAGATTGTTCTCGCCGATCGAGATGATCCAGCCGATGAAGGTCGAGGCGATGCCGGTAAGCGTCAACGTGCCGATGACGATGCCGACAATGGCGCAGGCAATGCCGACCGGCAGCGCGTTCTTTGCTCCTTCGGCAAGCGAATCCACGCATATGCGCAGCGTCTCGCGCCCGCCCTTGAAGGTGAGGCAGGCGGCGACCAGCACGGCGATGACCAGGCTGAGGATGTTGACGCCGAATTTCATGAAGGAAGCCGCGGCAAGCCCGAGCGCCAGCCAGAAGACGATGCGGAAGGCGAGCGGCCCGATCGATGCTGCCAGCGGCGTGCCGAGGATAAGCACAATGGTCAACGCCAGGCCCATGGTGCCGGCGAACACCGGTGTGTAGCCGGCAAACAGCAGGTAGATCAGTGCTGCGAGAGGCAGTACCAGCGGCCAATGTTGTCTCACCGCATCCCACGGGTTGGGCAGGTCGGCCTTGGCCATGCCGTGCAGGCCGGCCTTGCCGGCTTCCAGGTGCACCTGGAAGAAACAGGCGCCGAAATAGAGCAGCGCCGGAATGATCGCCGCCTTGACCACAGCGGCATAGGGGATGTTCAGGGTCTCGGCCATGATAAAGGCAACCGCTCCCATCACCGGCGGCATGATCTGACCGCCCATCGACGAGGTCGCCTCGACGGCGCCGGCGAAAGCCGAGCGGAAACCGAAGCGCTTCATCAGCGGGATGGTGAACTGGCCGCTGGCCACCACATTGGCGACGCCGGAGCCGGAAATGGTGCCCATCAGCGCCGAGGACAGCACGCAGACTTGCGCCGGGCCGCCGCGCCATGAGCCGACCAGGCCAAGCGCAAAATCGTTGAACAGCGCGATCATGCCGGCGCGCTCAAGAAAGGCGGCGAAAACGACGAAGATGAAGATGTAGGCGGCCGAGACATAGATCGGCGTGCCGTAGATGCCTTCGGTACCGTAGGCGAAGGTGTCGACGAGCTGGGCGAAATCATAGCCGCGATGGATGAACGGCGGTGGCAGATGATTGCCGGCGAATGCGTAGGCGAGAAAGATGAAGGCAATGACGGCAAGCGGCAGCCCCATCAACCGCCGCGCCGCCTCGAAGACCAGCACGACCAGCACCGCGCCGACGATCAGGTCAGGCGTGGTGAGAAAGCCGGAGCGGCGGATGAGGTCGGCATAGAACACCCAATTGTACAGACCGGTGGCGAAACCAAGCAGGCCGAGCGTCCAGAACACTGCTTTCGCCGGGACGCTTTTGGCGCGCAGATTGGCGATTAGGGCAAAGCCGAGCAGCAGCAGGAAGCCGACATGCATGGCGCGTATGACCTGGCTCGGTAGGCTGCCGTAGGCGGCGATGTAGATTTGGAAGATGGAGAAGGCGATGGCGATAAAAAAAGCCGCCTTGCCAGCGATGCCTTCGCCGAAGCCAGGCGGCAATCCTTCGACAGGAGCTTCCGCTGTGGGGGAAAGAACGGTCGGGGTTGCGGTCATTAGCGGGGTTCCTGGCGGGGCGCTCCCCTCCCCGAGGGAGGTGCGAGCGAAGCTAGGCGGGTGGGGTCGGTGCGGCAGTGTACGGCCTCAACCGACCCTACCGGTCCATTCGCCTTCGGCAGCTGTTCACCTTTTCCTCAAGGGGGAGGGATGGCTCCTTACTTCACCAATCCCTTTTCCTTGTAATACCTCTCGGCGCCTGGATGCAGCGGCACTGGCATGCCGTCGAGCGCCTTGGCCGGGTCGATCGCCTTGGCGGCGGCGTGGGCAGCGGTGAGCTGGTCGAGATGCTCGAACAGCAGTTTTGTCATCTGGTAGGCGGTCTCGTCGGAGACATCGGCGCTGGTGATCAGGAAATTGCCGACGGCGGCGGTCGCAACATCCTCGGTCTGGCCCTCGTAGGTGCCCTTGGGGATGACCACGGAAAGATAGGGCGAGCCGATCTTGGCGACGTCCTCCGCCGGCACGGCAACGATGTTTACCGGCAATGAGGTGGCGAGGTCACGGATCGACGCGACCCCAAGGCCAGCCGACTGAAGCGTGGCGTCGAGCTGTCGGTTCTTGATCAGCTCCACCGATTCGGCGAAGGGCAGATATTCGATCCGCCCGAGGTCTTCGTATTTCAGCCCGGCAGCGGCAAATATCGTGCGGGCGTTGAGCTCGGTGCCTGAGGCCGGCGCGCCGACCGAAAGGCTCTTGCCCTTGAGATCGGCGAGCGTCTTGATGCCGGATTCCTTGCTGGCGACGATCTGGATGTAGTTGGGATAGATGGCGGCAATGCCGCGCAGCTTGTCGAGCTTGCCTGGGAAGCCTGCTTCAGTATTGCCTTCGGCGGCCAGCTTGACGGAATCACCGAGCGCAAAGGCGATCTCGCCCTTGCCCTGCTGAAGCAGGTTGAGGTTTTCGACCGACGCTTTCGTCGCCTGCACCTGAGTACGCGCGCCTTCGATGCCCTTGCCGTAGATTTCCGACAGCGCGACGCCGAGCGGATAGTAGACGCCGGACGTGCCGCCGGTCAGCACGTTGATGAATTCCTGTGCCTTGACCGATACCGCGCCAAGGCCAAGCGACAGCGCCAGCACGCCGGCTGCAACAAATTTCGTTCTGAAATTGAGCATGCGATTTCCTCCCTGAAAATTCGCCGCCGTGCCCTCCTCGGCGGCACGAAGCGAGTTTAGACAGCGGGCGGGAAATGCCAACCCGCAATAGCAGCGATTAGACGAACGGCTAAGCAGTGCCGCAACACGTTGGCGCTTGCGCGAGGTCGCATCGCGGCAGAAAGATTTTTCCAGCGCTTGTCGAAATCCGGCAGGGCCGCGCGACATAAGTCCGGCTCGCAACGATGCGGCCTTCGAGAAACGGGAGAAGACCATGCGATACATGCTTTTGATCTATGGAAACGAAGCGGGGATGGCAGCCGCGCCACCAGATGCGGTGACACAGATGTCGAGCGCGTACGTCGCCTACACCGAAGCGCTGAAGAAATCCGGCGCCTGGCTCGCCGGCGACCGGCTGAAGCCGACGCAATCCGCTACCTCGGTGCGGATGGCCAATGGCAAGACCAACGTGCTCGACGGCCCCTATGCCGACACCAAGGAGCAGCTTGCCGGCTTCTATATGATCGAAGCGGAGGACGTCGACGCCGCCATCGCCTGGGCGGCGCGCTGCCCGGGCGCCAGCACCGGCACGGTAGAGGTGCGGCCGATCTGGGAACTCACCATGTGATGCCGGAATTGCCCGATACTGCGCGGGCGGCGGCGGAAGCGGCCGCCCGGCAAAGCTACGGCAAGCTGGTCGCTTATCTCGCCGCACGCACGCGCGACGTGGCCGCTGCCGAGGACGCATTGGCCGATGCCTTTGCAGCGGCGCTCGAGCGTTGGCCACAGGCGGGCGTGCCCGACAAGCCGGAAGCCTGGCTGCTGGCGGTGGCACGCAAGCGCCGCGTCGACGCGATCAGACGGCGGCTGACACGCGAGGCGGGCCGCGACCACCTCAGACTGATCGCCGAGGAGATGGAGGCGCGCATGGCCGAGGAAGACCTGCCGGACGAGCGGCTCAGGCTCATGTTTGCCTGCGCCCATCCCGCGATTGAGGCCGGCGTGCGAGCACCGCTGATCCTGCAGACGGTCCTGGGCTTCGACGCAGCGACCATCGCCTCGGCTTTTCTTGTCTCGCCAGCCACGATGAGCCAGCGCCTGGTGCGCGCCAAGACGCGAATTCGCGAGACAGGCATTCCGTTCCGCGTGCCGGAGCGGGCCGAGCTCGGCGAGCGGCTGGGCACCGTTCTGGAAGCGATCTACGCGGCGTTTGCCGAAGGTTGGTCCGACCCGGCCGGCACCGAAACGCGGCGCCGCAATCTCGCGACCGAAGGCATCTGGCTCGGCCGTTTGATCGCCTCGCTGATGCCGGATGAGCCGGAAGCACTCGGCCTGCTGGCGCTGATGCTGTTCGCCGAGGCGCGGCGTGCAGCCCGGCGCAATGCGGCGGGTGACTATGTGCCGCTGGCCGAGCAGGATCTTGCATTGTGGGACGATACCCTGATCGATGAAGCGGAGGCGCTGCTCGGGCGCGCGGCCGCCGAGGGTGTTGTCGGCCGCTACCAGCTCGAGGCCGCCGTGCAATCCGCCCATACGACACGGCGGCTGACCGGTTGTACCGACTGGGTCGCGATCAAGGAGCTCTACGACGCGCTGTCGGTGATTGCCGGCTCGCCGGTGGTGTCGATCAACCGTGCGGTGGCGATTGCCGAGGCCGAAGGTGCTTCACAAGGATTGGGCGCGCTTGATCAACTCAGCGGCGACAAGCGGCTGTATGACTATCAACCTTACTGGGCCGCCCGCGCGGGCCTGCTGGCCAGACTCGGCAAAGTTCCACAAGCGAGCGAGGCCTATGACCGGGCTATCGGCCTCGAACGAGATCCGGCCGTCCGCCGGTTCCTGCAGGAACGACGGGCAGGGCTCGGCCGCGCGGAAAGACACTGAGACAAGGCGGAGTGCTTAGGCCGGCCACATGTCGTGGGAAGCATTCAGCCTCTTCATCACCCGATGTTCCCGCAAATTGGCCCACAGGCGTTCGATGTTCGGCCAAGCGGTTGGAACCTTCGCGACCTCCGGATGCCAGGCCACCAGCATGACGAGATAGATGTCGGCCAGCGAGAGTTGGTCGCCGGCCAGCCAGTCGCGGCCGTCGAGGGCGGCATCGAGAATGGCGAGGCTGCGATCCATTTCCGAGACCGCCGCCTGTTTGACAGCGTCCACGCCCCGGGGATCGGTCGTGTAGCGATGAGCGTAGAAGAACCGCAGGTCAGCCGAATAGATGACGGAGGACATGAAAAACATCCAGCGCAGGAAGTCGGCGCGGTCAGCCGAACTTGCTGCGGGCGCCAGTCCTGCTTCGGGGTGGCGCTCGGCCAGCAGGATGCAGATCGCCGCCGATTCGGTCATCGAGCGTCCGTCCGGCAAGATCAGGACCGGCACCTGGTTCAAGGGGCTGATATCAAGAAAGGCCTGGTCGGGTCGGCCCTTCGGAACGTCGATCTGGTCGAAAGGCACGCCCGCCAAAGCGAGCGCCGCCTCGACGACAAAGCCGCCGGTATTGGCACGCGTATAGAGCTTGTACATAAAGTCCTCCACCTGCCGGGCAGCGACGATTGATACGGAAGTGACCCGCCGCTCAAGCGAACGACGCCCGCCACAGGTGGTTTTTCAGCGGTCCACGCCGACGCGTGATACTGAGTATTTGATGTCGGAGGGCATCGCGAAGGATCGCTACTGACCGGTCAAAAACGCTCGTGTCTAAGCGCCCAATCCCTCGAACAGGATCGTCGAGAGATAGCGCTCGGCGAAGGAGGGGATGACGACGACGAGGTTCTTGCCCTTGTTCTCGGGCCGCGAGCCGACGACGATCGCCGCTTGCAGGGCGGCCCCCGACGAGATGCCGACCGGCACACCTTCGAGCCGAGCGACGAGCCGTGCATTGGCAACCGAATCCTCGTTCGAGACCTTGACGATCTCGTCATAGATCGTCGTGTCGAGGATTTTTGGCGCGAAGCCGGCGCCAATGCCCTGGATCTTGTGCGGGCCTGGCTGGCCGCCCGACAGCACCGGCGAGGCTTCCGGTTCGACGGCGACGACATGCACCGAGGGCTTGCGCTTCTTCAGCACCTGGCCGACGCCGGTGATGGTGCCGCCGGTCCCGATGCCGGCAACGAAGATATCGACTTCGCCATGGGTGTCGTTCCAGATTTCCTCGGCCGTGGTGCGGCGATGGATTTCCGGATTGGCCGGGTTTTCGAATTGCTGCGGAATGACAGCGTCGGGCAGCGTTGCCGCCAGCTCGTCCGCCTTGGCGATGGCGCCCTTCATGCCTTTCGGCCCTTCGGTCAGCACCAGTTCGGCACCGAGCAGAGCCAGCATCTTGCGGCGTTCGACGGACATGGTTTCCGGCATGGTCAGGATCAGCTTGTAGCCCTTGGCAGCGGCGGCAAAGGCGAGCGCGATGCCGGTATTGCCCGAGGTCGGCTCGATCAGGGTGGTCTTGCCGGGCGTAATCCTGCCGGAAGCCTCCAGTGCCTCGATCATCGACACGCCGATGCGGTCCTTGACCGAGGCGATCGGGTTGAAGAATTCGAGCTTGGCCAGCAGATTGGCGACGACACCCTTCTCCCTGGCGAATTTATCAAGCCGCACCAGCGGCGTGTCACCGATCGTCTCGGTGATCGAATTGTAGATGCGGCCGCGGCCGGGCACGTGTGTGGGGGTGGCGGGCTTGTTCATTGATTTCCTCCCAGAGGTAAAGCGGCAAGAGTCGCGCGGGCATAGGATAGAGCCATCCACCGCGCAAGATAGGCTGTCGATCGAAAAATATCCGAGTGAAGTTCGTGCTGAGTACCCCCGCCTTTGCAAGGGGTGGCAATCCTTGGGCGGATTGGCGAAAGAGATCTATTGGCGGGCGGCAATTGCCGCCGCCGCGCCGACCATAAAGCCGGCGGCGGTGCGGTTGAGTGCCCTCAGCGCCCGCGGCGACTTCAGGAACCAGCGCGCCTTGGCCGCCAGCGCCAGATAGGGCACCAGCACGACGAGCAGGACGACGATGGTGAGCGCGACGAGGATGCCGTAATCGGCCAGCGTGATCGTCTTCAGATCGACGATGGTCGGGGTGATGGCAAGATAGAAGATCATCGTCTTCGGATTGCCGAGCGTGACGGCAAGGCCGGCTACAAAGCTGGATGCCAAGCCGCCCTTGCCTTTCTTCGCCTCCACCGTTTCGGGCGTGATGCCGCTCGTCCAGAAACGCCAGCCAAGAAAGGCGAGGTAGGCGACGCCCAGCCATTTGATGGCCAGGAAGACCATGCCGAAAGTCTGTGCGACGAAAGCCAGGCCGAGCACCACGGCAGTGAGATAGGTCAGGTCACCGAGCATCAGCCCGAACGACATGGCCAGCGACGAGTGGAAGCCGGAACCCAGAGCACGCGCAACAAGCGCGGTGACGCCTGGGCCGGGGATGGCCGCGGCGATGCCGAGGGCAGCACTATAGGCGAGGAACCCGGTGAGTGTCATGATTGGCGCTTGTCGCACAATGTTGAAGTTGGGTGAATTCCCTCGGGCCGGATTCGATTGCGCCAGCGCAGCAGGCGACACCGCCGTTCAGGAGCGGCCGTCTTCGTAGGTAACGCGCCAGATGGTGCCGTTACCGTCCTCTGTGACGATCAGGGAGCCGTCCTTGGCCATCGCGACACCGACCGGGCGGCCCCAGACGGCGTCGTTCGAGATGACGAAGCCGGTCATGAAGTCCTCATATTCGCCTGTCGGCTTGCCATCCCTGAATTTGAGCCTCACCACCTTGTAGCCGGTCCTAGCGCCACGGTTCCACGAACCATGCATGGCGACGAAGGCGTCACCCTGATAATCCGCCGGGAAGTTCTTGCCGTCGTAGAAGGCTATATTCATCGGCGCCGAATGCGCCTGCATCAATACATCGGGGACAGTGGCCTTGCCGGCGAGGTCTGGCCGCTCGCCCTGATGGCGCGGATCCTCGTTATTGCCGATGTAGTACCAAGGCCAACCATAGAATCCGCCGTCCTTGACCGCCGTTGCAAATTCGAACGGCACATTGTCGCCGAGTTCGTCGCGCTCATTGACGACGCACCACAATGCGCCGGTGGCGGGCTGCACGGTCATGCCCGTACAGTTGCGCAGGCCGGTGGCGACAGTTCGCGGATTTTTCCCATCCGGGTCAAAGGCGAGCACATCGGCACGGCCGTCCTCGGAGCCCCAGGCCGCCCCGAGCGGCTTTGATTTGGCCCAGGCGTCGAGGCCGCTATCCGGCTCCTTGCCTATATCCTCGGCTACGTTCGAGGCGGAGCCAACCGACAAATAAAGCGCTTTGCCGTCCTGCGAGAAGGCGATGTCGCGGGTCGTGTGACCACCCGACGGGATTTGGGCGACAATGGTTTCTGGTTTGCCGGATGTCTTCAGGTCGCCATCGCGATAGGGGAAGCGGACGATGCTGTCGCTGTTCGCGACATAAACCCATTGCGGTTTGTCTCCTGGCGGATAGAAGGCGATGCCGTAGGGATAATTGAGCCCCTTGGCGAAGATCGCTTTCTCGATGGGCCTGGCGCTGCCCTCGGCGAGACGATAGACGCGTATTTGGTCGGCATGGCTGTTGGCAACAAACAGGTCGCCATTCGGAGCGACGCGCACGACACGTGGATTGACGATGCCGGATACGATCATTTCAGCCGAAAAGCCCGACGGCAATTCTGGCTTGGCGCTTTCGGGCCGTTCCGCCACGCCGGCGCCGTTCGAAGCGGATTGGGCGGGGTCGGCTGCCGGCATGTCTCGCGGCCCAATCAGGCGTCGGACGCCAGGCCTGTCGGCGTGCCAATCGCCAAACGCGGCTTCGCCTTTGAGCACATTCTGGTCCGCCTGCTGGGCGGCTGCCGGTGTCGCAACAAGGAGGGCAGCGGCCAAGGCCGCAAAGCCGCCAGGTCGGATCATCAACGTCCTCCGGGATACGCCTCGAACAGGGGCAAACGGCATCAGGCATTGATCGTTCCAAGCGGCCGTCCAGCACACGAGGATTTGAAGCCGAACCCGTTCAGTTGCCAGAGGCGTAAAAGTCGTCGTCGAGGCGCTTTTCCAGCGCGACCAGATCGGCCGGCAGCGGTAAACCCATCGCCCGCATCTCTTGCAGCTTCTCGCGCAACTGCTCTTGTACCTCGTGCTGATCCTCTGGCTGGTTGATCATTTCTTCGAGCAGCAGACTGATCTGGGCCTTGAACGATTCCAGCGCCATTCTTTTCTCCTCCTTGCGGCAGGCCCGCGGCGGCTCCTAGCTCAGCATGCGCGAAATCAGCTGCGCCGTATAGTCGACCATCGGTACTATGCGCGCATAATTCAGCCGCGTCGGCCCGATGACGCCGAGCGCACCGACGACACGCGCGTCCTTGTCGCGATAGGGTGCCACCACCAGCGAGGAGCCAGACAGCGAAAACAGCTTGTTTTCCGAACCGATGAATATGCGCACGCCTGGGCCTGCCTCGGCGAGGTCGAGAAGCTGGATCAGCCCATCCTGCGTCTCCAGATCCTCAAACAGATGCCGCAGCAATTCTATGTCGGCCTGGGCAGTGACGTTTTCCAGGAGATTGGCGCGACCGCGCACGATAAGCCGCCCAGGCACGCCGCTTTCAGCGCCTGCCCAGACCGCCAGGCCCTTCTCGACCAGATCCTGCGACAGCGTGTCGAGGGCCGCCCTGGTCTCTTCCTTGATGCGGGCGATCTCGACCCGCGCCTCGGCCAGGGTGCGACCGCGGATATGGGAGTTGAGGAAGTTAGAGGCTTCGTGCAATTGCGAGATGGTGATGCCGGCGGGCAGATCGATGACGCGATTTTCGACGTCGCCGTTCTGCGAGACCAGCACGGCCAGCGCCTTGGTCGGCTCGAGCTGGATGAATTCGATGTGCTTAAGCGCCGCCTCATTCTTGGCGGCGAGCACGAGGCCGGCGCCGCGCGACATGCCGGACAGCATCTGGCTGGCCTCGGTCAGCATATGCTCCAGCGTCGCGCCCGAGCCGGAGGCGCGCACCTGGGCCTCGATGGTGCGGCGCTCCTCGTCGGAGAGGTCACCAAGTTCCATGAAAGCATCGACGAAGAAGCGCAGGCCTGCCTGGGTCGGCAGCCGGCCAGCCGAAATGTGCGGCGCATAGATCAGGCCGAGATGCTCAAGGTCGCTCATCACGTTGCGGATGGTGGCCGGCGACAGCGACGACGGCAGGATGCGCGACAGGCTGCGCGAACCGACCGGCTCGCCATCCCTCAAATAGGAATCGACGATGCGCCGGAAGATGTCGCGCGAACGCATGTCGAGCGATTGAAGCGCGGGCGATTGCAGCGCGTGCGACGGGAGCACGTGCGACTGCAAACCGGGATCGACTGCCTTTGTCATTTCGAGCCAAAACCTCCGCCCCGAAGATATAGACTTCCGCGGTGTCGGCGCAACCGGTCCATTTTCCTTTGCGCCTCACGCCCCGTGCGGCTACAAGCCGGCCAAGATTCCCCGGCCAAGATTCCGAAGAAAGAAAGAAGCCTGAATGCGCCCTTCCAAACGCCAATTCGACGAAATGCGCCCCATCTCCTTCGAGCGCGGCGTCTCCAAGCATGCGGAAGGCTCGTGCCTGGTGAAGTTCGGCGACACGCATGTGCTGTGTACGGCCAGCCTGGAGGAAAAGGTGCCGGGCTGGATGCGCAACTCCGGCAAGGGCTGGGTTACGGCGGAATACGGCATGCTGCCGCGTTCGACCGGCGAGCGCATGCGCCGCGAGGCTTCGTCCGGCAAACAAGGCGGCCGCACGCTGGAAATCCAGCGGCTGATCGGCCGCTCCCTGCGCGCCGTGGTCGATCTGCAGGCGCTCGGCGAGCAGCAGATCACCGTCGACTGCGACGTGATCCAGGCCGACGGCGGCACGCGCACCGCTTCGATCACCGGCGGCTGGGTGGCGCTCTACGACTGCCTGCGCTGGATGGAAGCCCGCCAGATGGCGAGCCTGAGCAAGGTGCTGAAGGATCACGTTGCGGCAATCTCCTGCGGAATCCATGATGGCCAGCCGGTCATCGACCTCGACTACATCGAGGATTCCTCGGCCGGCACCGACGCCAATTTCGTCATGACCGGCAAGGGCGGCATCGTCGAGATCCAAGGCACGGCCGAGGGCGAGCCGTTCTCGGAAGAGCAGTTCGCGGCGCTGATCGGGCTCGCCAAGAAAGGCATTCAGCGCCTGGTCAGCTTGCAGCAAATGGCGGTGGCTTAGCTGCGGTCAATATTGATGAGATTGGCGATCCTGTGACTCCTTCCGCAATCCTGGAATCAGCACTCTACGTGACCGACCTTGCTGCCGCGGAACGGTTCTATTCGGGCGTGCTCGGGCTCGATCTGCTCGGTAAGGTCGATGGCAGGCATCTCTTCTTCCGCTGCGGCGACGGCGTGCTGCTTATCTTCAATGCCGAGGCCACCAAAGTGCCGCCGCGGGCCGACGCCAAGCTGCCCGTGCCGCCGCATGGCGCGGTCGGCCAGGGCCATCTTTGCTTCGCCGCAAGCGCGGATGAAATCCCACGCTGGAAAGCGCATCTTGAGGCGAAGAAAATCGCCATCGAAAGCGAGTTCGAGTGGCCGCAAGGCGGCCGCTCGATCTATATTCGCGATCCCTCCGGCAATTCGATCGAATTCGCCGAGCCACGAATTTGGGGCATCTGATGCATTCGCCAACTATTCATTCGCTTGATGGGCATAAGATCATCGTCGCAAGCCACAACGCCGGCAAATTGCGAGAATTCGCCGATCTGATGGCGCCATTCGGCATTGAAGCGAAGTCCGCAAAGGAATACGGCCTGCCGGAACCGGACGAGACCGGCACCACTTTCGAGGAGAACGCCCTCATAAAAGCCTTGGCCGCCGCCAAGGCCACTGGATTGCCGGCGCTGTCGGACGATTCCGGCCTGTGTGTCGATGCGCTCGACGGCGCACCCGGCGTCTACACCGCCAACTGGGCTGAGACGCCGGACGGCTCCCGCGACTTCGGCATGGCCATGCAGCGCACGGAAGTGGCCTTGCAAGAAGTTGGCGCGATCACGCCTGCCCAGCGCAAGGGCCGCTTTGTCGCGGTCATCTGCCTGGCCTTCCCCGATGGCCAGGCGGAATATTTTCGCGGTGAGGTCGAGGGCACGCTGGTATGGCCGCCGCGCGGCGAGCTCGGCTTCGGCTACGATCCGGTGTTCTTGCCCGATGGGTCCGAGAAGACCTTCGGCGAGATGAGCGCGAAGGACAAGCATGGCTGGAAGCCCGGCCAGCCAACCGCATTGTCGCACCGTGCCCGCGCCTTCCAGAAATTCGCGCAAGCCCGATTGGCCGCCGTATGACCATGCTGCTCGACCGCAGGCCTGGTTTCGGCGTCTACGTCCACTGGCCGTTCTGCGCGGCCAAATGCCCGTATTGCGACTTCAACAGCCATGTCCGCCACCAGCCGGTCGATCAGGAGCGTTTTGCCCGCGCCTTCGAGGCCGAGCTGGCGACGATGCGCGGCCGCACCGGGCCGCGCGAGGTGACCAGTATCTTTCTTGGCGGCGGCACGCCATCGCTGATGAAACCGCAGACCGTGGCGGCGGTGCTGGATGCAGTGGCGAAGAACTGGACGGTGCCTGATGGCATCGAGGTGACACTGGAGGCCAATCCCTCCTCCGTCGAGGCCGAGCGCTTTCGCGGCTATCGCGCGGCCGGCGTCAACCGGGTATCGCTTGGCGTGCAGGCGCTGCACGACAAGGATCTGCGCTTCCTCGGCCGTTTGCACAATGTCGATGAGGCCCTGCATGCGATCGGCCTGGCGCGCGAGATATTCCCACGGCTGTCGTTCGACCTGATCTACGCGCGGCCCGGTCAGACGCCGGAAGCGTGGCAGGCGGAGCTCGAGCAGGCGATCGGCCACGCCGCAGACCATCTGTCGCTCTATCAGCTGACCATCGAGGAAGGCACGCCGTTCCATGCGCTGCATGCGGCAAGGAAGTTCATCATTCCAGACAATGAGCTTGCCGCCGATCTCTACGCGTTGACACAGGAGATCACCGCCGCGCGCGGACTGCCGGCCTACGAGATTTCCAACCATGCCAGGCCCGGCGCCGAAAGCCGGCACAATCTCACCTACTGGCGTTATGGCGAATATGTCGGCGTCGGTCCCGGCGCGCATGGCCGGTTCGTCGAAAATGGCCGGCGCGTGGTGACGATCGCCGAGAAAATGCCGGAGACTTGGGCCAATCTGGTCGAGGCCAAGGGCCATGGCGTTACCGGCGGCGAGATCCTGACGCGGTCGGAAGAGGCCGACGAGTTCCTGCTGATGGGGCTGAGGCTGGCGGAAGGCATCGACCTTTCCCGCTACGAGGCATTTTCAGGGCGCGGCCTGTCGACGGCACAGCTGTCGGTACTGCAGGACGAAGGCCTGGTGGCGCCGATCGGCAATGCGCGCCTGCGCGCCACGCCGGCCGGCATGATCGTGCTCGATGCGGTCGTGGCGGACTTGGCCAGATAGCACGTTGAAGAACGTTCTCTTCATCTGCAGCCAGAATCGCTTGCGCAGCCCGACGGCGGAGCAGGTGTTTTCCAAGCGGCGGGACATCGAGGTCGCTTCGGCCGGCACTAATCACGATGCCGACATTCCGTTGACGCATGAACTCGTCGCCTGGGCCGACATCATCTTCGTGATGGAAAAAACGCACCGCGCCAAACTGCAGCAGAAATTCAAGACAAGCCTGAAAAAGGTTCGGGTAATCTGCCTCGATATTCCCGACGACTATGCATTCATGGACCCGGCTCTGGTGGGCCTGCTGGAGGCGCGTGTCTCGAAGTATCTGGGTTGAACGATACATCGCGGAGCATGCGCAACCGCGCTTCGAGAACTGTCTCGACCGATCGCTAAGGTTTGCGGGGTCAAGCCTCGCGCTTGTGGCGGTGTTTGGCGCGATCTTTTTCGCTGGTCTCTCCGGAACGGACCGGCTTGATCTCGCTTTTGTCGCGTGAGGCATGGTGCTGGTCGTCTGTGGAATGTGACGCTGCGCCATCGCGGGCGCTTTTTGTTTCGAGGCGGGTGATGAAAATGTCGAAGCGATTGGGCATCGTCCGGTCAGTGCTCCATCGTGCGGGCGGTTTCGTTTGCGGGCTTGCTCTCTGCCGATCGCTGGCGTGCAAGCGGCTTCTTGGCTCTGCCATCTGCGGCTTCGGCAGGCCGGCTCTTGTCGCATGGTGCGGCGAAGCGTTTGCGGCCGGCATAGTAGGGTTCGAAAACGTCCTGTATCGTCAGGCTGTCCATCCTGCTCCTCCCGAGATCAGGGGTAAAATTCGCCGGCAACGGTTTCGTTCCCTACTGTGGCGAAGGCATGGCGGCCGGTTCACGTCGGCATCCCTTTTGGAACCAGGGCCTTTGCAACCCAGGCTTTTGCAACCAAGCGTGAGCCGTGCCAAACAGGGTCGAACGGAGTTGTGCAGGTGACCGGCGAATCGGCCAAACGCAGTTATGTGGTCGGGCAGACCGAAATCGCCGCCCGGCCGCTCGAGCCGGCGCTCTACCTGGTGGCGACGCCTATCGGCAATCTCGCCGATATCACGCTGCGCGCGCTGGAAACGCTCGCCGCCGCCGATATCGTCGCTTGCGAGGACACACGTGTCAGCCGCGTGCTGCTCGACCGCTACGGCATCCGCCGCCGCACCACCGCCTACCACGAGCACAATGCCGGCGAGGCCGGACCGAAGCTGATCGCGGCGCTGCTGGCCGGCCAAAGCGTAGCGCTGATCTCGGATGCCGGCACGCCGCTCATCTCCGACCCCGGCTACCGGCTGGTTGGTGAGGCGCTGGATCGCGGCATTCGTGTCGTGCCGATCCCCGGACCGTCGGCGCCACTTGCCGCGTTGACGGCATCCGGCCTGCCCTCGGACGCGTTTCTGTTTGCCGGCTTCCTGCCGGTGAAGACCGGGCAGCGGCTGACGCGGCTGGAAGCGCTGAAGGCGGTGCCGGCAACGTTGATCTTCTTCGAATCGCCGCGCCGGCTGGCCGAGACGCTCAGTGCCATGGTCGAGGTGCTGGGCGGTGCCCGCAAGGCGGCGATCGGCCGCGAGCTGACCAAGACTTTCGAGGAGATGCGGACCGGCACCCTGCAATCGCTCGCCAGCCATTATGCGGGAGCCGATACGCCCAAGGGTGAAATCGTCATCTGCGTCGGCCCGGCCGATGCGGTCGCTGATGAGCCAGAAGACATCGACCGGCTGCTGCTTTCGCTCGCCGCCGAGATGCCGGCCTCCAAGGCAGCGGCGGAAGCCGCCAAGATGACGGGTGGCCAGAAGCAGGCGCTCTATCGTCGGCTCCTCGACCTCAAAAATGCCGGAAGAGACGGGACCGGCGGAGACGGCGATGGCTGAACGGCCGAGCGCCAGCCGACAAAAGGCCTACCGGCGCGGCCATCACGGCGAATGGCTGGCGGCGGCGGCGCTGATGCTGAAAGGCTACCGAATTCTGGCCCGCCGCCACCGCACCAGGTTCGGCGAGATCGACCTGATCGCGCGGCGCGGCGATCTGGTGCTGATCGTCGAGGTCAAGGCGCGCCGCACGCTGATGGAGGCAATGGAAGCAGTCGGCCGTGAATCGGAGCGCCGCATCGAAGGCGCCGCCGATTTCTGGCTGTCGCGCCAATCCGACTACGGAAAATTATCGGTGCGCTTCGACATGGTGGCGGTGCTGCCGTGGCGCTGGCCGGTGCATGTCGAGAACGTTTTCTACGGGCGGAACTAGGCTATTCCCGAAGTGGGGCCGTTTTGCTGCGCCTGCGGTTCAGATCATGGTTTGCCGATCTGTCAAGCATCCGCCCAGCGCTGACTGGAACAAAAGCGTTCCTGCGTTGTTCCCCAATCGTCCTGATGTTCGACGGGCTGGTTCAAATGCCGGCCAGGGCAATCCTCGTGGCAGCTATGCGAGGACAAAGGGATGGCGAGGCAAATGGATCCCGACGATCTCAACCCGGTACGGATCGTCACCGTGTTCGGCGGAACCGGCTTTCTCGGGCGCAGGATCGTGAAGCGGCTCCTGGAAAGAGGTTTCACGGTGCGCGCTGCATCTCGCCATCCAGCTCGCGTGGCCCTGGTCTTTTCCTCGATTACAAGGATGCCCGAGGCAGTCGAGGCGGATATATTGGATGCGTCCTCGATCGGGTCGGCCATTACCGGATCACAGGCGGTCGTGAATGCTGTCAGTCTTTACATCGAGCACGGCGTCCAGACCTTTGAACGCGTGCATGTGAAAGCCGCGGCCGATCTGGCTGCCGCGTCGCGCGACCGCGCGATCGACCAGTTCGTCCTGATTTCAGGGATCGGCTCCGATCCTCAATCGGATTCGAATTACATAAGGGCGCGTGGGCGCGGAGAAGGTGCCGTGGAAAGCGCATTTCCCGGCGCTTTCATTGTGCGTCCCGCCGTCATGACAGGACCTGACGACGCTTTCCTCACGACCATTGTGAGGATGATACGCCTCCTGCCGGTCTATCCGCTGTTCGGCGATGGTGGCACACGGCTTCAGCCGGTCTATGTGGCAGACGTCGCCGAAGCAGTGAGCCGGCTGATCGACGGGCGAACCCACACGGGTTCATCCATATTCGAATTCGGTGGCCCGCGCATCTATACCTATAAGGAACTGCTTCGGGAGATCGCCCGACAACTCGATACGCACGTCAAGCTGATGCCGGTGCCGTTTGCGGTATGGAACGCCTTGGCTGGCGTCGCGGAACTCCTCCCGGCTGCCCCCATAACGCGCAACCAGATCGATCTTATGCGTCAGGACAATGTGGCAGCAATCGACGCGCCTGGCCTGAAGGAACTCGACATCGAGCCGCGGGATATCGACGAGGTGATCCGTGCGATCGAACAGCGCCGTGGCGTAGGCTCGCGCTCGTCTCCGCCTTAGGACGGCCCCCTGATGCTGGCGGGAACCTATCGCCGCGCGACAGGTTGGTCGAGCTTGAAGCCGTGAAAGAAGGAAACGAACTATGGCCAGATGCGATCAATGCGGGAATGACTACGACAAGGCTTTCAAAGTGACGATGGCCGAGGAGACCTACACGTTCGACAGCTTCGAATGCGCGGTCCAGAAACTTGCTCCGATATGTCCGCATTGCGGATGCCGGATCATCGGACATGGCGTCGAACAGGATGACATCATCTACTGCTGCGCACATTGCGCCGCGGAGGAAGGTGCGAACGCGCTGACCGATCGCGCGCCTTGATGCACCTTCTTTGGCGTCTCCAGGGCGACCATTCCGAACGACTGCGCCGGCTCATCCCATATTGCCAGTGCTGTCAGCACGACGACGACCAGCCGAGGTCAAGACGCCGAGGTCAAGGCCGCCGCACGTTGACGGAGGCAATGGATGCAGTCGGCCGCGAATTGGAGCACCGTATCGAAGGTGCCGGCGATTTCTGGCTGTCGCACCAATGGACTACGGAAAATTGTCGGTGCGCTTCGACAGAAGGCAGCGTGCGTCGTCTTGATCGCGCCAGAGCTGTCATGTTCTTGTACGTTCAAGAACCCGCGTTCGACGCGCTCGTTTAGACGCCGTTCCGTGGCAAGTCGGCTCCCACTTGGACGAGTCGCTCCACGACGGCGGCCGCCTCCTCTGGAATGGCCGGTATGGTGCCCGACTTCCGCGTCGATCCGAAATCGAGGCCGGCGAAAAAGAGACCTGGAACAGCGCCGACGCCATCCTCGTGGACGGGCTGGCCGGCGGCATCGAGCGCGCCGGGAAGCCGAACCCATGAGAAATCGCCAGTGAAGCCCGTGCACCAGATCACTGATCTGATGCCGCTCGCCGTCCAGTCGAGGGAGCGGATCGGAGGATCGGGCAAGCGCGGTTCAATCGTCTCGGCTGGATCATCCTCGGCCAGTGGCGCATCGAGGCCGGCGCGCTCGATGTACTCGTCAACCAGGCGCTTGGCATTCGCGGAGACCTCGTCGGCAAATCGCATATGGTCGTCGAGCTCGTCGCCGAAGACGAGGTTGGCGTTCTCCACACCCCTAAAGCGGCCGAGCAGCACCACGCCCTGTGCACTCAGCGATTGCAGGCTGATCGTATGGGTCGCGCCGACCAGCGCGCGGGCCTGCAGCTTGCCGGAGGGGAGGACGAGTTCCTTGCGCGGAACGTCGAGAAAACCGGACAGCGTCAGCCATTTAAGTATGTTGCCCCCGCGGTAGCGCCGCACCCAACGGCCGTTGCGGCTGGTCGCCAAAAAGACCGCACGTCCGGCCAGCGCCAGATCCTCGGCGATCTGGCCGCCCGACTGACCGCTGCCGACCACCAGCACCGCGCCACTCTCGAACTCGGCCGGGTTGCGATAAGCCGAGGAATCGACTTGGCGAATTGCGGTTGGCAAATCCGCCGACCCTGCTGGCCGGACCTGCCGATTCTGGTCGCCGGCGGCGATCACCACATTGCGCGCCAGAAATGCCCCGTCCGTCGTGGTGATGCGAAAGATCCCGTCGTCTCTCGTCAGCTCTTGCACCGGAGTTTGGGTGCTTACCGGCAGGCGGTGCCGCTCGGCATAGCCTTCGAGATACGCGACAAATTCGTGGTGGGTTATCGCGCCCCACGGCTCGGGCCCCTCGTAGGAATCACCGGGTAAGATGGAGCGAATGGTCGGCGAATTCAGTCGAAACGAGTTCCACCGCTGCGTTCGCCACGTTTCGCCGATCCGGCCTCGATCGAGTACACGGTGGTCGCGGCCCTGCCGTTTCAAGAAGTAGCTGATGCCGAGTCCCGCCGGACCGGCGCCAATAACGAGGGCGTCAAGAACTTCGCTCACGCATTCCCCCTGCCAACCATACGTCCACAAGATCGTATGGCTCGACTTCGGGCAAGAATAGAGTTCCGGCTGGGATTGCGCTATCCGCGCCGGCTCATCCCCAGATGGCCAGCCCCGCCAGGCCGACGATGCCGACGACCAGCCGCCACCAGCCGAACAGCGCGTAGCCATGGCGCGAGACGTAGTCGAGCAGGAAGCGCACGACGATTAGCGCGGTGACGAAGGCGGCGACGAAACCGACGGCGATGATGGGCAGGTCGGCGCTGCTCAGCACATTGCGGTTCTTGAACAGGTCGAAGGCGAAGGCGCCGACCATCGTCGGGATGGCAAGGAAGAAGGAGAATTCCGCCGCCGCCCGTTTGTCGACGCCGAGCAGCAGCGCGCCGACGATGGTCGAACCCGAGCGCGACGTGCCGGGGATCAGCGACAGGCACTGAAACAGCCCGATCTGCAGATAAAGCCTGGTCGGAAACCGCTCGACATCGTGGTAATAGGGCTTCGGCTTCATGCGATCGACCAGCAGCAGGATGACACCGCCGATGATCAGCATGATGCAGATCAGCCGCGGCGATTCGAACAGCACCGTCTTGATGAAATCGTGCGCCAGCGCGCCGATAATGGCCGCCGGCAGGAATGCGATGAGGATGCCAAGGACGAAATGCCGCGTCAGCCGATCGTAGGGCAGCTCGAGCAGCATCTTCCAGAGACGGCGGAAATAGACGCTGAGAATCGCCAATATGGCGCCGAGCTGGATCAGGATCTCGAAGGCCTTGCCGGTCGAATGAAAGCCGAGGAAATGGCCGGCAAGCAGGATATGACCGGTTGAAGACACCGGAATAAACTCGGTCAGGCCCTCGAGCATGCCGAGCAGCAGCGCTTCGACGACGGTCTGGCTTTCCATGGCAACCTCGGCGTTGGAGTGAGGGCGTGAGAAAAGGGCTTGCTTGTCACGGCGCGGAACTCCCCCTATAGGTCGCAGCACCCTGACAGCCCCTGAATCGGGCGGCCAAGACTTACCGGCGCAGCCGGCGATTTGCCAGTGCGCTCTATTATCGCGGGACCATGCTGACGCTTTTCCACCATCCGATGTTCGCCAGCTGCCGCTTCGTCCGCCTCGCCTTTGGCGAGTATGGCGAGGAACTGGCGCTGATCGAAGAGAAGCCGTGGACGCGGCGCAAGGAGTTCCTGGCGCTGAACCCGGCCGGCACGCTGCCGATCCTGCTCGCCGAAGGCGACGTGCCGATCGTTGGCGCAGTGGTCATTGCCGAATATCTCGACGAGACGCGCGGGGTACTCAAGCGCGACAAGCGGCTGTTCGCCGAGGATCCGATGGAGCGCGCCGAAATCCGACGGCTGACCGATTGGTACCTCAACAAGGCGGAAAGCGAGGTTACCCGGCACCTAGTGCGCGAGCGCGTCCTGAAGCCGGTCATGCCGGAAACGGCAGGCGGCGGCTCGCCCGATTCGGCGGCGATCCGCGCCGCCCGCGCCAATATCCGCCAGCACATGAAATACACCAACTGGCTGGCCGGCACCCGTCATTGGCTGGCCGGCAACAAGGTCACCTATGCCGATCTCGCGGCGGCGGCGGCACTGTCGGTGCTCGACTATCTCGGCGAGATCGACTGGCGCGAACACAGCGCCGCGCGCGAATGGTATACAAGGGTGAAATCACGGCCTTCGTTCCGGCCGCTTCTGTCCGACCGGGTGCGCGGCCTGTCGCCGGTGTCACATTATGCGGACCTCGATTTCTGATACGGCAAAGCTGCGCGCGCTGATCGACCGCGAGGCGCGGAATGCCGGCTTCGACGCCGTTGCCGTCACCACGCCCGATGCGATTCCGCAGGCGCCGGAACGGCTGGCCGAATTCGTTGCCGACGGCTTTCACGGCTCGATGGGCTGGATTGCCGAAACGCTCGAGCGGCGAGGCAAACCGACGACGCTTTGGCCAGAGGTCCGCTCGATCATCGTGCTGGCGATGAATTACGGCCCCGACCACGACCCACGCGACATCCTGGCAAAGCGCGACCGCGGCGCGATCTCGGCCTATGCGCAGAACCGCGACTATCATGACGTGATGAAAGGCCGGCTGAAGGAGATCGCCGGCAAGATCGTGGCGCGCGCCGGCGGGGACGTGAAAGTGTTTGTCGACACCGCGCCGGTGATGGAAAAGCCGCTGGCCGAGGCGGCCGGCCTCGGCTGGCAAGGCAAGCACACCAACCTGGTCAGCCGCGCGCATGGCTCCTGGCTGTTCCTCGGCACCATCTTCACGACGGCCGAGCTGGTGCCGGACGCGCCTGAGAACGATCATTGCGGCTCCTGCCGGGCCTGCCTCGACGCCTGCCCGACGGACGCCTTTCCGGCGCCTTACCGGCTCGATGCGCGGCGCTGCATTTCATACCTCACCATCGAGAACAAAGGACCGATCCCGCATGAGTTCCGGGAAAAGATCGGCAATCGCATCTATGGCTGCGACGACTGCCTGGCCGCCTGCCCGTGGAACAAGTTCGCCCAAGCCGCTTCGGAGGCAAAGCTTGCCGCCCGCGCGGACTTGCGCGAACCGCCGCTCGCCGAGCTGCTGCGTCTCGACGACACTGCCTTCCGCACGCTTTTTTCGGGCTCGCCGATCAAGCGCATCGGCCGCGACCGTTTTATCCGAAACGTGCTGATAGCGGCCGGCAATTCCCAGGACTTGTCGCTGGCCGGCGCCGTTCGCGCGCTGCTCGACGACGCCTCGCCCCTGGTTCGCGGAGCTGCGGTATGGGCGCTGTCGCGGCTGGTGCCGGGTCGGGAGTTCGCCGAACGTGCCGCAGCCGCTTTGCAAGCAGAACATGACGAGGCGGTGAGAGGCGAATGGCTTCTGGCCCTGCCAAAGCCGATCGAGGCGCATACATGACAAAAAAGCAGATTTTCATCTTCGGCGCCGGCTATTCGGGCAGGGCCTTCGCCCGCGCCAACAGGGATGCCGACACAACGATCTTCGGTACAACACGGTCGCTGGAAAAATTCGCGGCGCTGCGGCAAGCCGGTATCGTGCCGCTGCGTTTCGATGGCACGCTGACCTCCGAAATCGGCGATGCCCTTGGGAAGACAACCCATCTCGTCGTCTCAGTCGCGCCGGACAAGGCCGGCGACCCGATGCTGGGCGCGGCACGCGAGGAGATCGCGGCCAACATGCCGGAGCTCGAATGGATCGCCTATCTCTCCACCGTCGGCGTCTATGGCGACCGTGGCGGCAATTGGGTGGACGAGGCCGCCGAATGCCGGCCGTTGTCGAAGCGGTCGGTGATGCGTGTTGCAGCCGAGCAGGATTGGCTACAATTGGGCCATGACATCCACCGGCCGGTGGCGATCCTGCGGCTTTCCGGCATTTACGGGCCGGGCCGCAACGCCCTGGTCAACCTGGAAAACGGCACTGCGCGGCGGCTGGTCAAGCCGGGCCAGGTGTTCAACCGCATCCATTGCGACGATATTGCCGGTGCGCTCTGGCATCTCGCCGAGGGCAATCGCGGCGGCATCTTCAACGTCACCGACGACCTGCCGGCGCCGCCGCAGGACGTCGTCGCCTATGCCGCCCAATTGATGGGCATCGAGCCGCCGCCCGAAATTCCGTTCGAGACCGCCCAACTTTCGCCCATGGCGCGGTCTTTCTACGGCGAGAACAAGCGTGTCGCCAACGCGGCAATCAAGGCGGCCGGTTATGGCTTTCGCTTTCCCGACTATCGCTCGGCGCTCGATGCCATGTGGGCGAGCGGCGACTGGCGCGACGGCGAGGCGCGCAGCCCGATGAAACGGTCATGATCGATACGTTGCGCGGGCTATGGTATGATGCGGTTCAAATCGCGGAGGGGTCCAGCTTGGGGAAGACGTTAGCGCGAGCCTTGCCGGGCAAAACGCTGCTGCTGACGGCAGTACTGGCCATCGCCGGCTTGGCGGCGCTTGCAACGCAGCCAGGGAGCGCCGAGCAACGGGCAAAGGACCTGTTCGGCGCCAAAAAGCTGCCGGCACTCGCAGCAGCGCAATCGATCGGCTTTTATTCCAAAGGCTGTTTTTCCGGCGGCGTCGCCCTACCCATGGACGGCCGGCACTGGGAGGTGATGCGACCGTCGCGCAATCGTCGCTGGGGCCATCCGGCAATGATCGCGCTGATCGAGAAACTGTCGCGCGATGCCGCTGCCGACGGCTGGCCGGGCTTGCTGATCGGCGACATCTCGCAACCGCGCGGCGGTCCGATGCTGACCGGCCATGCCTCGCACCAGATCGGCCTCGACGCCGACATCTGGCTGACGCCGATGCCCGACCGTAAGCTCTCGGCCGAAGAGCGCGAAAACATCAGCGCTACCTTGATGGTCGATGAAAAGACCCATTTGGTGAAGGACGGGCTGTGGACGCCGATGCACACGCGGTTGTTGAAGCGCGCCGCGAGCTATCCCGAAGTCGAGCGCATCCTGGTCAATCCCGGGATCAAGAAGAAGCTCTGCGACACGGTCAAAGGCGACCGTAGCTGGTTGCGCAAGGTCAGGCCGTTCTGGGGCCACGACTACCACTTCCACATTCGCATCGGCTGCCAGGCTGGATCACCCGACTGCAAGGCACAGGAAGCGACGGCGCCAGGCGATGGCTGCGACCAGGCGCTGGCCTGGTGGTTCACCGAGGAGCCGTGGCGCCCCAACAAGAACCCGGACAAGCCGAAGGCACGCGACCTGATGACGATGGCGAACCTGCCCAGGCAATGCCAATTCGTGCTCGACGCGCCAGCTCCGCCGTCGGCGGAAGCAGTCACCTACTATGGCGACGGCGTGCCGATCGCGGCCACCGCACCCGCTCTCGCAGCCGAGCTTGCGCCGCAGCCAACGGTCGCAGCCGGCGCGGCAGCGCTTCCGGCCTCGGCGAACGCCTTTGTGGCGACGCCCGAGATCGGCATTCCGCTGCCGCGGCCACGACCGGGGCACTGATGCGGGCAGCGTGTTCGCTGTCTGCATCCGTGCATCTCCACTTCGAAAACCGATTTCCCTTTTTGCGGTCATGCGCTAGTCAACGAGAGAACGGCGATACGCGTCGGGAACGGACGAGAGCATGCCAGGCGTAAGCGACGACGACACTCTGTTGCGATTTCCGATCCTGATCGGCGATATAGGCGGCACCAATGCGCGCTTCTCGATCGTACTAGACGCGAATTCCGAGGCCGGCGAGCCGACCATCGTCCAGACCGCCAACTTCAATACGATTGACGAGGCGATCCAGTCGGCCGTGCTCGACCGCTCGTCGGTCCGGCCGAATTCAGCTGTGCTGGCGGTAGCCGGTCCTGTCGAAAGCGACGAGATCCCGCTTACAAATTGCCCATGGATCGTCAAGCCGAGACAGATGTTCGCCAGTCTCGGTCTCAGCGACGTCGTGGTGCTCAACGACTTCGAGGCACAGGCGCTGGCTGTCGTCGCGCTCGGCGAAGAGCATATGGAGAAGATCGGCGGCGACGAGCCGGAACCGAATTCCGGGCGGGTGGTGCTCGGCCCGGGAACCGGCCTCGGTGTCGCCGGGCTGGTTTATGCGCTGCATCACTGGATACCGGTACCCGGCGAGGGCGGCCATATGGATATCGGCCCGCGCTCGCCGCGCGATTTCCAGGTGTTTCCGCATATCGAGAAGCTCGAGGGCCGCATCTCCGGCGAACAGATCCTGTCCGGCCGCGGCCTGGTCAATGCCTACCGGGCGGTGGCCAGGGCGGACGGCAAGCCGTCGCCCTTTACAACGCCTGCCGAGGTCACCGCCGCGGCGCTGGCAAAGAACGATCCGGTGGCCGAAGAGGCGCTGTCGATCTTCGTCACTTGCCTGGGGCGCACCGCCGGCGATCTCGCTCTGGTGTTCATGAGCCGCGGCGGCGTGTTTCTCACCGGCGGCATCGCGCAAAAAATCCTGCCGGCGCTGCGCACCGGCAATTTCCGCGCCGCCTTCGAGGACAAGGCGCCGCACAGCGCCCTGATGCGCGGCATGCCGGTCTACGTCATCACCCATCCGCTTGCGGCGCTTTTAGGGCTGGCCGCCTATGCCAGAAATCCGTCGCTGTTCGGCGTGCAGACGGCGGGGCGGCGCTGGCGGGTTTAGGACACAAGCTGCGCCGCGACGAAGTTTCGCCGTCCCCGGCCATAGGCAAGCCGCCATCGGGGCGTTAAGAGGTTGCCGAATTGCAGTCCGGCCGAACCGAAACCACAAAGCGCTCCAACGTGACAATTCCAGCACCAACCAAAGGGAAAGTCCGTCCCAGCGAGATCGTGGCGGTGATCCGCCGCATCATCGCCGAGAACAGCCGCGATTATCGCTGGTACTATGCTCTTGCCGTGCTGTGCCTGGTGACGATCGCGGCGACGACCGCCTTCACCGCCTGGATCATGAAGGACGTCGTCGATCAGATTTTCTACAAGCAGCGCGGCGATCTTATCGCGCTGATCAGCGTATCCATCCTGGCCGCCTTCATGCTGCGCGGCCTGGCCAGCTACGGCCAGGCAGTGACGCTGGCCAAGATCGGCAACAATCTGGTGGCGCGCTATCAGCGCCGCATCTTCAACCATCTGATGAAGCTCGGCGTCGGCTTCTTCAACGACACCCGCTCGGGCCGGCTCGCCGCGCAGATCAACGAGAACGTCAACGGCATCCGCGATCTCCTGTCGATGACGCTGACATCGCTGGCGCGCGATGCGGTATCGCTTGTCGCGCTGGTCGGCGTCATGATCTGGCAGGACCCGGTGCTCTCGGCGATGTCGCTGCTGATCGGGCCGCCGTTGATCTACAGTGTCACCTATCTGATGCGCCGGGTGCGTCGCATCACCCGCGAATCGGTACAGATCAACTCGCGGCTGATCGGTGCCATGCAGGAAGCGACGCAAGGCATCGCCATCGTCAAGGCCTTCACCCTGGAAGACGAGCTGTCGCGCCGCATCGGCGGCCTCGTCGCCGGCGCCGAGCAGCGGGCAAACAAGATCGCCCGCGTCTCGGAACGGCTGACGCCGATCTCCGACATGCTGGCCGGCTTCGCCGTCGCCGGCGTCATCGCCTATTCCGGCTACCGGGCGACCGTCGGCGGCCAGCCGCCGGGCGCCATCGTTGCCTTCCTCACCGCCCTGCTGCTTGCCTATGATCCGGCCAGGCGGCTGGCGCGTATGCAGGTCGGCATGGAAAAGTCGCTGGTCAATGCGCGCATGATCTACGAGCTTCTCGACCTCGAGCCGCAGCAAGGTGACGTGCCGGCAGCCGCCGAGGCGAAATTCACCTCTGGCGAAGTGCGCTTCAACAACGTGTCCTTCCGCTATGTCGAAGAGGCGCCGGTCCTGCACGATCTGACCTTTGTCGCCGCCGCCGGCAAGGTGACCGCCATCGTCGGCGCCTCGGGCGCCGGCAAGACGACGCTGGTTGCGCTGCTGCAGCGCTTCCATGACGTCGAGTCGGGCAGCATCGAAATCGACGGCCAGGACATTTCAAAGGTAACCAAGCATTCGCTGCGCGGCTCGATCGCCTATGTATCGCAGCAGCCCTATCTGTTCGAAGGCACCATCCGTGACAACATCCGCTACGGCAGGCTGAGCGCCACCGACGCAGAGATTGAACGCGCCGCCCAACAGGCCGCGGCACACGATTTCATCCGCCAGCAGCCGCAAGGCTACGACACGCCGGTCGGCGAGAACGGCGTGACGCTGTCGGGCGGCCAGCGCCAGCGCGTATCGATTGCACGCGCCATCGTTCGGCAGGCGCCGATCCTGCTGCTCGACGAAGCCACCTCGGCGCTCGACAACGAGGCCGAGGCCCGCGTCCAGGAAGCGCTGACCCATGTCATGGAAGGGCGCACCACCATTGTCATCGCGCACCGGCTGTCGACGGTGGTCAATGCCGATCATATCATCGTGCTGGAGCAGGGCCGGCTGGTCGAACAGGGCACGCATGCCTCGCTGATGGCCGACCCGCACAGCGTCTATGCGCGGTTCCATCGGGTGCAAGGCAGGAAAGGGCTGGGGCTTGTCGATGACGCCAAGCCAATCCAGACTGCGGCGCAAAATGATCACGCGAAAAAGGCGGTCGGGAGACATTCATGAGCGACACGCCGACCGTGAGTGAAATGGGCCTGGTGGTGGTGGGCGCGGCTGGCCGCATGGGCCAGGCGCTGATCCGCGCCATCCACACGATACCGGGCGCGCGTGTCGCCGGCGCCATCGCGCCGGCCGGTTCGCCACATCTCGGCAAGGATGCCGGCGAGCTGGCCGGCGTCGGCAGGCTCGGCGTGGCGATCGGCGACGATCCGCTGCCGGCCTTCGCCAAGGCCGACGGCGTGCTCGATTTCACCACGCCGGCAGCGACCGTCGAATTCGCCGGCTATGCGGCGCAGGCGCGCATCGTCCATATCATCGGCACCACCGGCTGCTCGGCTGAAGACAATGCCAGGATCGCGGCGGCGGCGCGGCACGCGACGGTGGTCAAGTCAGGCAATATGAGCCTCGGCGTCAATCTGCTGGCGGTGCTGGTTGAGCAGGCGGCGCGCGCGCTCGATGCCGACGATTTCGACATCGAGATCCTGGAAATGCACCACCGGCACAAGGTCGATGCTCCGTCGGGCACGGCGCTGCTGCTCGGCGAGGCCGCCGCTGCCGGGCGCGGCGTAGCACTTGCCGGCAACGATGTTCGCGTGCGCGACGGCCATACCGGCGTGCGCAAGGCAGGCTCGATCGGTTTCGCCAGCTTGCGCGGCGGCTCGGTGGTCGGCGACCACAGTGTGGTGCTGGCCGGTACCGGCGAGCGCATCACGCTTGCCCATCATGCCGAGGACCGGGCGATCTTTGCCCGCGGCGCGGTCAAGGCAGCCCTGTGGGCGCGCGGCCGCAAGCCGGGCCTCTATTCGATGCGGGACGTGCTCGGCCTGACAAGCTGATCCACAGATTTGGCTGATCCACAAGATTTGGCTGATCCACAAGATTTGAAGGAGCAAATATGTCGAGAACTCTCGTGCTCGTGCGCCACGGCCAGAGCGAATGGAACCTGAAGAACCTATTTACCGGCTGGCGCGACGTCGACCTGACCGAACTGGGTCATGCCGAGGCCAAGTCGGCCGGCGCCAAGCTCAGGGCGCGCGGCATGAAGTTCGACATCGCCTTCACGTCGTCGCTGATCCGGGCGCAGAAGACCTGCCAGCATATTCTCGACGCCGTTGGCCAGAGCGACCTCGAGACCATTCGCGACCAGGCGCTGAACGAGCGCGACTATGGCGATCTCTCCGGCCTCAACAAGGATGATGCGCGCAAGAAATGGGGCGAGGAGCAGGTGCATGTCTGGCGCCGCTCCTATGACGTGCCGCCGCCCGGCGGTGAAAGCCTGAAGGACACCGGCGCGCGCGTCTGGCCCTATTACCTGCACGATCTGCAACCGCATGTGCTGCGCGGCGGCACCGTGCTGGTGGCGGCGCACGGCAATTCGCTGCGCGCGCTGATCATGGCGCTGGACGGCAAATCGGGCGAGGAGATCGTCAAGCTCGAGCTCGGCACCGGTGTGCCGATCATCTACACGCTCAACGCCGATTCCACGGTGGCGTCGAAGGAAGTGCTGGAGCATTGAGCCGGAGAAGGAACGCGGCTTTCAAAAAAGCGCGTTGACACTCATCCCTCGCCCGCTTAATGAGCGCGCACCAGCCCAGATGGCGGAATTGGTAGACGCGCACGGTTCAGGTCCGTGTTCCGCAAGGAGTGGAGGTTCGAGTCCTCTTCTGGGCACCAAATTCCCGTTTCGAACCGATTGATGCGGTTTCAGAGACCCAAGAAAAAGCCCGGTTTGCCGGGCTTTTTCTTGATCCAATGCTCTAAGCTGCCTACCGTCAGCCATGGTATCCACAAGATATCCAACAATTATCCGTCCGGGTTAGGCAGCGATCTGTCGTTGCGACAGCGCAGCAGCGGAAGGATTTGGCCCGAGATCACTCTGGTGATCTTCTGTTGCTTGGCGTTGGTTACGACGTTCATGCACGCACATCCGTAGCCGTGACCCGAACCAGGCACATTGGTCTCGACGAATTGCCGCTCGTCAAAGGCCGGCACATTGTCGATGCCCTTGGGATCCGGGCGTCCCTGCATCTGGATCCACCAATCCCCGTCACTGTCGGTCAGGACGAGGTTGCCGGGGGTCGGGCTGGAGTACCAGCCACAACGGCGCTCGGCATGGGCGGCTGCAGACAAGGACATGATAGCCAGGCAGACACAGATAGCGAACAGTGGGCGCATGAATATCTCCTCCCTGAAGTAGGTCAGGTCGTGCCGCCGATCCGTTGGCGCCGGAGACGCGCATGACTTTTGCGAGCCTTATGGCTTCAACTTCGTGTCCACATGTTCTTCGATCAATCCGCAATGAAGCGTCACGGGCGCCCTTTGGACGTTGCTGAGTGGACCGTCGATGAAATCGCAGCCGAGCAGATTGACCGAGCTGCTCTTGCGCGCCGACGCAACGTTGACGTTGACATCGGGAGGGCCGGCAAGCCAGTCGAGACGCTTTGCGTCGACCTTGGCGCCGCTGATGCGGGCGTGGCCGCCTGTGCCCGGTATCTCCACCTCTTCGTCGTGCGGTGTGAGATCGATCAGGCCGACTTCGTTGGCGTGCTTCGCGGCGCTCGGCTTGGGGTCGCCGTAATAGGAGGCGAAGACGACGATTCCCTCCTTTTCAGCCGCGAGCTTGGCGGCTGCTTTCTTGGACAGCGTGACGTTGACGTCGAAGCCCATGTCATCCTGGGCTGTTGCCGGCACGGCAGATGCCAGCAGCACAGATGCCGCAATCGCCATTGCGAGCGATGATCCGCAGCGTTTCACAATCCACCTCCTTCAAGTCCCCACGCAGTGATGATGCCCCTCGCATTGTTCATATCTGGCAGCGACGTCATGCTCGCCGCCGGCTTGATCATGATCAAATAAGTTGCAGCACGTGTCAGTTCGCGGCCGGAACGGGGCAACTCAGATCGCCTTCCTTGCAATTCAGGTAACCCTCGAAGGCTTTGACACGGGATTGTGTCAGGCCGTCCATGCACTGCGCGATGAGCATTGGCATCATGCTTCCTCCGGCCGCGCCTGCGGTCTGGAAACTGCACTCCGCGTCGCGAAACTTGCCCCAATCCCGCTGTGCCTGAACAAGAAGCTTCTTGGTATCCGCATCGTCCTTCAGGCGGGCTTCGATCTGCTTGTAAAGCTCATTGAGCTTCTTGTCGGATTTCTGGAACTCGGCACCGAAGCACTGATTCATGGTGGCCTGATCCTTGGCATCGGCGCACTTGTCCTTGGCAAGGGCGAATGTCGGCGCAGCCAGAACCACGGCAGCAGTCAATATCGCTATTTTCATCGATTTCCCCTTCCGGTTGCAGTCAAGCTCTTAAGTTGCTCAGCCCCGCCCTATGTTCTCGTCAGCTGTCCGTTATTGCCACGATCGGCCCATGGCCCGATTATCTGGTTTTCATTGGATCAGCTTTGCCACCTTCGGCGACCGTGACGTTGCCGACCTTTCCTGAGCCGGTCAGCGTGCCGCCCTCCTTGACCATGACTTCGCCGGAGACCTCTCCGTCAACGACAAGCAGTCCCGAGACGGAAACGTCACCGGTCAAAGAGCCGGTCACGTGCAACTCCGCTCCCGCCACCACTTCCGTCATGCCCGAATATTTGTTCTTGCCGCTCAGCGTCAGCTTGCCACCGGCAACAACGAGGCCGCCGCTGTCGCCGGCGTCATCAAAGTCCGCGATGGTTCCATCAAATTGCCCGTCGGCTGCTGTCAGGATCAGTCTGCCCGCGCCCAGATAGACCTCGCCTTTACCGCCAAGGTTGCGAATGGCCGTATCGTTCAGGGAGTGCGCCACCCCCCAGGGCTTCAGCTGGTTTCCTTTCTGGTCGAGGTTGAGCACACCGTCGACCATGACGCGCGATGAATGCTCGATGCTGGCCGGACCGGCCAGGGTAAGATACCCATCGGCCGCGATATGGGTTGTGCCGGTATAGGTATTGGCCCCGGTCATGCGCACGTCCGCGTCCTTCTCGATCGTGAAGTCGCCGGCGCCGGAGACGATGCCGGCCAGTCCGAGCCATCCGTTGCTTCCAGCATCGCTGGTCGCGCGATTCAACTGCACTTGATCCTTGGCAGCCGCGTCTGTCGTAAAGTTAGCAGCGCTGACAAAATAGGGTGAATATGCGGTCGTCCTGTTTTCCAGATCATTCATTATGGAATTGGACTCGAAGAATGGCAGACCGAGAATGAGACCGCCGACTTTCATCTCATCGCTTTGGCGGAGAATGTCGACATCATCATATTCACGGTTATTTATACCATCATCGAATCCAAAAAACTTGAAGTCGACTATCTCATCACCAAATTCAGCAATATGAAATCCTCTCGACTGAAGCTTATTCAAAATAGATTCCGTTGTAATATAAATAAAGCTTGTCGTGCCTGTATCCAATAAAACAGGTCCACTGAAATCAACCGATTGCTTCTTTCCCTTATGATCAAAGGAAATTTTATAACGGTAAGACCCTTCGTACTGACTGGATGCATTCGCGCCTGATCGCGGGAATCGTCTCTGGAGGAATTCGTAATCCAGTTCGCCCCACGGTATCAGGGCCGTAAACTGGGATCTCAGACTGGGGGACAAATTCAGCGTCAGGCAGGGAGCGCAGCCCGGTGTCGTCCTCTTTCCAAGATTTGCATTGGCGGAGACCACATAGCCGCTTTGCGTCTGACTGCCAGGAGCGGCGGTCTGGTCCCCCTTATCGATAAAATCGCCGGCTCCAAAGACGCCGTAAAACGGCGCCTCGTTACCGGGTTCGCCATTCTTCATGCTCTTGCGCGCATCAAGATCCGCATAAACCGGCGTATCGCCATGGTGGCCCACGGGCTTTTGCGTCACATTCGCATCCTCGAAGTCGCCGAAATCCTTGGTGAAGACGTAATCCACCACCCGACCTACGCTAAAGCCGCCGTCAAAGGTTACGGCAGGCTCCGAGGGATCATCTGGATCGTAATAGGACAGGCTGTCGACCCGGGCCTGTTGTACCCAACCTCCATAGGTGCCGTTTCCATAAGGGTACATTTCGGGCTTGCTGCCGCGCACCGGCTCTACGCCAGGGACACTCGAATCGATCTCAGCGTTGAACTCATCCGACCCGGTGTCGAATTCGAACAGACGAGGCTTGGCACCATTGATGCCCAACGCAATCCCGAGTTTGTGGTAGATGACTTCATCGCTGCCGGTTCCGAGGTGCCCAACAACATGTTGCAATGGAATGGGTATCGGGTCGGCAGCCTGGGCAAGGCCGGTCTGGCCGTTCTCCTCGGCCACGGCAGGTACGGCATGTGATGTGTTCGCTGCCGGAACGGGGCAGCTCGCATCGCCTTCCCTGCATTGCAGGTAACCCTCGAAATCTTTGACACGGGATTGCGTCAGGCCGTCCATACACTCCGCGATGAGCGTTGGAATTGCGCTTTCTCCGGCCGCTCCTGCGGTCTGGAAACTGCACTCTGCGTCGCGAAATTTGACCCAATCCCGCTGTGCTTGAACGAGAAGCGTCCTGATATCCGCGTCGTCGTTCAGGCGGGCTTCGATCTGCTTGTAAAGCTCGTTGAGCTTCTTGTCGGATTTCCTGGACGCGGCATCGGCGCACTCGTTCGGGGCGGACTGATCCTTGGCTGCGTCGTTGCACTTGTCCTGGGCAAATGCGAAAGCCGGCATGGCCAGAACGATGGCAGCGGTCAGCATCGCGGTTTTCATCGATGTCCTCGGTCTAGAACTGCCGGCACGGTCGCCGCTAGTTGGCATTGTCATCGTCCGATCCGTCAGCGTCGTTACTGTCATCCGACGTGTCGTCATTACTGTCGGTGCTGTTTTCGTCTTCACCATCTGCCGACGGGTCGTCATCGTCATTCTGATCGCTGGAATCGTCCTGATCATCGGAATCATTGTTGTCAGTGCTGTCATCCGACGCATCGTCATCCGTGCTATCGTCGTCGGTGTCGGTGCTGTTCTTGTCATCATCACCGTCTGTTGAGTTTTCATCGTCGTTCTGATCGCTCGAATCGTCCTGATCGGAACTGTTGTCGTCGGTACTGTCGGCCGGGTTATTGTCGTCAGTGTCGGTGCTGGTATCGTCGTCGTCAGCATCGGGAGAAGACACATTTGCGTCTGGACTGGCGTCGCCGGGCAGCGACTCGTCCCCGCGATAGCTTGTGTCATTGAGGCCCGTCTCCATCTCCTCGTCATACTCATCGACGATCTGCGTCCATTCCTCTCGATTGTCGACGCTCGTCCATTGGGAGATATTGTTGACCGAGATGTTGGTGTTGAAGTTGTTGACGGTGATGTTGGTGTTGACCTCGACGACATCTGCGACTTCTGTCCCGCGATTCACGCCAAACAGGAAACTGGTGGCACTCGCGGCAAGGGCGGCCCAAACGAACCTATCGACATCGCGCGGCGTCGAAATCGGTTGATGCCGCACTGTGGCAAGCACGTCACCCGGTCGGATGCCTTGCCGCGCGGCAACACCGTGGGGTGCAACGGCCAGGACATACACGCCGCGAAGCTTGGGCGGGATCTGGTAGCGGTGCCGAGAGGCGTGATTGATCGGTATCAGAACCGCGTTAAGAGCCCGGGAAACATAGGGTTTCGGCAGATCATATTTGCTGGCATACGCAACATTGATCGTGTGCGGGACAGCTACACTCACAACAGCCGTCATTTTCACTGAAGTTGCCAATGCACGGGCGAGCTGCATTATCAGTCTGGATTTTCGAACGGTTTGCATTTTGCACATCCTGCAGCTGATGATTGGAGTCGATCTCAGAGCCCCGGCGCCCCGGAGCGCTCACCAATCATTCTCCCCCTGCACCAACGGTCAGCGGCAATTTCCAGCGATCATCACCGTCGTTCCGTAACTTCCTCGGCAAAACACTTTGCCAGGTCTTGCGGCGCTCCGAGCTTCTTCGCCCAGGATACCAGTTCAGGTTTTTCCGACGGCTCGGCATAGCCGCCCCACACGTCGCGAAACTGCTTCTTTCCGTCGACTGTCTGGAAGAACATCACGCCGTCGTCGCTCACCGGCGTGGAGACGTAGGCGGCGCTCCAGCTGCCGCTCTCCATGATCGTGAAGAACTTTGCCTGAGCGGGCTTGAACTTATTGGTCATCGCCGAGACGACGAGAGGGGCATATTCCTGCTTGCGCGCCTTCGTCACTTCGACCTTTATACCGTCACAGGCGTTATTCGCAGCGAAAGCGGACGTCAGCGCCATTCCCAACCCCGCAAGGCCGACCATAACGATTTTGGCATGTCGCCGGACCAGGCCGCTGAATTCAGACATGATTGGCTTCCTCCTTGTTCGCCCCCGAGTCCGTTAATCGGAATCGTCATCGTCGGATGAATTGTCATCGTCCGGTGTATCGACCTCGCAGCCGATGCCGCGGCAGCCTTGGTAGTTGCCTTGCGTATCGAAGTTGGGATTGCCTTCTCTGTCGTACTGCGGTCTGTCGTCGATACTTTGATCCCCGTCATCAGGATCGTCGACTTTACATCCGAGCCCATGGCAGCCGATGTAACGGCCCCTGGTATCGAAGTTGGGATTGCCGTTCCTGTCGAACTGCGGCCGATAGTCAATCTGTCGGCCACCTTTATGGGGCCGATCAGCCAGGCAGCCCTTTCCGCGACAACCGCCGTAGTCGTCGGTGGTACAACCGGCGATCGCCATCAAAGCAGTGGCCAAGGTCGCATAGATTACGAATTTCATGATTCATTCCTCCGACTGGCTGGCGGCGGACATCGTCCATATCGGAAGGCCATTGCAGGCGGCGATCCCCGCTTTTGCCGCGAAGGCTGGCGCCAATCGGAGGAGGGCAAAGCTTCGCCGGCCATCAAACGAGAGCCAGGCTGTGGGCGATGCATTCGACGACTTAGCCGACGGTTGCCGTAGTCTCTTGCGTCGGGTCGAACGCTCCCGGCCGGGGCCGCCGCATTAGCGAGTGTCAATATTCCTCTCCATGCTTAGTGCCCCGTCCGCCCAAGCATGTTTCAACGATCCGCTGACGCGGCTGTGCTTCCAAGAAATGCATCCAAGTCAGCCTATGACAAGGACAAATCCCAATATCGCAGGATTGAATTTTGCAAATGCTTAATAATTCGGAATCAGCACGGGCTATCTTAGCAGATACTGAAATGTGACCAGCAGCAAGATTCCGGAATGCTTCCTTAGGTTTGTTCTCATTAAGCCGAGTTAGTACAAGCAATATTCTATGCTGTTGTGAATTTTGCGCCAGCTCTACAAAAAGGGCGCGACGAACCCACCCCAATCGCGATCTATTGTGGTATTTTTTCGAACCCAGCCAACCCTTGCGAGGGCCGAAAGAAACGTGCCCTTTGCCCGACTTTTCAACGCTGCGGAGTGCCAAATAGAGGCACAGTGGGGGCGGCACATCCCACAAAAGCTCGCAGAGGCGGCTGCGGCCGACCGGATGCGGCGCCAGCGCCAGATAGGCGAGCAGCGCACACAGCTTGCGCGATTTTGGGAGCCGGCTGATCGACCAGAACATCGCGCAAGGGCATTATCTCGGCGCGCTGATCGCGGCCGAACCGGCACTCGAACTGGTAGCGCCGGTGAGCATCAACATCGTGTGCTTTCGCTACCGCGCGGACGGACTGGGCGGGGAGCGCCTGAAAGCGCTCAATACCGAGATCATGCTGAGGCTGCAGGAAGAAGGCATCGCCGCCATTTCCGACACGACGGTGCATGGCCAGCATAGCCTCAGGGTGGCGATCAACAACCACCGCACCCGGCGCGACGATCTGGACCTGCTGGTGCGGGAGACCGTGCGGCTTGGACTGGAGATTTCAAGGCCTGGCGTGGCTCTTCCTTCTCCCCTTGTGGGAGAAGGTGGACGCGAAGCGGCCGGATGAGGGGTGTTCCAGCTTGATACTGACGGCACTCCGTCCGCACCCCTCAACCGTCTTGGCGCTGCGCGCCAATCCACCTTCTCCCACAAGGGGAGAAGGAAGAAAGAGCGGCGCTGGCCCCGACAATTGGTCGTCTGCAAGGCTACGCCTCGAGCCAGACCTTCTCGAAATGCTGCTCGAGCGATTGGTGCTGCTCGCAGCCATGCACGCCCTTGCGGTAGGTGCGGTAGACCGAGCGCCAGTAGGGCTGGATGATGACGCCGGAATCGCGCAGATTCTGTTCGATCTTGGCCATGAGCTCCTTGCGGGCGCCGGGATCGGGCATCGCCAGCGCCTTGTCGAGCAGACTGTCGAATTCCGGATCGGCGTAGGCGGTCTCGTTCCACGCGGCGCCAGACTTATAAGCGAGCGCCAGCACCTGGACGCCGAGCGGCCGGCCGAGCCATTCCGTGCAGGAGAAAGGATATTTGCTCCAGTCGTTCCAGAAGGTCGCGGCCGGCAGCACGGTGCGCTTGATCTTCAGCCCGGCCTCGCGCATCTGCGCGGCGATGGCGTCGCCGGAGCTCTTCTGCCAGTCGACGTCGACCGAGATGAGTTCGTATTCGTGGTCGGCCTTGCCGGCCTCGGCGAGCAGGGCCTTGGCTTGATCAATGTTGCGGACGGCCGGGCCGATATCGGCATATTCGGGATGCATCGGCCCGACATGATGGTTCTCGGCAGGCTTGCCGCGGTTGTCCATGCCGATCTTCAGCACGGCGGCGTTGTCGACGGCGAGCTGGGCGGCGCGGCGCACCTTGATGTCGTCATAGGGCGGATTGCCGATATTGAACCGCGCGACGATGGTCGAGCCGGTGGCGATTTCCGAATTGCTCAGGCCCATGGAGTCGGTCTGCGCAACCGTGTCGGAGGCGGTTTCGTGATCGGTGTCGATCTCGCCCGATTCGAAGGCCGACAGCATCGCATTGGGGTCGGAGCCGTAGTCCACCCATTTGATGCCGTCGAGGTAGAACTCGCCCTTCCACCATGGCTTGTCTTTGCGGCGGACTTCGGCGCCGACCTCGGCGTCCCATGCCACGAGTTCGCAAGGCCCGGTGGTGATCGCCAATGCCTTCAGCGGATCGCCGTCGCCTTCATAGCTGCGGTGCATGATCAGCGCCGGGTAGTCGGCCATGCCGGCGATCAGCGAAATGTCGGGCTTCGGCAAATTGAGCCGCACGGTGACGTCGTCGACGCGCTCGATGCCGCCGTCGACGGGCTTCTTGGTATCGGCGTTGACCAGTGCGCCCATGCGCGCGGCGACTGAATTGCCGGCGACGGACGCATCACACCAGCGCGTCAGATTGTGGATCACGTCGTCGGCGTTGAAGGTGTCGCCGTTCGACCAGGTGATGCCCTTGCGGACATGCAGCGTCAGGACGCGGGCGTCGTCGCTGGTCTCCCAGCTCTCGAGCAGCCATGGCTCGAAGGTGAAGTCGCGCTTCCAGCGCACCAAATATTCGTTGCACTGGCGGGCGACGTTGGACATCTCGACGCCGTCGAAGGTGCGCGGATCCTTCCAGCCCTTGACGTTCATGGCAACGCGCAAGACGCCGCCGCGCTTCGCCTCCTCGGCCCTGGCCGGTGACGGCGCAAGCCCGCCAAGCGCCAGCGCGCCGGCAGCGCTGACACCGAGCGCAGCCATGGTGGCGAGATATTCGCGCCGGTTCATCTGGCCTTTCTTGAAGCCATCGGCGACGGGCTCGGCCTGCGGATGCAGTTTTCGATCGGTCAGCATGAACTTCATTGTCGTCATTCCCCTGTTGTTGGCACCTCTGCCGATCGCCAAACGCGGGGGACGGATGCGATCGCCGGAGCGCCATTGCCTTGGGGATGATAGGGCGAGCGCCCGTGGGGGAGTGTTCGGACTTCCGCAGTTCTTGTGCGCTGTTCCGCAAGCGGGAGGTCCCCTCACCCGGATTGCCAACCGAATTGCGAAGGGCAGTTCGGGGCAATCCGACCTCGCCCCCGGGGGAGAGGAGGTCGCCTGCGTTGATGCCAGGCTCTTCTCGCCAGCGGGGAGAAGGTGGACGCGAAGCCGCCGGATGAGGGGGCCTTCGCAACCTCAGTAAGGCCAGTCGCCTTTGCCAAGCGCGGCGATGGCCGCAATGATGCGGGCGAAGGCTTCACCGGCGCGCGGAACGGTTTTGCGGGCGCGCAGGAAACTGTGCACCAGACGCGGCTCCTCGCGCCACCAGGCGCGGCCGCCGGCGGCGAGGATGCAGTCGCGATAGGCCTCGCCGTCGGAGGACAGCGGATCGCACTCGGCCGTGATGATGAAGGTCGGCGGCAGGCCGGAGAAATTGCTGCCTCGGAGCGGCGAAAAGGTCGGATCGTCGGGCGACTGTGCCTTTGCGGAGCGCACGTTGCGATAGAATTCGATATCGCGCAACGTCAGCAGCGGCGCTTCGGCGTGCTCGACACAGGAGCCGGCGCTCTCTTTGCCAACTGGTTCCGGGCCGCCGAGCTCGGGATAGATCAGCACCTGGCCGATCGCATGGCGAGGATGACGGTGTGTCGCCTGTGCCACCGCAGCGGCCAGATTGCCGCCGGCGCTTTCGCCGCAGAGCACTATCGGCAGGCCGGCCGTCGCCGTCGCCCATTCGAATACGGCCAGCGCATCGTCGAAGGCGGCCGGATGCAGATGCTCGGGCGCCAGCCGGTAATCGGCGGACAGCACGGCAAAGCCGGTGCCGGCGCATATCTCGGCGCAGATGTCGTCATGGCTGTCGAGCCCGCCAAGGACGAAGCCGCCGCCGTGATAATAGACAACCATCGCCTGCGGCGCCGTGCCCGCCATCTGGTAACGTCGGACCGGGATCGCACGGTCGCCGGCAGGAACCGCGCTGTCGCTGGCCTTGACACCAGGTGGATAGGGCTCGCGAAACGTCCGGCACATGGCATTATAGACCGCCCGCTGCCTGTCGATCGGCATGTAGACGATTTCGGGCGGATACCACTCGTTGACCCGATCGATATAGGCCCACAGCTCCGGATCGAGCAGCGTCTGGTATTTTCCGCGCCCTCTCGTTCCGGGTCGCTCGGCCTCGGTGATCATCGCTGCGCGATCCCGCTCAGAGCTCGGCGTAGAGCCGGGCAGCATTTTCATAGCTGAAGCGCAGCGGCACCGAGCCCTCGACCTGCCAGGCTTCGACCGTCTCGCCTGCCAGCAGCCGGCAGGCGCCGTCGGTGGTGGTGACGGCACCGCCATAGAGCCGGTTGGCAAGGTTGAGGATGGCCGTCTGGTGCATCGCCGTGCTGCCACTGCCGCAGGCATCCTTGACCAGCAGCACTCGAAACCCGAGCGCCACCGCATCCTTGACGGTGGCATCGATGCAGGCCTCGGTCCAGACGCCGGCAACGACCAGCCACTCGATGCCATCGGCCTTCAGCCGCTCGGCGGCAGGCCCCGCGCGGAAGGCGCTGGCATCGGTCTTGACCAACATCATCTCGCCTGTCGCCGGGCCCACTTCCGCGCAGATCGCAGTCAGCGGATCGTCCTTGTCGGAAAATGCCGACTTGCCGCTGGCCTCGACCGGGTGGAACGGCCGCGCCGTGGCGAGATCGACGATATAGGCCCAGTGATACAAAGGCACATGATTGGCCCGTGCTGCTGTCTGCAGGCGCTGGACGTTGGCGAGGATATCGCCATAGCCTTCGACCAGATAGCGCTTGTCCCGCCGATGCTCCTCCTGGAGATCGATAAACACCGCCGCCGCCTTGCCGCGCTTGATCGAGATCGGGCTTTTCATGCAAAACTGCCTGTCAGCACTCAAACGTGTCTGTCAAGGAAATCATCCTCATAGGGGAAGCGCGACAGGAGCTCGGTGCCGGTCTCGGTGATCAGGATCTCGTCTTCCAGCTTGACGCCCTCGCGGCCGCCCTTCTCGCCGATATAGCTTTCGACGCTGACCACCATGCCGGGCACGATGAAACCGTCGCGGCCATAGGTCTCGTAGTCCATGGCGTGCGCTATGAACGGCGTTTCGCCATGCATGCCGACGCCGTGCATGACCGAGGTATAACGCTGGTCGACGAAGCGGTCCGGTATCTTCCAGGCCCTTTCGGCAATCTCGCGAAACGCCATGCCCGGCTTGACGACCCCGATATTGTGCTGAACCTGGTCGTGCGCCATGCGGTAGAGCGACTTCTGATAATCCGTCGGCTTGCCCGGTCCGCAACGGAAGGTGCGCGAAAAGTCCGAATAATAGCCGTAGCAGCCGATCGTATCGGTATCGAGCGCCAAGAGTTCGCCCGGCCTGATCTTGCGGCCGCTCGCCTCGTTGAACCACGGATTGGTGCGCTGGCCCGAGGTCAGCAGCCGGGTCTCGATGAACTCGCCGCCTTGCCGGATGACCTCACCATACATGATGGCGAACAGCTCGTTTTCGGAAACGCCAGGTTTGATCGCCTCGCGCACGGCATAGACCGCAGCCTCGGCACCAGCCATCGACACCTGCAGGCATTTTACTTCCTCGGGCGTCTTGACCGCGCGCACCGCCAAAATCTCGCCCTGGCAATCCCGCACCTCGCAGCCGCGCTTTTCGAGCGCCAGTGCCTGCAGATGACTGCAGCGGTCAAGGCCGAGCTTCATCGAGCCGCCGCCATGCACCTTGAGCAATTCGGCGATCTCATCGGCGAACGGGCCGGCGGTCTCGTCGTCGCGGCCTGACACCGACGACCAGACCAGCTTGGACGGACGCGCCTCGTCGATCGTGTCGAGCACCATCGAGACATGGTAGCTCTGCGGATATTCGAACAGCACGATCGGCCCTTCGGTGGGTATGAAGAAATAGCGCGTCGAGTTGCGCAGGAAATAGCCGAACATGTTGCGCGAACCGGTGGCGTAGCGCTGGTTGTAGGGATCGAACAAAACGACGCCGCCATAGCCGGCCTCGCGCATCCAGGCGCGCAGCCTGGCAAGCCGGCCCTTGCGCAGCGCGTCGGCGTCGATGAAGGACGGCTCGGTGTCCGACAGCCACATACCGCCGGCCGGATCCGCCGCCGCCGGATGGCGCATGCGATCCCTAAAGTCGACATCCTCGGTGCTGTCGGGGTCAAAAACGACGATGCTCATGGGTGCCTCCTGGAAGCGGCGAGGATGGGCCATGCGCCGCGTAGAGGCTGTGCGCGATACCGCAGATGTTGTGCCGGATGCCGCAGCCCCGACGCGCCGGCGATCCTTCGCGCCCCTCTCTGTCCTGCCGGACATCTCCCCCACGAGGGACCACGAGGGGGGAGATCGGCAGCTTCGCCGATGGCGCTACTCTCGCGATGTTGGCACGCGATGTTGGCAATTGGCGAAAGCGGAGGCGACGGCCAATCTCCCCCCTTTGTGGCCCTTTGTGGGGGAGATGCCCGGCAGGGCAGAGAGGGGCGCTGTCCCGCCAACATCCGAAATACCTAATGTCTGCGCATCACCTTCGGCGCATGGCCATGCTCCTCCCGAAACGCCCGCGCAAAACTCGACATCGAGGCGAAGCCGCAGGCCAGCGCCACGTCGCGCACCATCAGCGTCGAATGCGCCAGGAGGTCGGCGGCACGCTTCAGCCGCAGGCGGCGGTAATAGCCGTTGGGCGAGATACTGAGTTCGGAGCGGAAATTGCGTTCGAGCTTATCGGAGGAGATACCAAGTCGCCCCGCCAGTTCCGCCATGCCGAGCCGCTCCTCCACCGCATCCTCCATGATGGCGATGGCCGACAGCACCAGTTCGTTCTGCACGCCGGTCCGCAGCCTGAGCGGCATCAGCTTGCGGTCGACGCTGGAGCGTAGCGGGCTGTGCACAAACCATTCGGCGACGCCGGCGGCCAGTTCGGCGCCATAATCGCCGGTGATGATCTCCAGCATCATGTCGAGGCTGCCGACGCCACCGGCCGAAGTGAAGCGCTTGCGGTCGATGACATAGAGATCGCGCCTCAGCTCGATGTCCGGAAACGCTTCGGTGAAGGCAGCCTGGCTGGTCCAGTGCAAGGTGCAGGCATGACCGTCGAGCAGGCCGGCCCGAGCTAGGAAGAAGGCGGCATCCGCCACCGCGCCGATATGGGCACCGCCGCGCAGGCTTTTGCGGATCCAGCTCACGGCATCCTCGGCGACGAGATGATCGGCGTCACCGCCTGAGCAGACGACGATGCGATCGACCTTCGGCGCGTCATGGGCGGAAAAGCCGGGCTGAATGACGACGCCATTCGAGGCCTCGACGGGGCCTTCGGCGGCGCCGACGATGATCCAGCGGTACCAGTCCCGCTTGGCCAGCACGTTCGCCGCGCGCAGCGGCTCGATCACCGAGCTGAACGCCATCATCGGAAAGCCTGGGAAGACCAGGATGGCGAAGGTGAGCGGGGTATCGCTTGCCGTCGGTTGGTTGCGTTGTCGGTTGTTCATAGCTTCCGGAGCCAGGCAGCAAGGTGGATCTGGAAGCTACAATTCTGCCAGATGGCGCCAAGGTCAACGGAATAGAATGTAAGACACATGGATATGGGTGCAGAATAAGCGCCGCTCGTTCGCGATCCTTCACGCCCCCTCTGTCCTGCCGGACATCTCCCCCACAAGCGGGGAGATCGGCAGCTTCGCCGTCCCGTGCGTGTTTCAGCGTTGGAGGTTGGCGAAAGCGCAAGATGACGGCCAAATTCCCCCCTCGTGGCCGAGATGCCCGGTAGGGCAGAGGGGGGCACTGTCCTGCCGACGTCTCGCAGGTTCTTGTTGGCGGGCTCAGCTCGCCAGCGCCTGATCCAGATCCGCGATCAGATCGTCGCCATCCTCGATCCCGGCCGACAGCCTTACCAGCGAATCCGAAATCCCGATCTCGGCGCGTTTTTTCGCCGGGATCGAGCCGTGCGTCATCAGCGCCGGGTGCTCGATCAGGCTTTCGACGCCGCCGAGGCTTTCGGCCAGCGTGAACAGTTGCGTATGTTCGAGGAAGCGTTTGGTGCCGGCGAGGTCGCGGTCGAGCTCGACCGTGATCATGCCGCCGAAGGCGTGCATCTGCCGCCTGGCGATGGCGTGCTGCGGGTGGCTGGGCAGGCCGGGATAGATGACACGGCGGATGTCGGGACGGCTTTCCAGCCAGTGCGCGATCTTCTGGCCGTTCGACGAATGACGCTCCATCCTCAGCGCCAGCGTCTTCAGTCCGCGCAGCGCCAGGAAACTGTCGAACGGCCCGGAAATGGCGCCGATGGCGTTCTGCAGAAATTTCAGCCGGTCAGCGAGATCCTTGTTGTCGCCGACCACGGCGACGCCGCCGACCATGTCGGAATGGCCGTTGAGGTATTTTGTCGTCGAATGGACCACGATGTCGATGCCGAGCTCCAGCGGCCGCTGCAGATAGGGGCTGCAGAAAGTGTTGTCGGCGACTGAGAGCACGCCTTTGCGCCTGGCAAGTGCTGCGACGCCTTCGAGGTCGACGACACGCAGCAGCGGGTTGGTCGGCGTCTCGACCCAGAGCATTTTGGTTTCCGGGCGGATCGCCGCCTCGACCGCGGCAAGATCGGTGAAGTCAACGAAGTCGACCTGGAGGTTGGCGGAGCGCTTGCGCACCCGCTCGAGCAGCCGAAACGTGCCGCCATAGATGTCGTCGGTGGCGACGATGTGGGCGCCGGAATCGAGCAGTTCGAAAATAGTGGCGATCGCTGCCAGCCCCGAAGCGAAGGCGAAGGCGGCTGTGCCGCTTTCGAGATCGGCCACAGCGCGTTCGAAGGCGAAGCGGGTCGGGTTCTGGCTGCGGGCATATTCAAAGCCCTTGTGCACGCCCGGGCTCTGCTGACCGTAGGTCGAAGTGGCATAGATCGGTACCATCACCGCGCCCGTCGTCGGGTCGTGGCTCTGGCCGCCATGGATGGTGCGCGTCGAAAAGGCGAGGCGGTTTTTGCCCGATACGGTGGCTTTGACGGTCATCGGGCGCGCCTCAGATGGTTGATCAGGTCAATGCGTGTTATCAGCCCGATGAATTCGTCGCCGTCGAAGACGATGGCGACCTCGTTGCGATCAAACACCGGCAGCAACGCGTCCAGCGTCTGGCTGGCTTGCAGCGTGTGCAGGGTAGAGGTCATGGCCGTACTGACCGGAGCCTTGAAGCGGTCCCAGCGGCTGTCATAGGGGCCTTCGACCTTGGCGAGGATATCGCTTTCGTCGATGATGCCGACGAGCTTGCCCTCGTCCAGCACCGGCAGCTGCGAGACGTCCGAGCGGCGCATACGGCCATAGGCGTTGAGCAGGCTTTCGTCCGGACCGACATACACGGTGTCACCGGTGCGGTGCGAACGCATCACCAGATCGCGCAAATCGCCATGCTGCTCCTGCTCGGCAAGGCCCTGCTCGGCCAGCCAGAAGTCGTCGAACACTTTCGACAGGTACTTGTTGCCGCTGTCGCAGACGAAGGTGACGACGCGCTTCGGCACGGTCTGCTCGCGGCAATAGCGGAGCGCTGCCGAAAGCAACGTGCCGGACGACGAGCCGGCGAGGATGCCTTCCTTCGAAAGCAGGTCGCGCACCGCCAGCATGCTCTGCTTGTCGGGGATGGAATAGGCCTTCCTGACCAGCGACAGATCGGCATTGGGCGGGACGAAATCCTCGCCGATGCCTTCGACGGTCCAGCTCCCGGCCTCTATCATCTTGCCGGTCTTGATCAACGGCGCCAGCACCGAGCCGACCGGATCGGCCAAAATCATCTCGGTCTTTGGCGAGACTTTCGCAAAGTAGCGGCCGAGCCCGGTCAGCGTGCCGCCGGACCCGACGCCGACGACAACCGCATCGACGTCGCCTTCGAGCTGTTGGAAGATTTCCGGTCCGGTCGTGGTTTCATGAGCCAGCGGATTGGCCGGGTTGGCAAACTGGTTGGCATAGAAGGCGCCGGGCAGCTCGGCGGCGATCTTTTCGGCCATGTCCTGATAATATTCGGCATGACCCTTGCCGACATCGGAACGCGTCATCCGCACCTCCGCGCCGAGCGCCCGCAAATGCTGGATCTTTTCGCGCGACATCTTGTCGGGGACGACCAGGATGATGCGGTAGCCCTTGGGGATGCCGACCTGGGCGAGACCAAGACCGGTGTTGCCGGCGGTCGCCTCCACAATCGTCCCGCCGCGCTTCAGTTTGCCCTGTTTTTCGGCGGCGGCAATCATCGACAGCGCGATGCGGTCCTTGATCGAGCCGCCGGGATTCTGGCTTTCGAGCTTGATGAACAGCCGGCACTTGCCGATGTCGAATTTGGTCAGCTCGACGACCGGCGTCTGCCCGATCAGGTCGAGAACCGAGGCATAAGGCGGGCGCAGGCGGGACGATGCATCGTCCGATGTCACGATCTTGTGCTTGCTCATGTCAGATGCTCCGTTGCCAGAATGAGCAACCGCCCTGGAAGACGGCAACCTACCGTCTTTTCCAGCCGTTTGCAGTTGGAAAGAAGATAGATCGTGCCAATCCGGCCGCCAGCAGGGGAATGGAATTTCGCGAAAGCTTCGTCGGCCTGCAGGCAGGGGCAAAAGATTTGCAGAACCCGCTTAGGGTTCAGGCGATCGCGGCCTGGGCTTCGATCTCGATCAGAAAATCCGGATTGCCGAGGCCGGCGACGCGCAGCACCTTGATGATCGGCGGCGCGCCACGGTTTGCCCAGAACGCCATCCAGGCGCCGAAGGCCGGCCCTATGTCCAGGTCGCCGGCGATATAGACCGAGAGGCTGACGAGGTCTTCAGGCTTTGCCCCACCGGCTTCCAGCACCTTTGCCAGGTTGGAAAGCGCCTGAGCGGTCTGTGCAGCGAGATCGTCCCTGGCGACGGTCCGGCCTTGCGCGTCGACGCCATTCTGGCCGCCGACCAGCACGATGCGCGCGGATGCCGGCAGCGACACGCCGTGCGAATAGGCCGGATTGCTGTGCATGCCCTCGGGGTTCAGCCTTTCGATGGTCACCGCGCTTTTCTCCTCTTCAGCAAAAATTATCCTGCGGCCGCCCATAGGATCAACGGCAATCGTGCGGGCGTTTCAACGCACCATCTCGTTCGTTGCGGCCGCCGATTCCGCCATGCTACCCGGCGCTGGGCGAACAGCAATGCAAGGAACGGCCGATGAAGATTCTTGCCTATGACAATTTCAAGCCCGGCGTCACGCTCGACGATTTGCGGCCTTATCTGCGCGACGAAGTGTCGAATGTCTGGCGGCTCTGGAAGGCGGGGATCGTGCGGGAGAATTATGCGCGCGCCGATATTGGCGGCGTCATCATCGTCTTCGAGCTCGACAGCGTCGCGGAAGCGCGGCGCTACACCGAGGACTTCCCGCTGTCCAAGGCCGGGCTGCTAGAATGGCACTTCATCGCCTTCGACGCGCCATTGCCGCTGGAATTCCTGTTCGATCCGACGGTCGATATCGCCAAGCCATGGGACCGGACTGCGGCATGATCCGGTCGAGCGACGGGATCGAAATCCCGGCCAGCCTGGCTGAGTGGGGCGATCCGCGCCGCACGGCGCTGGTGGTCTACGACATGCAGGTCGGCATCTGCCGGCAGGTGGCCGGCGCCGCGACCATCGTCGAGCGTACCGGTACGGTGCTAGAAGCGGCGCGCGGGGCCGGAATGCGGGTGGCGTTCACGCGCCACCTGTCGCTGCCGCGCAAATGGATGGGCGCGACGCAGCTGCGCACCGCCATGGCCTGGCAGCGGCGCGACAGCCCCGACACGGTCGAGCCGTGGTTCCCGCGCGACGCCGAAGCGACGCGGATCGTGCCCGAGCTGGACCCCCGCGCGGACGAGGCGGTATTCGACAAGCTCACGATGTCGGCGTTCGATTCCACCGCGCTCGGCTTTGCCTTGCGCGATTGCGGCGTGCGCACGATAGCGCTCGCTGGCATCGCCATGGAGATCGGCATCGAGCCGACCGTTCGCCAGGCGACCGACAATGGCTTTGTCGCCGTGGTAATCGAGGATGCCTGTGGCTTCGGCAACCGCGAAGCGCGCGACCGCTCGATGGCAACGCTACGCTTCCTCGGCGAAGCCGTCGTCACCGACGTCGCAAGCTTCTGCAGCGCGCTTGCCGGCGCGGGTTGAGGGCAATCGGCTTGCCGCGCGACCTACCGTTTCACGGCAACGCCGAACCGCTCCATCGCTTTGTCTTCACACATTACGGACGGAAAACCGCTCCGCGCCTTTCCCGGAATTGATCTAGATGGTGGCTGCGCTGTCGGTGCGAAAACGCACGCCCTCGGCGCGACCGTGCACGCTGCCCCAGTCGTAGAGCGCCTGGAGCGCGGCGGCGAGATCTTCACCGCGCCCGGTCAAGGCGTAGCGCCCCTTGCCGTCGGGCGACGTCTGGAGCGTGACGAAGCCGATCTCGACAAGCTCGGCCAGGCGCTGCGTCAGCATCTTGTCCGAGAGTGAGGGAATCAGCCGGCGCAGGTCGGAATAGCGCATCGGCTGTTCCTTGATGCGCGCCAGGATCACCGTCTTCCATTTGCCCCCGAGCGCGTCGAGCGCGAACTCGACCGGACAGCCGTAGAGTCTTCCGCGTTGGGTCATGCGCCATGGTAGGCAAGGCACGGTGACGACGAAAGCAGAATTTGCCCGGCCATCTGGCCAGGGTCGCGGCTCACGGCCTCGCCGACTACAAAATCCATGGAGGAGAACGAAGACGAGCGTGCGCGACATCAATCCGGTCGATGCGAGACGGCCGAAACGTGTGGCGTCATCGCCTGGCTGTCTCGACCACCACAGGCTGCTGGTCGGCTCTGGTGGAGCGAGCTCCCGCACCCTGGTTCGCCTTCACCGAACGCGGCTATGCGGTCGAGATCTTTTCACCCGGCGACAGCGGTCTTGCATCCGAGATCGCGTCAAGACAGAGGCGGCCTCATCCGAGCAAGCGCTTGCTCAGCCGCGCGCACTGCACGCGAATATCGGGAATGGCGTCGATTTCGAAGAAGGTGCCGCGCGTCAGTGGACCGACGGCGAGGATATTGGCGAATACCGTGCCGTCGCCGGCGATGACCTCGCAGTTCGCGGTCACGTCGAGGCCGAGGCGCAGCGGATCCGGCCGTGCCAGCCCACGCTCGACCAGCGACCGCACCACGCTGTTCGAGGTGGTCGAGATGTCCCTGGCGATGCCTGTGCAATCATAGATGCGGGTGACGTCGAACCTTTCGAGCTGCTGCGTGTGGCGCGACTGGACCTGTAGGCTGAAGCCGTCGCCGGCGGCGATCTCAACGACGCGGCCGGCGACAAGGCGGATGCGGCCCGCTTGCACCGCCTCGGCAACGCGGGCGTAGACTTCCGGCGCCATGCGATGGCGGTGGATGTCCCACCAGGCCTTGGTGTGCTCGACGAAGCGGCGCTTGGCCGAGGACGGCCAGTTCTGCCAGATCTTCTGGTTGAAGGGTCTCAGACCGTCGACGACGTCGCGCCAGTCGATGCCGGCCTTCTGGTTTTCCCGGATCAGGTCGCGGAACCAGCCGACGAAATAGGAAAGCTGGGTGCCGAGCGGAATGTCGGCAACGTCGAGCTTGATCGGATTGCCCTTGCGATGCGGCGAAGGCAGCAGGCCGCGCCGCGACACCGCGACGATCGCGCCGCGGTGGCCGCGCTGCTCGAGCGACAGGAAGGCATCGACCATGCTCAAGCCGGTGCCCAGCACCAGGACTCGGGCTTCGGGGTCGAGCGCAGTGTCCGCCTCGGATCCCATCCTGATCGCATGCCCCTGCCCCGCCCCCGGCTCTTCGTCGTGGCCGGTGGCGAGCACGGCAAGATGCGCAACCACGCTGGTGCCGTTGGCCAGCGCCACTTCGACGCCTGACGCGGTCGGCGAGATCGACAGGCTCTCCTCGCGGATCAAGCGCAGCCGGCCCGTCTGCTGCTCACGCGCCTCGAGCTCGTCGAGCAACTCCTTGAGATAGCGGGCGTAGACGCTGCGCGGCGCATAGACCGGCGCCTGTTCCGGCGTTGCCAGGCCGCGTTCAAGCAGCCAGCGCGAGAAATTGCCGGGATCGTCGGCATAGGCGCTCATGCCCGACGCGCTGACATTCAGCACATGCGCCGACAGCAGCGTTGAATAGGCCATGCCTTGCCCAAAATGCGGGCGTTTTTCGATCAGGCTGACACGTAGATCGGGATTGGGCGACTTCAGCAGATGAGCGGCAAGCACGACACCGCTGGCGCCGCCGCCGACAATGATGATCGAACTTGGCGTAGCGCGCCCGGTCATGCGCACACCAGCTGTCCTGGCGATCGTCGCCGGCTCAGGAGAGATTGGTTCAGGCCTGGATTTTCAACGCCGCCGAAAAATCCTCGTCGCCGGCGATGTCGCGCATTTCCGCGAGGCTGCGCTGATCCAGCACCTCGGCGATGGCCTGCCGGACCTCCAGCATCAGGTGTCGGACTTGGCATGTCGCCTCGTTGCAGTCTTCGCAGCGCTGATACTGGGTGCGGCTGGCGCAAGGAATGGGGGCAAGCGGCCCGTCGAGCACGCGCACGACGTGGCCGACCTTGATCTCGTCCGCTGGGCGTGCCAGCCGGTAGCCGCCTTCCTTGCCCTTGCGGCTCTGAACGAAACCGGCATTGCGCAATTCGCCAAGGATGGCATCGAGGAACTTCTTCGGAATATTGTTTCCTGTGGCGATGTCGTTGACGAAGGCGAGCTGTCCAACCGGCAGGCGCGCCAGATGGACGAGCGCCTTGAGGCCGTATTTACCTTTTTTCGTGAGCATAACCCGCACGTTTCTCTGTCATGCGATGGCGCAAGGCCACCGGTTGCGAAACGCCTGGCGTGCCTCCCCGCCGCGTCCAAGCTGTCACTACAGATAAATTCTAGTGACATGATATACAAGCCGAGAAACGTTGATTTTGCTTCGTTTTCACGCCGCAATGGCCATTTTGGCCGGGGCTTGTGCTCTTGCGAGCACAGGAGCCACCGCGAATGACACACCGGCAAACTGGCCGGCGGCAGGAATGTCCCGATCGGCGAGAATACCAACAGCAGCTTCTGCCCCTGAATTTGAAGGCCAAAGCATGCCGCGCGCGGCAACAAGGAGGGTGGCGTCGCTCATCGTCCTCTCCAATCCTTCAATGTCGATAAGGATACTAGACTTAACCGCGAACACAGGGAACTTGTTTCCAATTTCTTGGCTATCCACAGTATGGATTTGCCGATGCAGGGGCGAAAACGGGAAAATCCTTGTTGCGCGCAAGGACGACGTGGAAGAGGTTCCCGGGCAAGGACGATGGTTCTCACCCGAGCCGTCACCCAGAAGCGCGCGAACTGCCATAGCCAGATGACTTTTTCTAACAAGACCGCACCGATTGGAAGGATTTAACTCTACAAGAACGATAGAGTTAGATGACTATGAAACGCAATCCGGGTTTTCCTCGTTTCCAAGGAGCGTTTCATGTCCACCATTTCGCGACGTATCGTTCTCTTGTCCTCGGCGGCCTTGGCTGGCGCCGCCTTTCTCGGCCAAGCCGATGCGCAGGACCTCAAGATCACTATCGGCTACCAGACGGTCGTCGAGCCCTCGAAGGTGCCGCAGGCCGACGGCGCCTATGAGAGCGCGACCAAGGCGGCAATCGACTGGCGGAAATTCGATTCCGGCGCCGACGTGATCGCCGCCATCGCTTCCGGATCGGTCGACATTGGCTATGTCGGTTCGAGCCCGCTGGCGGCGGCGGCGAGCCGCGAGCTTCCAATCCAGACAATCTTCATTGTCGGGCTGATCGGCGAATCCGAGGCCCTTGTCGCCCGCAACGGCGCCGGCATCGAGAAGGCCGCCGACCTTGCCGGCAGGAAGGTGGCGGTGCCCTTCGTTTCGACGACGCATTACAGCCTGCTTGCCGCGCTGAAGCATGAGGGTGTCGACCCGAAGTCGATCGATATTCTCAATTTGCGGCCACCGGAGATCGCGGCGGCATGGGCGCGCGGCGACATCGACGCCGCCTATGTCTGGGATCCGGCACTCGGCCAGATCAAGACTTCGGGCAAGGTCGTGCTGGATTCCTCGCAGGTCGCCGCCTGGGGCGCGCCGACCTTCGACGCCTGGATCGTGCGCACCGATTTCGCCGAAAGGAACCCGGAAGCGGTGCGCGACTTCGTCAAGGTGACGGGCGCGGCCTATGCCGAGTTCCTGGCCAAGCCGGACGCCTGGTCGGTGACGTCGCCGCAAGCGGCGAAGATCGCCACGATCACCGGGGCCAAGCTGGAGGACGTGCCGCAACTATTGAGGGGCTATGTCTTCCCGACGCTCGAGGAGCAAGCCTCGGACAAGTTCCTCGGTGGCGGCACGGTCAAAGCGGTCGAGGCGACATCGGCCTTCCTCAAGGAGCAGGGCAAGATCGACGCCGTGCTGCCGGATTATTCGGAATACGTATCGTCGAAATATGTCAGCGAAGCGCTTGCCTCGAACTGACGCCAACGCGCGCGGTTCTCCTTCCCTGACGCCGCGTGCTCCCTGCCCCGAACCGCTTGCGAGGAGCGGCTTCGGGGCAGACAGATTCGGAATATCGGCGAGGTTCCCATGACGCATCTCGTGCTCGACAAGGTCTCGGTCCACTATGACGGTCAGCCGGCGCCGGCGGTCGAAAATGTGTCGATTGAGATCGCCAAGGATGACTTCGTTGTCCTGGTCGGCCGCTCCGGCTGCGGCAAGACCTCGTTGCTCAACGTCGCTGCGGGCCTGGTCGAGCCTGTGCGCGGACGCGCCACGATTGGCGGCCGGCCGATCACGGCGCCAGGCTCTGACCGCGCCGTCGTGTTCCAGAACGACGCGCTGTTTCCGTGGCTGACCGCGCGGGAAAATGTCGCCTTTGCGCTCAGGCTGCGCGGTGTCAGGGCCGCGGAACGGGCGCGGACTGCCGACGACCTTCTGGCGCTGGTGAAACTCGACGGCGCCGGCGACAAGCGCATCTGGGAGCTTTCCGGCGGCATGCGCCAGCGGGTCGGCCTGGCCCGGGCGCTGGCGGCCGAGCCGCAATTCCTGCTGCTCGACGAGCCGCTGGGCGCGCTCGATGCGCTGACACGCGAACGCATGCAGACAACGCTGCTCGATCTGTGGACGGCGAGCCAGGTCGGCGTGCTGATGGTCACGCACGGCATCGAGGAAGCCCTGGTGCTGGCAACCCGTATCATTGTGCTCGCTCCCGGCCCTGGCCGGGTGGTGTGGAGCTTCGAGACCGGCTTCAGCCGGCGCTATGCAGCCGGCGAGGCCATTCGCAGCATCAAGGCCGATCCCGCCTTCGCCGCAGCGCGCGGCGAGCTGACCGACGCGATCTTCGAAGGGGAGGCAGCATGACCGTTACCTCCTATACCGAGCGGCCGCAGCGCAAGGTCGACGACGGAGCCGACGCGCTGTCGGTGCCATGGTCGCGGCCGCGGCCGAGACGCAGCCGCGTTTCGGCCCGCGTGGTTAGCGCGATCACCATTCTGATGATGCTGGCGGCGTGGACGGCATCGGCCCGCCTGCAATTGGTGTCGCCGGTTTTCCTGCCGTCGCCTGTGGCAGTCTGGAACAAATTTGTCGTCGTCGCCCGTGACGGCTTTGTCGACGCAACGCTGCTCCAGCATATCGCCGCCAGCCTGTGGCGGGTGTTTGCGGCGCTGGTCGCGGCCGTTTTCGTCGGCGTTCCCATCGGGCTGGCTATCGGCATCAGCACGATCGGGCGCGGCATCTTCGATCCGCTGCTCGAATTCCTGCGGCCGATCCCGCCGCTCGCCTATCTGCCGCTGATCATTATCTGGTTCGGCATTGGCGAGCCGTCCAAGATCCTGGTGATTGCCATTGCCATGCTGGCGCCGGTTGCGCTGTCGACGGCATCGGGTGTTCGCGGCGTCTCGCAGGAGCGCATCAATGCAGCGCGCTCGCTTGGCGCCACGCAGCGCCAGGTGATCAGGCACGTCATCCTGCCCAGCGCGCTGCCCTCGATCCTGACCGGGCTGCGCATCGCGCTCGGCGCCGGCTGGTCGACGCTGGTCGCCGCCGAGCTGGTGGCCGCGACGCGCGGGCTTGGATTCATGATCCAGTCCGCTGCCCAGTTCCTCGTCACCGACGTGGTGGTGATGGGCATACTGGTGATCGCTGCCATTGCCTTCGTGCTCGAATTCATCATCCGCAGGATCGAGCGGGTTCTCGTCCCGTGGGCGGGGCGGGAGTAACCGGACCGGAGACGTGACGATGCCCCATTCCACCGCTGTACTGTTTGCGCATTTCGGCCATTGGCTCCGCCTGATCAAGGCCGGAGACAAACAGCCGCCTGACGGCGAACGCAAAACGCCGACGCCGGTCCAGCTGGATGCCGAGCGCAACCGCCTGCCGCCGCGCGACGAAAGTTTCTACTGGGGCTGGCAGTACTGGTCGCGGTGAGCGGCCGCCACGGGTCCGCTGTGTGCTGCTCCGGCGGGCGCCTGAGCATGGACGCCTGCTCAACCGCGCGAACGGTTTGCCCAGGCCAGACCGACCAGGCCGACCAGCGCGGTCACGATGCCGGCATAGAGCCATTGCGACTGGCCGGTCATGAAGCTGCCCTGGACCCAACCGATGCCTTGCAATGACCACAGCACGCCGATGGCGAGCACAATCAAGGCCAGCAGATTTTTGATCAATCTCATCGCTAGAACTCCCTTCCAAGTCGATCATCAGCCGCATTCCGGCCGAAATGGAACAGCTAAAAGAAGCAGCCCAATTACGCCAACTTCTACTTAGATGCTAACCTCTGATCCTGCGCAAGACATGCGGAGATCGGTGAAAAGATCATCAAGGAAGCTGTGCCGCGCTGCGGGAAATCTCTGACAAATTGTTTCGCGTCGACTCCAAACGTGTAACATTGCCATGGAACCGACAGATCATTGCCGCATTTGCTGCCTCATTCGTCCCTAACCGCTGCGGGTCTGTCAACGGAGCCAGTCCCCAACACATGAACAAAAGCAACCAGACCGCGCTTGTCGCGGCCACGATCGCGGCTGGCCTGATGGTCGGCGCATCCACTGCCAGCGCCGCCGCTCAGTGCGGCCGTGCGTCCTGGTACTCACTGCATTCCAGAACCGCTTCCGGCGAACGCATGAACCCGTCGGCGCTGACTGCCGCGCATCGCAGCCTGCCGTTCGGCACCAAGCTGAAGGTGACCAATCGCAACAATGGCCGCAGTGTCGTCGTGCGCATCAACGACCGCGGCCCGTTCATCAAGGGGCGGATGCTCGATCTGTCGAAGGGCGCCGCCAGTCAGCTTGGCTTCATCAGCTCGGGTCACACCGCTGTCTGCATGGCACGGGTCTAACGGCCGCCACGGCCGGACACCGCCTCCGACGCTCGTCCCCAATAGCCGTGCTGCCTGCCTGGCCTTCGCAGGTGCACATTGAGCCGGCTGTTGCCGTTCCAGGCGGATTCTCAACGCCTTGGACGAAAGAACGAGCCTAAATCACGCAAGTTGACGTATTGCATCGCAGCAGATTGTTGCTAACTTCCCCGCAAGGCATTCAAGGCTCGGCGCTGCTCGTCGGCCCTTCGATCGCAGTCGGCAGCGGGGTTCTCGATGTTCTACCAGCTCTACGAACTGAACCACGCCGCCTTGCAGCCGGCGCGCCTCTATGCCGATGCGGTGCGCCTGTTCTACTCCAATCCGCTCAACCCGGTCTCACACACGTCCTGGGGTCGCTCGGTTGCGGCAACGGCCGAACTGTTCGAGCGCACGACGCGCCGCTACGGCAAGCCGCAATTCGGCCTGACCAAGACCGTGGTCGACTGGAAAACCGTCGAGGTCAGCGAACATACCGTCTGGTCGCGGCCGTTCTGCAACCTGGTCCGTTTCGAGCGGGCGGTTCCTGCTGGGCGCCGACCGGATCCGAAACTGTTGATCGTCGCGCCGATGTCTGGCCACTACGCGACGCTGCTGCGCGGCACGGTTGAGGCGATGCTGCCCTATGCCGACGTGCATATCACCGACTGGGTCGACGCCCGCATGGTGCCGCTGGCCGACGGCAGCTTCGATCTTGACGACTATATCGACTACATCGTCGACATGCTGCATGCGCTGGGTCCCGACACCCATGTGATGGCGGTGTGCCAGCCTTCGGTGCCGGTGCTGGCGGCGGCGGCACTGATGGAAGCCAAGGGTGATCCGTTCGTGCCCTCGACGATGACGCTGATGGGCGGGCCGATCGACACGCGCCGCAATCCGACGGCGGTCAATCTGCTGGCGCAGGAAAAGGGCATCGACTGGTTCCGCGGCAACGTCATCATGCGCGCGCCCTGGCCGGTGCCGGGCTTCGGCCGCGAGGTCTATCCCGGCTTCCTGCAGCTTTCGGGGTTCATGAGCATGAACCTCGACCGCCACATCATCGCCCACAAGGACTTCTTCATGCATCTGGTGAAGCATGACGGCGACAATGCCGAGAAGCACCGCGAGTTCTACGACGAATATCTGGCGGTGATGGATCTGACGGCGGAATTCTACCTGCAGACCGTCGACACCGTGTTTGTCCGCCAGGCCTTGCCCAAGGGCACGATGACGCATCGCGGCGTGGCGGTCGACCCTTCGGCGATCCGCAATGTCGCCCTGTTCACGGTCGAGGGCGAGAACGACGACATCTCCGGCCTCGGCCAGACCAAGGCTGCGCACGACCTGTGCATCAACATCCCGGCCGACAGGCACGCCCATTACATGCAGCCGGCGGTCGGCCATTATGGTGTGTTCAACGGCTCGCGCTTCCGCTCCGAAATCGTGCCGCGCATCGTCGACTTCATTACCAGCTACGGCCGTCAGAACCGTGTTGCGGTCAAGCCCAAGCTGGTCAGGACCGGCAAGAAATAGGCGACCAGTGATGATGCCCGTCAATCCGCATCAGGTCGGTCAATGCCAAAATCATCGGTTGGCGGGGCCGTGCGGCCGGTCGACCTGTTGCACAATAGTCGCGTTGGCGCCACGCGGGTAACCATGCCGCAAAAATCAATCCATCCTCATAATTGACACGGACTGTAAATACCCCTTAACGTTTCGTTAACAACAAGGGACAAGCGGGGACAATGATTTCCTCACCAATGGCGAGAACGCTGCGCCTGTGTGCGCTGGCCGGACTTACTGTGGCGGCAGGTTGGGCCGGTTCGGCCTCGGCAGCCAGCCCGATGATAACAGGTGGCCCGACCTCGCAGCCGATCGGCCATTATGATTTCTGCAAGAGCTACGCGTCCGAATGTTCGATCCGCCCGAAGGATCTGTCGCCCGCCAGCCTGACCGGCTCGCTGTGGCGCAAGCTGCTCAGCGTCACGACAAGGGTCAACGCCGCCGTCAAGCCGGAGAGCGACTTCGACATCTACGGCAAGGACGAGGTCTGGGCCTATCCCGACAAGGGCGTCGGCGATTGCGAGGACTATGTCCTGGAAAAGCGCCGTGAGCTGAACCGGCTGGGCGTCTCGTTTTCCGATCTGCTGATGACCGTCGTGCGCAAGCCGGATGGCGAAGGCCACGCGGTGCTGACGGTGCGCACCGACAAGGGCGACTACATCCTCGACAATCTGACCGACCAGGTCCGTTCCTGGGACCAGACCGGCTATCGTTTCCTCAAGCGGCAGGCGATCGACAATACCGGCCGCTGGGTGTCGATCCGCGGCGGCCAGCAGGTGCTGGTCGGCTCTGTCCAGTAACAAGGCAGCTCATTTCGGTCGTGCCAGTGCGGCGCGGAGCGACGCAATGATGCGGCGAAGCTCGGCTTCGTCAAGCTTTTCGATGTTGTCGGCCAGAAGGTTGGCAAGCTCGGTCGCCGCCGGGCTAAGGCCCGACGTGTCGAGCTTGACACGCGGATGCGAGGTTTCGGCCAGCCGCGCCAGTTCCTCGGCGTCGTCCCAGATGATGTTGAAATAGCCGATGATCTTCTGGATCAGCGTCCAGCTCGGCGCACCGCGGCGGCCGTGTTCCAGCGCCGAGAGATAGGCTGCGCTGACGCCGATCGCCTTGGCCATGTCCTTCTGGCTGACGCCGCGCTCGTTTCGCAGCACGCGAAGCTTTTCGCCGAATGGGGTCACAAGCGCACCTTCATGGGTGCATCCTCATAGGTGCGTCCCTCATCGGCGTTTCCTCATGAGCGCGCCCGCCGCAAGCGGATATAGAGCGCACCCGAGCCGCCATGTTTGCGGGCGGCATGGTCGTGGCTGGAGACGAGGGGCCGGAAGGCGGGTGTCGACAGCCATGACGGCACGGCGCGCCGCAAGACGCCATCGCCGCCCGACGAAGAGCCCTTGCCGGTGATCACGAGGACGTAGCGGATGCCGCCGGCATGCGCCCGGTGCAGAAAGGAAAACAGCAGCGAATAGGCTTCGTCCTGCGTCAGGCCATGCAGGTCGACGCGGCCCTCGATCGGCAGCCGGCCCTTCGACAGCTTGTCCAGCGTCGGTTCGTCGAGTGCGTGGGAGACATGCTGCGCCTTCGGCTTTGCGGCCGTGGCAGCATTGCCCGCGACCTGTGCCGGCGGCGGCGCCTGCCTGGTCTCGTCGATCTCCGGCCCGACGTGCGGAATTTCGACGGCGGTTCTGCCCTTCAGCGGTTTTGCCGTGTGCGCCACCAGGTTCCACAGCACCCGGTCGTCCTCGCTCAGCCTATCGATGCGCCGGGTCATCGGCCTGCTCCTGAAACCAGCGGCCGGGGGACCAGCGCATAGAAATCTGCGGCGTTGCGGATAACGCCGGCGATCTCGCCGGCAGCATCGCCCGACCCGGCAAACAGATCGCCGCGGGCCGGCCCGGTGATCGCCGAGCCGGTGTCCTGCGCGATCATCAGCCGCCGGAACGGTTTTCCGTCGAAAGCGGTCAGCGACGGCGCATCGATATGGAAGGGCGTGCCGAACGTATGCAGCAGCCGGTCGACGGCGATCGAGCGGCCGGGTGTCAGCGCCACCTTGGCGGCAGCGATCGGGCCGAGCTCTGGGTCGTCGACGCCCATCTCGCGGAAGAAGATGTAGGAGCGGTTGCGCCAAAGGATCTCGTCGACGCGTTCCGGATGCGCCTTGAACCAGGCACGGATCGACTGCATCGTCACTTTCTCCCGCGGGATCTCGCCTTCCTCGCTCAAGATCTTGCCCGGTCCGGTAAAGCGCTGGCCGGATTTGGCGGCATAGGTGATGCGGCGAAGCCTGCCGTCGGTCATCTTGAGGCGTGCCGCGCCCTGCACGTGAATGAAGAAGGCGTCGACCTTGTCGGCGAGCCAGGCGATTTCCAGCCTTTTTCCGGCAAGCGCGCCGCGTTCGATCTCGCCGCGGTCGAAATATTCGACCGGGCCGTTCGGCGCCGCACGAGCAAAGGCGAGATAAGGATCCAAGGCTGAAGGACGATTGCCGTCGTCGATGTCGACTAGGTCGGCCGGGCGCGCCAGCAACGGCACCGAAAACCGTTGCGTGCGTACCGGCGAGGCTTCGACCTCCGGCTCATAAAAGCCGGTGACCAGGCCGGGACCACCATCTTCGGCATCGATACGGGCCGGAACGAAATGGCGCTCGAAAAAGCTTCGAGCCTGCGACCGATTCGCCGGCGAAACGGTGCGCGCTTCGGCATAGGCGTCGGCAAAGCCATTGTAGTCGACGCCGAGCGCGCCGGAGCGGTAGGGTTTGCTCAGGATATGAAAGGCTGAGCGGCGAAAGGCGTCAAAGGCAGGGAGATGGTCGTCCTCACCCCAGCCCGGCAATTCGCCAAAGGATTTTTCGCTGAAGGCTCGAGAAAGCGACACGACAGCCTCCGCCGCCGTCCAGTTCAGTCTTCTTCTTCGGTGGCGACGAGCTTCCAGTTCGGATCGCGCGAGCGCGTGTCGCGGGCGAAGGTCCAGACGTCCTTGACCTCGGCGACGGTCTCGGGATCGCCGTCGATGACAGCGCCGGCCTTGTCGCGGGTCGCCGAAATCAGTTCGCTGACAATGCGCAGCGTGATGTGGGCCTCGCTGCCCTTCATCTCGGCCGAAACGATGTCGGCCTTGTCGATGCCGACGAAGGAGGACTGGATCTTTTCGGCTTTCGCCTCACGGTCGCCGATGGCCGCGACGAAGCCGTCATAGACCTCGCGCGACAAAAGGTTCTTCAGCGTTTTGCGGTCCCCATCGGCGTAGGCCATGACGATCATCTCGTACGCCATCTTGGCGCCGTCGACGAAGGTCTTCGGGTCGAAGGTCGGATCATTGTCCTTGATCGCCCGCAGGCCCCGGTTGAGATCGGTGTCGGGCTTGGCAAAGGCATCGATCGCCACATAGGTGTCGGCCGCCGGCTCTCCTGTCAGGCGCTTGCGCGGCAGCGAAACCACGTTCTCGGGTTTCTGGGCGGCATCCTTGTCGTTTTTGCGCGCTGCCGTATATGGATCGAAGGGCGGGCGCTCGTTGCCCGTGCGTCGGCCAAGCACGTTGCGCAGCTGGAAGAAGATCACCACCGCCGCAATCAGAAAGAAAATCGTGCCGAAGTCGAAGAAGCCCATATCTTGCGCCAATCAATCCCTGCTTTGGCCGGACCAGCGGCCAAGCAAGGGCCGCGATCACATAGCGTTCGGTATCCAAAGCATATAGAACGCATGGCGCAATCATTCAAATCAAAGGCAGCCATACCTATCTAACAGCTCTGGTGCCAGCGGCGATTGCTCGCCGGCCGGCAAAACATCGAAACGATCGGTCAAGATTTGCGTATCTCGCTGTTTCCCCTGTTCATTCTCGCGCTTCCGCTGCTGGAGATAGCCGGTTTCGTCATTGTCGGCCGCCAGATCGGCGCGCTGGCGACGGTCGGGCTGGTGCTGGCCTCGAGCATTGCCGGCGCCTTGCTCCTTCGACACCAGGGTTTTGGCGTGATGGCCAGGATCCGTGCCGAAATGGATGCCGGGCGTGATCCGAGCGGCCAGCTTGCGCATGGCGCCATGATCGTGCTGGCCGCGATCCTTTTGATCATCCCCGGCTTCATCTCGGATATTTTCGGCCTTCTGCTGTTCCTGCCGCCGGTGCGCGATCTTGCCTGGCGGATGCTGAAAGGCCGCATCGTGCTGGCCACCGATTTCAGCGGTGGTTTGCGGGCAAGGCAACGCGGCAAGACCATCGATCTCGACGACGGAGACTATTCGCGGGCCGACGACCATACGCGCGGACCGGGTTCTCCCTGGCGCCGCCTCAAGGACGAGTAGCTGCAAGGCAACCGGTGTCTTTTGCAAACTTGTCTTGTCGGGCCGGCCATGATAGCGAACGCCCGAATTTCAATCCGGTCAGCAACGCTGCCCAGGCAAAAGGACCACAGCTTATGGCCAGCAACGACGACGCGCCGACCGGCGCAGCCAACGGTAATGGAAATGCGGCGCAGCCTTCGCTCAACGTGCTTGCGCAATATGTGAAGGACCTGTCCTTCGAAAGCCCCGGCGCACCGAACTCGTTGCGCGGCCGCGACAAGGCTCCGGGCATCGCCATCAATGTCAACGTCAACGCCAACCCGCTTTCGGACAAGCAGTTCGACGTCAATTTGACGCTGAACGCAAAAGCGTCGTTCGACCAGGAAGTGCTGTTCAACGTCGAGCTGGTCTATGGCGGCGTCTTCTCCATCAGCGGCTTCCCACAGGAGCACATGCTGCCGATCCTGTTCATCGAATGCCCGCGGCTGCTGTTCCCGTTCGCCCGGCAGATCATTGCCGAGGCAACACGCAACGGCGGCTTCCCGCCGCTGATGCTAGACCCGATCGATTTCGCGCAGATGTTCCAGCAGAAGCTGGCCGAGGACCAGGCTGCCGCCGCCAAGGTCAAGGTGAGCTGAGGCTGGTTGGCTCGCAGCGTTTGAAAACCCGGCGCGAAGCCGGGTTTTTTGTTTGAGACGCCGGCGGGGCAGTACCCCCCTCTGGCCTGCCGGCCATCTCCCCCTCGAGGGGCAGGGGAATCGCATATGGCGATTTTGGGGTTGAGTTTAGGCTGAGAAAGGATTCTTTGGAGAGGCAGTTGAGCGAAGGAGCG
>NZ_JAMYLG010000012.1:0-156958 GCF_040317865.1 Mesorhizobium sp. M1365
CATGCCCCCATAGCGGCCGCCCAGCCCGGCCAGCGGGCCGGAACCCCGCATGCGCATCGCCGTCGTAGCCCCCTGCCCACGCTTGCCCAAGGCGATCGCGCGCGGGTCTATACGCGGCGGGCCGAATCGGCCAAGGCCATGCAGGAACGCCAGCGCCGCAGCGATCAGGATCGTCAGTGTCAGCGCCAGGAACGGCGGCTCGACCAGGAGCTTGGCGAGGTCATATTTCCGCGCCCCGCCGTGCAGCGTCAGGTCGAACATGACCAGACCCTTGCCAGGCCGCAGCCATTGGATCAGGTCGCGCGCCGCGGCCGCCTTGTCGGCATCTCCAAGCGCGGAATTGTTGATTAGGTCGGGGTCGGTCAGAATGAAAAAGGGTTTGTCTTGGAATTCGATGAGGACGGCCTTGCCGCTGCCTGCCGCAATGATCGGGTGATCGTCGGCAACCCATTGCATGTCTTGCGGCGCGGCGACGAGATGGCCCCGGATCTCGAGTTGCTCGACGGTGCTCCTGCCGACACCGAGCTTGGCCTTGGCGATCCGGCCGAGCCAATCGTTGACTACGGTGTCGGGCAAACGCTCGATTTTCATCTTCCATCCCTCATGCTGCTGGAGGGGCAAGGTCTGCCATTTGGGCAGCACGAAGAGAGTCTCGCGGTCATCGCGAAGCTCAAGAATGCGGTCAAGCGCCTCCGGATCGCTGTCGGGCGAGATGGTGACGATCAACAGTATATCTCTGGCAAGATCGTCTTCGGTCCGCGCCATCAAGGGCGCTTCGCCGGTGAGCCGCAGCCATTCCGCCAGGCCGGCGTAGCCGACGCCGCTTTTCGACAGCGGCGTGGCGCCGCCATTGCCGGGTTGCCGGAAATCGGGAGCATAGGTGGACAGCAGGAAGAAACCGGCTGCCGCAAGGAGGCTGGCGAAAATCCCCCAAAACAGTGTCTTTCGATTGAACGGCTCCTGTGCCTCGACCGCCGGTGCACTCACGTCCAGGCATCCCGGAAGGCGAAACGTTCATAGGCGCCGCGCGCCTGCCGCCAGCCTTCCGCGCCGACCGGCCGCCGCGCGAACAGCGCCGCCTCGACGATGCGGGCGATCTCGGTAAACGCGTGGCGCGCCCTTCCCGGCAGGGAAGGGGCATTGGCGATGTCGCGCGCGGTGAGCGACGGGCGCAGGAAGTCCGGCAGCCGGCCGGCAATATCGGCGACGCTGCGCCGAAGCAAAAGGTGAACCGCCTCGTCGTAGTCGCCGCGTGCGGCCAGCGCATCCGCTTGCGACAACAGGATCTGCGCGGTGCCGGCGTCTGGGCGCCAGGTTTCTTCGTCTTCGACTTCGGGCCGCGCGCGCTGCCATGGCAGCCGCCAGGCGATGCCTTTCACCTCGAGGAAGACCAAAAGCAGGATGATTGCGACGCCCGATATCACCGCCCCCCAGAACAGATAGATCATGTAGGGACTGAGCCACGACAAAAAATCCTGCAGCGGCTTCAGCCACTCGGGCGGCTTTGGCGGCACATAGGCCGGCAGGTCGAACTGGATCGACTCATCGGCGATCAGCTGCTTGTGCAGATTGGTCAGCCGTTCGGCTTCCGCTGTGCCTGGCTGTGCCAACGCCACCCTCTCCCCTGCAACCTGTGGTTCCCCAGCCGACACTGGCAATGCGGCAAGACAATTGCAAGTGGACTAGACGTCGACCTCCAATGTTGGCACATTTAATGCGGGGATCACCAGCCGATATGCGGTGATTAAGCGGGGGACGCATCATGGTTTCAACGACATTGGAACGGTCGGACAAGTTTCGCATCGGCAGGGTTTTCAGCAACAGTTTTGCGGTTATCGGCCGCAATCCGGGTCTGTTGGTCGGACTAGCGGCTCTTTTTTCCGCCCTTCCGGCACTGGTGCTTAACCTTTGGAATTACAGCAATTTTGCCAACATCAATATTGCTAGTCCCGAAACTCTGGCTGTTGCCGATCCCTCGGCGATTCTACGCAACTCGTTAATATCGGTGGCTTTTGGCTTGATATATCTTGTGCTGGCTTTGTTGTTTCAATCATCACTGGTGAGGGCGACGATAGAAGACTTGAACGGCAAGCGCCCGGCAATCGGTGACTGCATCCAAATAGCTTTACGCTGCATATTCCCGACGCTTGGGATCGGGCTGGTGGTCTTTTTCGTCATGGTCCTCGGGGTTGTTGCGATTGCCGTCGCAGGGCTGATTATCCCGATCTTCGGGACGATCGTCGCGTTCGTGATGCTGCTTGTTCCCGGCATCATGTGGTTGCTTGGTATATCGGTTTCCGTACCCGTGCTGATCCAGGAGCGCCTTGGCGTGTTTGGCTCGATGTCGCGGAGCCGCGCCCTGACGAAGGGCAGCCGCTGGTCACTATTCGGCCTTTTGCTGATTCTGTTCTTGGTGGCGATTGCCTTCCAAATGGCATTCGCTTTGGTGTTTGGATTGGCTTTCGCCCTTACCGGCAGCCTCTCGACCGTTGGCCTGATTGTGGGCGCGATTGGAAGCGCCGTTGTGTCAACGGTCGTGTCGACGGTAATATCGGTTGCCATCGCCGTTAGCTATGTCGAGCTGAGACAAGTCAAGGAAGGCACCAGCGTCGAAGACTTGGCGGAAATCTTCTCGTAGCGGCAAGGGATTTGCTGCCTTCATCGCGTCAGGATCGGTCTGGACTGGATAGGTAATATCGTGGCGTCAATAACGCTGGAACAGCCCGACAAATTTCGCATCGGCAGGGTTTTCAACGACAGCTTTGCCGTCATCGGACGCAATCCCGTTCTTTGCCTAGGGCTTGCCTTGATTTTCTCCGCCCTGCCGAGATTCGTATTTGCGCTCTGGTTCAGGAAGACCGTTACGAATGTCGAGCATGGCGGCCCGGAATTCTCGGTTCAACGGGTCGCGCTCACGGTGGTTGGCGCGATCGGCTATATTGTCCTCATGTCCTTGCTGGAGGTGGCTTTGACGCGCGCTGCCATCGAGGATTTGAGCGGCAAGCGGCCGTCGATGCGTGATTGCATCGGGACGGCCGTGGCACTCCTGCTGCCGGCAATCGGCATTTCGCTGATTGTCAACATTGGCTTCACAGTCGGCCTCGTGCTGCTCGTCGTTCCGGGATTTTTGTTGTTGGTTCTCTGGGTTGTAGCGATACCGGTTCTGATTCAGGAAAAACTGGGGGTATTCGCGAGTTTGGGCCGCAGCCGCGATCTTTCCAAGGGCAGCCGTTGGTCTCTGCTCAGTCTCTGGTTCCCCCTGTTCGTAGCTTTGGTCGCAACAAATTTCACGTTGGGCCGCGTCCTATCCCACTTAGGCATTCCGCTCGTGTTCTTCCTGGACGCTCTGGCGCGCGCGGTCGAGCAAGTCGTGTTTTCCACTGCCATCGCCGTCAGCTATGTCGAGCTGCGCCAGGTCAAGGAAGGCACGAGCGTCGAAGACTTGGCGGAAATCTTCTCCTGAGGACGGGTGGAGGCTTTTCATCGACGGCTCGGCTCTCGCGTTGCGCTCGAGCAGCCGAGCTTGTTCACAAACCCTGTGTCTGCACCGGCAACGCCGCCGCCAGCCGCTTCGCCCATTCCTCGATGCCGGAGCGGCTCGCCAGCAGGTCCTGCCTGATCTCGATGAGGACGGCCTGAATGCCGCGATCGTCGCCATGGACCGGTATGGCGTAGTCGCCGTCGCGGCTGATCGCATAAGGCTCGTTTGCCGCGGCGTTGAGCGCACCGTCGGCGCGCAGGCCGGCAAGCACTGCCTGGCCGAAATCGACTGCCCGGTCGTAAAGCACGCCGGCGTGCCAGGGCCGCGCAATGCCGAGGAAGACCGGCGTGAAGGAGTGGATCGTCGCGATCCGCGTCGCTCTGCCCTGCTTCGCCCGGTCGTCGAGATGGGCGGCCACGCGGTCATGAAACGGCGCGAACATGATTTCGGCACGCCGGCTTCGTTCCTCCGGATTGAGGCCGACATTGCCGGGGATGCCGGTGTCCTCCGATAGCGCCGGAATGCTGCCGCTGGAACCAAGCGGCCGGTTGAGATCGATCAACAGCCGCGAATAGGAGCTGAGGAAAGCCGGAGCATCGAGCAGTTTCGACAGAGCGCGGGTCACTTCGGCGGCGCCGATATCCCAGGCGATATGGCGCTGCAAATGGCGGCTGTCGAGACCGAGCCGCGCATACTCGGCCGGAATATGATTGGACGCGTGCTCGCATATCAGAACGATATCGGAACGCCCCGTTTCGTTGATTGCGTCGACCGCGGGTGGCCAACCTTCCGGTAGGATGGCGTTGGCAACCGGCTCAGCCATCAATACAGCGTCCGGTAGAGATCGCAGACCGCCACTGGGTCGAGACCGGCGAGGCGCTCGGTCTCATGCCGCTTGAGGCCGACAAAGGTCTCGACGAACACCGGCGCGAACCATCCGGTGACGGTCTTGTCGGCAACGAGCGCGTCGAGTGCCGCAGGCAGCGTTTCCGGCAGCCGCACGAGGCCAAGCTTCTTGCGCTCGGAACCGCTCATCAGCGTCGGGTCGCCCGAGACAAGCGGCGGCGCCGGCAGCTTGGCCTTCAGCCCCTCCAGCCCGGCGCGCACGATCGCTGCCAGCGACAAATAGGGATTGCCGGTGGCGTCGGCCGCCCGGTATTCGATGTTGTACTGCCGCGCCGGATCGCGCCCGCCGATCGTCACCGTCGGGCAGATGCGCAGGCTCGCCTCGCGGTCGCGATCGGCAAGCCAGGTGTAGGACGAGCTCCAGCTATGCGGCTTCAGCCGGTAGTAGGACGACACACTCGCCGCCGTCATGGCGGTGATCGCGGGCAGATGGCGCAGCACGCCGGCACAGAACGAAGCGGCACGGCTGGAAAGGCCGCCAGGCTGGGCCGGATCGTAGGTCGCCGGCTTGCCGGCCTCGTCGACGAAACTGAAATGGATATGGACGCCGTTGCCGACGGCATCGGGAGCGGTTTTGGGCGCGAAGCTCGCCCGCCAGCCGGCACATCGCGCGACTTCGCGCGTGATCTCGCGGATGGCGACGGCGCGATCGGCCGCGGCAAGCGCATCGGCCGGCTCGCACGTCACCTCGAACTGGTCGGTGCCGAATTCGGCGATCACCACTTCGGGCGCGACGCCGGCTTCCGCCAGCGCCGCCATCAGATTGGCGGCAAACGGGTCGGCGCGGCGCAGTGCTGCCAACGACATCGAATGAGCCGGCCCGAAGTCGGCCTCGATATGGAATTCATGCTCGAAGGCGGCGATGACGGAAAGCCCGGCCGCTGCCTTCAAGTCCGCCAGCGCATCCTTGAGCATGGTCCGCGTACAGCCGACCCACGGGCTGCCGTCGAGTTCGACGATGTTGCCGGCGACCATGTCGAAAGGCGTCGCCGATCCGGTCAGCGCCGTGCGGAACCGCGCGTTGAGATCGGGAACGAGCCGCACATCGCCGGACGAGCCCCACGGATTGGGGTCGACGATGGAGTTGAAGGGCGTCAGCGACAGATTGGCCTGGAGCCAGCCGACGCCGGTCGCAGCAATCTTCTGCAGCCTGCTTTCGACGACCGAGCGGCCGCGCGTGATCGCCGAAAGATCGGTCGTGACGACGGCAACGAGCGGTTCGACGGTCGATGTCATGCAGCTTTTCCCAAGGCTTCGAAACGGGCAGTAACAATGGCGGTATCTGCGACCCAGCAATAGCCGCCGAAGGCCTCGAGCGCGCCATCATGGCGCTCCTGCGAGGCGGCGGCGCAGGCGTCGGATACGCAGGTGACGAGGTAGCCGCGATCGGCGGCGTCGCGCACCGCCATGTCGACGCACTGGTCGGTCATGATGCCGGCGACGACCAGATAACGCACGCCGAGGTTTTTCAAGACATAATCGATGTTGGTCGAGTTGAAGACGCCCGACGACGTCTTCGGCAGCATGATCTCGTCGCCGATCGGCGCCAGCGACGGCACCGGCAGGCCCTCCGGCCGGCTCGGCGCGATATGGATCGGCGTCAGCTTGTGGTCGAGCGAGCGGTCGCGGCCGTCTTCGGTCAGGCTTTGGATGATTGTATGGATCACCTCGACGCCGTTGGCCCGCGCCGCCGCCAGCAGGCGCTCCTGGTTGGGGATCGTCTGCGACGCCGTCTGCCGGTAGAAATAGTGATCGGGACCGCGCTCCGGATGCGCTGGATCAGCACCCGGCTCCAGCCAGACGCGCTGCATGTCGACCAGCAGCAGCGCGGTTTCGCCGGCCCGGAACGGCTCGTTTCGTTTTGGCAGTGCTGGCGTCATGCTTGGGGGTCCTGTGTTGCTGACTACAATCCGGCTGATTTAGCTGATTTTGGTCCACGCGTCCTGCGTCGCGGACACACTTATTGGGAGTATTCGAAGTCTCTAATTTAAGATAAGCTTTGTTTTCGGGCGTGGAGACGGGGGTCTCTGTCATGATCGATTCAGATGTGTTCGACTTTGTCGAACGCTGCAGGAAGCACACAGCTACCGGGCCGCTGCTGAGCGACCTTCTTGAAACCGTGCGAAATCTCGGTTTCGAGCACCTTATCCTGAGCGGGGTGCCGCTTGGCGGGCAGAAGCTTGCACCGATGGTCGAACTGAATGGCTGGCCGGCCGGCTGGTTTGAGCGCTATGTCGAGGCCGAGCATGCCGCCGTCGACGGCGTTTGCGTTTACTCGGCAAAGACCTTGAAGCCGTTCCTCTGGTCCGAAGTCCCGGCAAAGTGGTCGGATACAGAGGGCTCACGACGCGTTGCCGGCGAGGCGACTGAGTTCGGCATCTGCAGCGGCTTCGCCGTACCGATGCTCAGCGTTCACCATTGGCAATCCGTGCTTTCGTTTGCGTCTTCCGCGAAGGCCTGCACCCTGTCGCCGCGCCACCAGGTGCAACTGGTGACCATGGCGGTATACGCGGGCATGTCGATCCAGGCCTTGGCCAATGACGATGACGACCATGAAGGCGTGCTGACCGACCGCGAAAAAGAAGTGCTCTTGTGGGCCGCGGCCGGCAAGACCTCGTCGGAAACCTCGCAGATCCTTGGCCTTACCGAGCGCACGGTCAAATGGCACTCGACGCGGGCCCGCGAGGCTTTTGGCGTCGCCACGACCACGCAAGCGGTCGTCGAGGCAGTGCGCCGGCGTCTGATCCATCCCTAATCGCGTCAACTGTCCCATCGGACAGGTGACGTATATTAGCGCGACTGCGAGTATCCCGGCGAGAACGATCGGGGGATCGCGCCATGATAACGGCCCACGTAGTCAATGCGCATAACAAGCATCTCTACGAAAACGAATTCGACGAGTTTCTGCGCCGCCGGCACGATTTCTTCGTGCATCAAAAACGCTGGCGCCCTCCGAGCCCGGATGGTCGCGAACTGGATCAATTCGATACAGACGCGGCGACATACCTGCTGGGCATTGAAGACGATCGCGTAGTGACTTCGGCTCGATTGATCCCAACGAGCGAGCCGCACATGGTCTCGGAGGTCTTTTCTCACATGTGCGAAAAATCGGGCGTCCCCAGGCGTCCCGATTGGGCCGAATGGACCCGCACATTCGTCGTTCCCGATAAACGCACTGCCGGACTAAGGGGCACGCTGACGCAGCTGTGCTGCGCGGTAATGGAATATGCTCTCGACGAGGGCCTCAGCGCCGTCGGCGGCATCCAGGAAACCTACTTCATGCCGCACCACGGCGCGCTCAAATGGCGGGCCGAACCGATGGGCATGGCCAGGGAAGAGAACGGCGAGTGGTACATCGTCGCGTATATCGAGGTGAACGAGGCGGCACTTGCGAGTGTGCGGAAGATACTTGAAATAAATCGTTCTTTGATAGTTAGGCGCGGAATACAATTTCCCTTTGTGTCAAATCGAACGAACAGGACTTCTGATACTACGGAGAAGAGCCACGCTTAACTGAAATCTAATATCTAAATATATATATGCAACATGGAGGAACAAAAATGAGTAACAAATACATCGTGTTATCACTGCTGTCAGCAGTACCGGAAGATATGTTCGGGTGCCACATTATCCCTGAGGGGCAATTGTATCCGATGATTTACCGAATAGCTTACGGTCCGGATATATATTGGAATTGCGCAGAATGGGTCGCGCTGCATTGTAAGCCGATCCAGAAATGGTGGCTGGACGAAAAAGCAGACGCAGAAAAGAGAATGGATACCGCAAGATCAAGAAAAGACTTTGCTGAGTTGCTATTGTCCGAGAATAGAAAAGTTGAACTTGCTCATATTGATGGCGTGCCAGAGTTTAAAGTTGAATGGGAAGGAGGATTCATCAAGTATCCTGTCCTGTATACGCGGACATCAAAAATTACCGCCTATGCAGAATTCTCGGCACCGGACTTAAATAGTATTTGGGGTGACGTTACAAACTGCGCAACCGGTGGCGCCGTGGCGGCCACCCTGGCAGCTATATTTGCCAGCCCGGCAGCGGCACTACCTGCGTTCAAGGCGGCCTTTCTGGCGTGCATCGTTCCGAGGGTTGGTGAAAGGGCCAAAGAAATCAGTGTTGCGCTTAGCACGCATCAAGAATCTGGTGACTGGCATCGAGTATAGACGCTATCGGCATTGGGATCGCACCCGCCGGGAACGACGGGTCTTTCTCGTTTGTTGTCCAAAAGTAATAACGTTTCTCACAAACTTAAGTTCGAAATTGACAGGAAGGGGGTTCTACCCCTGGCCGGAGAGTTAGTCTAGCCGGCACTTCGAAAAAGCACTTTGAAGGCGTGAACGCCTTCGCGCCGGGGTAGTCCCAGAAAATTCGTCTAATGGGAGGAAGGCTATGCAATCGCGCATTTATTCAGTTGACAAAGTGCACGTTGAGGGACTTTTGGTAATACCTGAAAATCCGCCGGCGATAGCCGTATCAGCCAGCGGTTGGGTTCCCACAAGCGGGTGGTCGTTGCCCGACCTTACGCCGTGGATTTACATAGTCCCTCCAAAAGATGGCATCCTCGACCTTGATTTTGTGGCAACGCAGCCCACCGGCCGGGTACTCCAGGTCTTCACGAAAATTAGCGTGACCAAGGCGTTTTCGGTCCCGGCCTGGGTGGTAGGGGTCCGAGTTCACACTTCAACCAACGATGTTCAGGCCACAATCGATGGCTCGAATGGGCCGACAAAAGCATCGATGAGCGCAGATGGTATGCCGTCGCCTTGGCCTTTTCCTTTCTGGGCTCCTTGGGGTCGTGACCGATAGCCTGAGTAAGAACTCAGAATCCTACCACACGCGTTCGCCTATTCCTGAGGCCGCCTGGTGTTGGTTGGGGCATGTGGGGCGCCTCGCTGTCACAGCAAGTGGGGGAGTCGGGTAAGATTGGGGAAGGTCATCTCCCTCTGTGTGGTCGGGACACGGCTCTGCCCCTTCTAAAGGCCACTTTCGAGGTGAGTAATTTCACTCGGGAGAAATCCCAATCGATCGGGAAGAGCCGGCCTCATTTGGGCCAACCTGCACAATCTTGTTGCGAAGAAGGATTTCGAAAGGCGGAACGCGAATTACGGTGACAGTGCACTATTTTCTTTTCACCGCCTGCCTCGTTTTTCGGGTTTCACCGCTTTGCCGATTTGCCCGGCGATGCTCTCGGCCCATGGGTGCATCGAAAACCGCGACATCGGCGATACGGCAATACTCGATGAGCAGTTCTTGGGATTACCGTGACAGTGCACCATTTTCTTTTCGCCGCCTGCCTCGTTTTCCGGTTTCATGGCTTTGCCGATTTGCCCGGCGATGGCCCATGGGTGCCTCGAAAACCGCGACATCGGCGACGCGGCAATACTCGATGAGCAGTTCTTGTGGATCACATAGTCTTGGGACGTGAAAACGCTTTGGCTCACCCGTACGACGCCCGCGATGCGGCAGACCGGGAACGCCGGCAAGGTGCACCATGCGGCGAGGGCGACATGGTAAAAAGTGCACTCACCGTAATTCTGATCTATACTCCGGACACCAGCCCGAACGCCTAGGCGAAGGGCGGATGAAGCGCTTGATAGAGTTCTCTTTTTAGTCATGGGGCGATATTAAGATGTTAGCCTCCGACCTGACGAAATTTATCGAGCAGGATCATCTGGCTCTGGATGCCTTCGTAAAGGGCGATCCTGAGCCCTTAAAAAACCTCTACTCGCGACAGGACGACGTCATTATTGCCAATCCCTTTGGCCCGCCGGCGAAGGGATGGAGAAAGGCCGCTGAGACCATGGAACGGGCCGCCACCAATTACCGGCACGGCAAGGCCATCGGCTTTGAGCGCATCTCGGAGTATGCGACAGCCGACTTGGGATACATCATCGAGGTCGAGCGGTTCCAATCCAAGGTCGGTGGTGGCAACAAACTGGTGCCGATTGCGCTTCGAGTCACCACCATATTCCGGCGCGAGGAAGGCGCGTGGAGGATCGTCCTTCGTCATGCCGATCCGATAACCTCGGCACGCCCGCCGACGTCCATTGTCGGGGAGTAGAAGGGTTGCCGGAGAGGTTTTAGGAACTACGGTGACAGTGCACTAATTTCTTTTCGCCGCCTGCCTCGTTTTCCGGATTTCGCAGCTTTGCCGATTTGCTCGGCGATGCTCTCGGCCCACGGGTGCATCGAAAACCGCGACGTCGGCGACGCGACAATACTGGAGAGGGCGACACGGGAAAAGTGCACTGTCACCGTAATTCGACCACCGTAATTCGACGGAAGTTATTCCTGGAGGAGCGGGTTCGGTAGCTAAGTAATTGAAATTTCTTGGCTGGGGAACCTGGATTCGAACCAGGACTAACGGAGTCAGAGTCCGTGGGTCTACCGTTAACCTATTCCCCAGCAGGCGCGGCCGTTGAAAACCACACGGGCAGGGCGACGATGTCGCCGCGCGTGCCTTGTAGCCGCCGCCGGAAAATAGTCAACCCTGCCGTAGGCATTTCAATCGGCGCGGTTGCTTCAGATTTGCCCTATCGTCACTCCCGCCGGCGTTTGCGCTGCCCCTCACCCTCTCCCCGTTCTTCACGGGGAGAAGGGTCCCGGCAGGGGGTTGAGGGGCGGCGCCTACATTGAGGATTGATCTTCTCACGGTCGTCATCAGGCCTGACGCGATTGCCGAGCTTCAACTCTCGCTGCGGGAGTATTGCGAGTGCTCGAAGAACAGCACCACGCCGAGCGCGATCAGCAGCGGGATGATCAGGTAGAACAGCCGGAACACCAGCAGCGCCGCCAGCACGCCGACCTGGTCCATGTGCGACAAGCCAGCGAGGAACACCACCTCGAAGACCCCGAGCCCGCCCGGCGCATGCGAGATCTGCGCGATCGAGAACGACACCAGGAAAACGCCGAGCACGACGAAATAGCCGGGATTGCCGGTGGCGGGCAGGGCGAAGAAGATGATCGCCGCCGCCGCCAGCAGCTCGATCGGGCCGACCAGCAATTGCCGCGCCACGATCGGCAGCGCCGGGTAATGCAGCTGGAAGCTGCCGATCCTGAGCGGTCTCAGATGCAGCCAGCTGCCGAAGACATAGGCCGCCACCACGAGCAGCATGGCGAACCCTGCTGCTTGCGACAGCCGATGATGCGGTATGCCGGAAAACCGGTCGATCACCTCAGGCTCGAGCAGCAGCACGATGCCTGAGACGAACAGCGTCGACAGCACGAAGGTGATCCAGCAGATCGCCACCAGAATGCCGACATCCTGGCCGGTCAGGCCCCTGGTGCCGTAGGCGCGGTAGCGGATCACCGCACCGGAAAACACCGAGCCGCCGATATTGTGCGACAGCGCGTAGGTGGTGAACGAGCAGAAGGTGACGAACAGCCACGATACTTTCTTGCCGATGTGCAGCAACGCGATGTGGTCGTAGCCGGCGAGCGAGGCATAGGCGATGACCGAGCTCAGCGCCGCCAGCACCCAGCCGCGCGCCGGGATGGCGATTATGCCGGCCCAGACATCGTCAAGCGAGATGCCGCGCAATTCGTGCAGCAGCAGCCACAGCGAGAACACCACCGCGGCGATGCCGATGACGGGCCAGAAATAGCGCCTCCAGTTCATGGCATGACGATCATGCGTTGCAGCCCGTACCGTTTTCCGGTTCGCAGCAGGCAAACCGCCCGCGTTGCCGAATGATTTACCCTCCATTTCAGAAATGCCTCATTGAAGCCGGCTATTCAACCGGGAAGGCGCGTTGTGGCGCTCGCGCCTTCCCTTCTCCCAAGGGGACAAGGGCTCACCGACGTCGCCGCCTTCACGCCGCCGGCAAAATTCGCCGCGAGCGCTCTTGGTGATCCGGCCGTGCGCTGATAGTCTGGCGGCAACTTGAACATGTAAAAGCGCCTGCTGCGTCCGGTCTCCGGTTCGCGCGGCGCCGGAAGGAACGACAGTGGAAGACCACGACGCCGGCGCTGGCGCGCCGGAAGTGGGCGTGTCCAGGGGTTCGCCGACGCCGTCCGGCCAGGCAAGCCCATCCACCGGACGCTACGGCCGTCAGGTGCAACCCTGGTCCGGCAATGGACAGGCTGGCGACACGTCCCACGATCACAAGGGTCAGAACGGCCCGCATCAGAACGGCAAACCCAAGAAACGGCGCAAGCGTCGGCGCGGGCGCAAGGTTTTCGCACGCGACGAGACTCGTCCGCTGGCGGCCGGCGCTTCGGTGCCCGCCGCCAACGAGGCCCCGGCCGCGCGCCCGCCCCAGCCAGCGGCTTACGCGCCTCCGCCCTCAGCTCCGCCAAGGCCGGGGCAAGGTGCCTGCACACCGCCGCCGCTGCAGGAATTGCCGGTGTTTGCCGCGCTCGATCTCGGCACCAACAATTGCCGGCTGCTGGTCGCGGTGCCGACGCGCCATGGCCAGTTCCGCGTCATCGATGCCTTCTCGCGCATCGTCAGGCTGGGCGAGGGCCTTACCGCCAATGGCCGGCTCGGCGACGCCGCAATGGACCGCGCGGTCGAGGCGCTGAAGATCTGCGGTGACAAATTGCGCAACCGCAAGGTCAGGAAAGCCAGGCTGATCGCCACCGAGGCCTGCCGAACCGCCGCCAATGGCGTCGAGTTCCTCGAGCGCGTCGAGCGCGAGGCCGGCCTGAAGCTCGAGATCATCGACCGCCAGACCGAGGCGCGGCTGGCGGTGTCGGGCTGCGGTTCGCTGGTCGAGCGCGACACGCAAGGCGTCGTGCTGTTCGACATCGGCGGCGGCTCGTCCGAAATCGCGCTGATCGACCTCACCGGTCAGCGCTCGCCAAGGCTTGCCAACCATATCGTCTCGTGGACGTCGCTGCCGGTCGGCGTCGTCTCGCTGGCCGAGCGTTTTGGCGGCCGCACGGTGACACGCGAGATCTTTGGCGCCATGGTCGAGGATGTCGCAATGCGGCTGCGCGCCTTCGACGGGCGTGATCGGCTGAGCCACCTCCTGGCCAGCCCGAAATTCCATTTGCTCGGCACATCGGGCACTGTGACGACGCTGGCCGGCGTCCATCTCGATCTCGAACGCTATGACCGCCGCCGCGTCGACGGGCTGTGGATGGATCGCGACAGCGTCGACCGCATGGTCGAAAAACTGGTCGGCTGGGATTTCCAGCAACGCGTCGCCAACCCTTGCATCGGCGCCGACCGCGCCGACCTGGTTCTGGCCGGCTGCGCCATATTGGAGGCGATCCGCGCCGTCTGGCCGTCGGAGCGGCTGCGTGTCGCCGACCGCGGCCTGCGCGAGGGCATATTGAGCGAATTGATGGCCGATGACGGCGTCTGGCGGCGAGGCAGAGCATGATCCCGAAAAGTGGCTGCCGGTTTTCGGACAAGATCATGCTCAAACAAGCAATCAAGCAATGACCAAGAAACCGGAAAGACCGAGCTCCGCCGGCATTCGCGTGCTGAAGACAAAGATCAAGAAGAAAAGCGGCTTGAAGGAATCGTCGCGCCGCTGGTTGCAGCGCCACATCAATGATCCCTATGTCCAGCGCTCGAAGGCCGACGGCTATCGCTCGCGCGCCGCCTACAAGCTGATCGAGATCGACGACAAGCACCATTTGCTCAAGCCTGGCATGAAGGTGATAGACCTTGGCGCGGCACCCGGCGGCTGGTGCCAGGTCGCCGCCGCGCGTACCAAGTCGACCGCGGAACACCCGAACGTCGTCGGCATCGATTACCTCGAGATGGACGCCGTGCCGGGCGCCCCGGTGCTGCTGATGGATTTCCTCGATCCGCAGGCACCCGAAAAGCTGGCCGAGACGCTGGGCGGCCAGCCCGACATCGTGCTCTCCGACATGGCCGCACCGACCACCGGCCACAAACGGACCGACCACATCCGCACCATGCATCTTTGCGAGGTGGCGGCCGATTTCGCGCTGTCGGTATTGAAGCCGGGCGGACATTTCCTCGCCAAGACGTTTCAGGGCGGCGCCGAGAACGAATTGCTGGCGAGACTCAAGCGGAATTTCCGCTCGGTCCACCACGTCAAGCCACCGGCCTCACGCGACGAATCGGTGGAGCTGTATTTGCTGGCGAAGGATTTCAAGGGGTAGCGCCCTTTCCTTCTCCCCTTCTTGTGGGAGAAGGTGGCCTCGCGAAGCGAGGTCGGATGAGGGGTGTTCCAGCTTGGCAACACGCTTGCAGTTATCATCGCCTCATTTCTTCCAACACCCTCAACCGTCTCGGCGCTGCGCGCCGATCCACCTTCTCCCACAAGGGGAGAAGGGAAGGGGTTCTCAACTTCCCGGCGGGCTCACCGGCTCCAGTGTCTTCGGCGGCGTCAACCGGCCATGTCCAGACACGGCATTGCCGGCGTCCGGCGCCAGCCGCATGAACGACAGCGAGGCTGCCGCCGACACCGCCGCTACGATGAAGAAGGCGGTGTGGAAGTCGCTCAGCGTCAGCGGGCCGCCATGGATCTTGGTCGACACTTCGAGGATGCCGCCGGCCAGCGCCACGCCGAGCGCGATCGCCAACTGCTGGAACACGGCCGTGATCGGCGTCGCCTTGCTGGTGTCGGCGGCCGAAATCTCGGCGTAGGCAAGCGCATTGATGCCGGTGAAGAACATCGAGCGGATGAAGCCCCCGGCGAGCAGCATGGCGAGGATCAGCCCGTAGGGCGTGTCGGGTGTGAACAGGCCGTTGATGGCGATGGACGCGGCAGCGATGAGCGAGCCTGAAATCAGCACCCGGCGGAAGCCGGCGACCCTGAAGATCAGCGCGGTGACGAATTTCATGCCTATGGCGCCGATCGCCGAGACGAAGGTGATCATGCCGGACTGGAACGGCGTCAGCCCGAAACCGATCTGGAACATCAGCGGCAACAGGAAAGGTACGGCACCAATGCCGATGCGGAACAGTCCGCCGCCGAGCACCGACGAGCGGAACACCCGATTGCGAAACAGCTCGAGCGCCAGCAGCGGGTTCTTGGCGCGGCGCGCGTGCAGCAGGTAAAGCACCGCCGATGCCAGCCCGACGGCAACGGTGATAAAGCCGGCGACTGGCGGCAGAGCCGGCAGGCTGACCACCGACAGGCCGAACACGATGCCCGATGCCGCCAGCCCGCTCAGCACGAAACCGATGAGATCGAGCGGCGGCGTCTGCGCGGCGTCGGTCTTCGGCAGGAAACGCGTGGCCAGCCAGATGCCGATCAGCCCGATCGGCACATTGATCAGAAAAATCCAGTGCCAGGAAAAATAGGTCGTGATGAAGCCGCCGACCGGCGGGCCGACCAGGGGGCCGACCAGAGCCGGGACAGTCAGCCACGACATGGCGGCGACGAGCTCGCTTTTCGGCGTCGCGCGTACCAGCACCAGGCGTCCGACCGGCGTCATCATGGCGCCGCCAATACCTTGCAGGAAACGTGACACCACGAAAGCCGGCAGCGAATTGGAAATGGCGCACGCGACCGAACCGACGATGAACACGGCGATCGCGGCGCGGAAGACATTCTTGGCGCCGAAGCGGTCGGCCTTCCAGCCGCTGATCGGAATGAAGATCGCGAGCGATACCAGATAGGCGGTCAGCGCCAGCTTGAGCGCGATCGGGCTGGTGTGGATGTCGATGGCGATCGCCGGCAACGATGTCGCAATGACGGTCGAATCCATGTTTTCCATGAATAGAGCGACCGCCAGGATAAGCGGAATGGTGCGGTTCACGATGGATCCGGCCTTGAAATGTGCGTCGCGATTGCTTGCCGGCCCTGGGGGCCAAACCGACAGGTAGGGCGGTTATCATGGTTTGGCCCGGATGTCGTATTAATTTGCTGTCACGTTTGTGCGACCGCAAGTCCCGCAGCCCCTGGGGCAAAATGCAGCTTCGCCACTACACAACCATCGGCTTTTCAACGGCCACGGGACGTGTTACGAGCCAGCGCCAATCCTGAAAGGGAAGAAGACGAGTCGGCGCTGTCCATCCAGGGCGAGCGCCTTTCCTGCATTCCGAGGGCTGGCCATGGCAAAAATCATCGAGACGTCCACCGGCGCATTGGCGCTGACCTTTGACGACGTGCTGCTGCAGCCGGGTCATTCCGAGGTCATGCCCGGCGAGACCGACATCCGCACCCGCATCGCCGGCGACATCGACCTCAACGTGCCGATCCTGTCGGCCGCCATGGACACGGTTACCGAGGCGCGGCTCGCCATCGCCATGGCCCAGGCCGGCGGCATCGGTGTCATCCACCGCAATTTCTCGCCGGCCGAACAGGCCGAGCAGGTGCGGCAGGTGAAGAAATTCGAGTCCGGCATGGTGGTCAACCCTGTCACCATCGGTCCCGAGGCGACGCTTGCCGATGCGCTGGGTCTGATGCGCACCTACAGCATTTCGGGCATTCCGGTGGTCGAGAACGGCGGCACCGGCGGCCACACGGTCGGCCGGCTCGTCGGCATCCTGACCAACCGCGACGTCCGCTTCGCGTCCGATCCGGCGCAAAAGGTCTATGAGCTGATGACCCGCGAGAACCTGATCACGGTCAAGGAGAACGTCGATCAGGACGAGGCCAAGCGGCTACTCCATCAGCACCGCATCGAGAAGCTTGTTGTGGTCGATCGGGACGGCAATTGCGTCGGGCTGATCACGGTCAAGGACATCGAGAAGTCGCAGCTCAACCCGCACGCCACCAAGGATGCGCAGGGGCGCTTGCGCGCAGCCGCCGCCACCAGCGTCGGCGATGACGGTTTCGAACGCGCCGAGCGCCTCATCGACGCCGGCGTCGACCTTCTCGTGATCGACACCGCGCACGGTCATTCGCAGCGCGTTCTGGATGCGGTGACGCGGGCCAAGAAACTGTCCAACTCGGTTCGCATCCTGGCCGGCAACGTCGCCACCGCGGAAGGCACCTTGGCGCTGATCGATGCCGGCGCCGACGCGGTCAAGGTCGGCATCGGACCAGGCTCCATCTGCACCACCCGCATCGTCGCCGGCGTCGGCGTGCCGCAGCTCTCGGCGATCATGTCGGCGGTCGAGACGGCGCAGAAATCCGGCGTTTCGGTCATTGCCGATGGCGGCATCAAATATTCGGGCGATCTCGCCAAGGCACTGGCCGCCGGCGCAAGTGCTGCGATGATCGGCTCGCTGCTGGCCGGCACGGACGAGAGCCCGGGCGAGGTCTATCTGCACCAGGGCCGCTCCTTCAAAGCCTATCGCGGCATGGGCTCGGTCGGCGCGATGGCGCGCGGCTCCGCCGATCGTTATTTCCAGGCCGAGGTGCGCGACACGCTGAAACTGGTCCCGGAAGGCATCGAAGGGCAGGTGCCGTACAAAGGACCTGTGTCTGGCGTGCTGCACCAGCTTGCAGGCGGCCTGAAAGCCGCTATGGGTTATGTCGGTGGCCGCGACCTTGCCGATTTCCGCGAGCGCGCCACTTTTGTGCGGATATCCAATGCCGGACTTCGTGAAAGCCACGCCCATGACGTCACGATTACCCGCGAAAGCCCGAATTATCCTGGCGGAGCCTGACCGTCATGCGTCTTGGCGCAATCTGGCGGCAATGATCCTGCGGCTGTCGCGCCACGCGGCCGCACTCTGTGTCGCCACCGTGGCGGTTTTCATCATCATGACGGCAATGGAGTTCCTCTATTTTCGCCAATTGAGCGGCGGTCTGCCGTCGCTCGACATGCGCTATGCCGGTTTCACCCCGGATGAGGGCATGGCCTGGCTAACAGCCCTCGGCCGGCGCGGCAGCGAAATTATTCTCGTCTGGCATTACCTGACCTTCGACCTGCTGTTCCCGGCGCTGCTGTCGCTGACGATGGTCAGCCTGATCCTGGCCACGGGCCGGCGGCTGAAGAATTTCCGTGCACTGCCTGCGCAAACCCAGTCGATATTCGCGGTTGTGCTGGTGCTGCCCTACCTGCTTACCGACTATGCCCAGAATATCGCCGTGGCTCGTCTTTTGTCCGATTTTCTGTCGGCCAATCCGGATTCGCTATCCTTCGCCTCGGCGCTGATCGTCACCAAATTCGCCCTGCTGGCGATACCAGTGACCGTCACTGCGGCTTTCACTCTGATGGCTCAGAAACGGTCTTGAAGGCTGGGTGACAAAGACAGGGGGCATCTTGAACCAGACCGCGATCTTCTGGCCGATGCTGGCGCAGGTGCTGCTGGTCTATATCGTCTACGTCGTTATGGGCCGGCGCCGCCATGGTGCGGTCAGATCGGGCGAAGCCAAGGCCGGCCAGTTCAAGACGCGCTCGACGGAGCCTGGTTCCAGCGTCACCGTCGCCGACAATCTGAGCAACCAGTTCGAACTGCCGGTGCTTTTCTACGTCTTATGCTTGACGCTGCACGTGACCAATGGCGTCAATTATCTGACCTTGGCACTGATGTGGATCTTTGTCGTCTCCCGCTATCTTCACGCATCGGTCCACTTGACCAGCAATCAGCTGATCCTGCGCAGCAGGGCATTCTACCTGGGCGCGGTGGTTCTTGCACTTGGATGGATATGGCTAGCGCTGCATCTGCTCGGCTTGGTCTGAGCAAGCTCAAGGCTACAAATCGAACACAGCGATCTTGCGCTTGTCGAACCTGATGGCGAGTTCACCGCGCACAAGCTTGAGCGCGGCCTCGCCGAAGACGGCGCGCCGCCAGCCTTGCAATGCCGGCACGTCGGCTTCCTCGCCCTCGGCAGCGATGCGGTCGATGTCGTCACTGGAGGCGAGTACCTTGGATGCGACGCCCTCCTTTTCGGCAACGATCCGCAGCAGCACCTTCAGCAACTCCGCCGCGGCGCTTGACCCCTCCGGCGGCTGGAAGCTCTTCGGCAGCTTCGGCATCTCTTCCCTGGGCAGGGCAAGGGCAGCGTTTACCGCGCCAAGCAGTGCCGTCGCCGTCGACGAGCGCTCCCAGCCCTTCGGCGTGGTACGCAGCTTGCTCAGCGCCGCAGCGTCGCGCGGCGCCTGCTGCGCCACTTCGTAGATCGCATCGTCCTTGAGCACCCGGCCGCGCGGCACGTCGCGCTCGCGCGCTTCGCGTTCGCGCCAGGCGGCCACCGCCTGCACGATCGCCAGTTCCTGCGGCTTGCGCAGCCGCATCTTGAGCCTCTTCCAGGCATCCTCGGGATGCGGATCGTAGGTCTCGCGCGAGGTCAGCACGTCCATCTCCTCGTTCAGCCAGTGGGCGCGGTTTTCCCGCACCAGCTCGGCGCTGAGATGCTTGTAGACCTCGATCAGGTGGGTGACGTCGGCGAGCGCGTAGTCGAGCTGCTTTTCGGACAGCGGACGGTGGCGCCAGTCGGTGAAGCGCGAGGACTTGTCGAGCCGCGCTCCGGTGATGCGCTGCACCAGCTGGTCGTAGGAGACGCTGTCGCCGAAGCCGCAGACCATTGCCGCGACCTGGGTGTCGAACACCGGATGCGGCACCAGATCGCCGAGATGCACGATGATTTCGATGTCCTGGCGCGCCGCATGGAAGACTTTGACGATCGCCTCGTTGGACATCAGCCTGAAGAACGGTTTCAGGTCGATGTCGGGCGACAGCGGATCGATCAGCGCGGTCACCCCGGGCGCTGCCATCTGGATCAGGCACAGGATCGGCCAGAAGGTCGTTTCGCGAATGAATTCGGTATCGACGGTGACGAATTCCGCCTTTTCGAAAGCGGCAATAGCGGTCTCGAGTTCTTTCTGGGTGGTGATGACGTGCATCAAATCGCTTTTGGCAAGGGATAGGGTCTCTTTCAATTTCAGCCGCGCGCGCTTTCGTCAAGCGCAAGCACCTCTATCCAGGCTTTGCGGGTTCATCGGGATCGGCATTCCGCTTCGCCAGCCGGGCAAAAACCGTCGAAGTGCGCAACAGCGCCGTAAAACGGCTGCGATGGGTGGCCGGCACGGCGGAGCGCGCCTGCATCCGGTAAAGGATGACGGCCACGAAGATCGCATAGACGGTGGCGCTGAACACGAACAGCGCGCTCGGCCCGAAAAATTGCATCACCGTCGAGGCTGCGAACGGCCCGCCAATGGCGCCGAAGGAATAAAACAGCATCAAGGCCGCGTTGATCAGCACGAACTCGCCCTTGTCGGCGCGGTCGTTGGAATGCGCCGCTGACAACGAATAGAGCGGCATGGCGAAGCAGCCGAAGATGAAGACGAGCAGGAAGTTGAGAAACGGGCTGCCGCCTGCCACGAATGCCAGCGCCAGTGCCGCCACCATCGCACAGCACGTCGTCATCAGCAGCACCGAGCGCCGGTCCCAGCGGTCGGAGAGATAGCCAAGCGGGTATTGTATGATGGCGCCGCCGAAAATGCCGACGCTGACGAAGGTGACGACGTCGGCGACCGACATGCCGATCTGCTCGGCATAGACCGGCGACAGGGTGCGAAAGGCGCTGTTTGTGACGCCGACGGCGATACAGCCGAAGCAGCCGAGCGGCGAGATCCGCCAGACGCGCGCCAAATCGAGCTTGACGTCTTCCGGCGGCGTCGGATTGGAGCGGTCGCCGAGCGAAACCGGCACCAGCGAAACGGTGATCATCATCGACATGATGGCGAAGATGGCAAAGCCGCCGGCGCCGAAGATCGGGATCAGGAACTGGGCGCCCGTCACCGAGCCGATGTCGACCATCCGGTAGATGGCAAGCACCCGCGCCCGGTCGGTGTTCGTGACGCCGGAATTCAGCCAGGCTTCCATGATGGTGAACAGGCCGGCAAAGCAGAACCCGCCGGCAAAGCGCACGGCGCACCACATCACCGGATCGATGACCAGCACCAGAAGCAGCGTTCCCGCCGAGGCGATCGCCGCGAGTGCCGAAAAGGCGCGCACATGGCCGACGGACTTCATGATGCGGGTCACGGCAAGGCAGCCGAGCAGGAAGCCGGCGAAATAGAACGTGCCCATCAGGCCGATCGAGGAAGCGGGAAAACCTTCCTGCGCACCACGCAGCGCAATCAACGTGCTCTGCAGGCCGTTGCCGCCGAGCAGGATGCCGGCGGCGATCAGGAGGGGGATCAGCGGGCGGATGGAGGACATGAAGGAAAGCCTGTCGTTGATCCTTCTTGAACCATCGGCTTCGCCAATGCCAGCGGCAATTCCCGGTGGCGTTGGGGCCAGCCGGGGGCCTTAATGCATGTCGCGCAAAAGTGCAGCGGTTTTGCGATAACGACATGTATAAAAACAAGGACCTAAAGCGCGTCGCATGAGGCCGATCGAACGCGACACGTTTTAGGTGCATTACCGCGGGAGAACTTGCGCTACCGCGTGGCGCCGGACCCTCCGTGTTGGGAACCAAGGCGTATCTTTGTAGTTCAGTGCTGGTGGGCGAATACGCGTCTTGTGAGCCGCCGGTGCGCGGAGACGGTGTCAGCATCGACGTCGTTTCTGCTGCCCGGCCTGAAGCTCCAAAGGGAGGTCCGCCATCATGAAATTTCATTCCGCATTTGCGGCATTTGCCCTGGCCGCAGTTCTGGCGGCCGGGCCGGCGCGGGCTGTCGACCTCGCCATGGTGTCCGGAGATACCGGCAACGGCCAGAGAATCCTTCGCGAGATCCTCGATCAATACGAGAAGAAGACCGGCAACAAGGTTAGCGTCGTTCCGCTGCCTCCCTCGGCGACGGACCAGTTTGGCCAATACCGGCTCTGGCTTGCCGCCGGAAGCAGCGACGTCGACGTCTATCAGACGGACATCATCTGGGCTCCCCAGCTTGCAAGGCAGTTCATCGACCTGACCGAAGCGACCAAGGATGTCGTTGGCGCCCATTTCCGATCGATCATCAAATCGCAGACCGTGGACGGCAAGCTCGTCGCCTTGCCGATATTCACCGACGCTCCGGCGCTCTACTACCGCAAGGATCTCCTCGACAAATACGGCGCCAGGGTCCCGGCCAGCTGGGCCGAGCTTGCCGACACCGCCAAGTTTGTCATGGATAAGGAGCGCGCGGCCGGCAACAAGGACATGTGGGGTTTCGTTTTCCAGGGCAACGCCTATGAGGGGCTGACCTGCGATGCACTCGAATGGGTGAAGTCGAACGGCGGCGGCCAGATTATCGAGCCGGACGGCACGATCTCCATCAACAATCCGCAAGCAACCGCGGCGCTGGAAATGGCGAGGAGCTGGGTGGGAACCATCTCGCCGCCCGGCGTTCTGGCCTACCAGGAAGAAGAGTCGCGCGGCGTCTGGCAGACCGGCAACGCCGTCTTCATGCGCAACTGGCCCTACGCCTACGCGCTTGGCAACAGCGAAAGCTCCCCCATCAAAGGTAAGTTCGAGGTGACGACGCTGCCGCCGGGGTCGGGTGAGGGCGCGCGCTCGGCAGCAACGCTTGGCGGCTGGAATCTCGCGGTTTCCAAATATTCGAAGAACCCGGATGCAGCGATCGAGCTGGTCAAATGGATCGCCTCGCCTCAGATGCAGAAGTACCGCGCCTTGAAGGGGGCATATCTGCCGACCATCCAGGCACTCTATGACGATGCCGACATCGCCAGCGCCCAGCCGGTGATTCCGCGCTGGAAGGAAGTCGTCCTCAACGCGGTGCCGCGTCCCTCGGCCCAAGCCAAGAGCCGGTACAATGAGGCATCGAGCGAGTTCTGGACCGCCGTCCACAACACTATTTCCGGCGAGGGCACAGCCGCCGACAACCTTGCCGATCTGGAGTTCTCCTTGACCAGGCTCAAGGGCACCGCCTGGTGACCTCGCCGCGCTCAGGCTCGCTGCTGGCGCGTCAGCGTGTGCGCTCGGCATGGCTGCTGCTTGCTCCGATGCTCATCGTGCTCGCCGCCGTTGCCGGCTGGCCGTTGATGCGCACGATCTATTTCGGCTTCACCGATGCCTCGCTCGCGGACCTCGAAGCCCGCCGCTGGGTTGGTTTCGCCAACTATTTCTCCGTCGTGCAAATGCCGAGCGGCCGCGTCGTCTATGACGGGCTGCTCGCCGATCCGGTCTGGTGGCGCGCCGTCTGGAACACGGTGCGCTTCGCAGTGATTTCGGTGACCTGCGAGACGGTGCTCGGCATGATCGTCGCGCTGGTGCTCAACGCCAGGTTTCGCGGCCGCGGCATCGTGCGCGCCGCGATCCTCATCCCTTGGGCGATCCCGACGATCGTCTCGGCGAAAATGTGGCAGTGGATGCTCAACGACCAGTTCGGCATCATCAACGACGTCCTGCTCAAGCTCGGCCTGATCAGCACCAAGATCGCTTGGACGGCCAGCGCCGACACGGCGATGGTCGCCGTCCTTGTTGTCGACATCTGGAAGGCGACCCCCTTCATGGCGCTTCTCATTCTCGCCGGCCTCCAGATGCTTCCACAAGAAATCTACGAGGTCGCCAAGCTCGACGGCGTCGGCGCGTGGAGAATTTTCTGGAAGATCACTTTGCCGCTCATCCGACCGGCGTTGATGGTGGCCATGATCTTTCGCGGTCTCGATGCCCTGCGCATCTTCGATCTGATCTACGTGCTTACGCCAAACAACATACACACCAAGTCGATGTCGGTGTTTGCCCGCGAGAGCCTGTTTGAGTTCGACAAGTTCGCTTCCGGTTCCGCCGCCTCGACGCTTCTCTTCCTTATCCTCGCTCTGCTGACCATGCTCGTTCTTTGGCTCGGCCGGATAAGACTGGACAAGGACTATTGACCATGGGGGACTATTGATCATGGGGGACTACTGACCATGTGGATCGTCAAGCGCACGGCTTTCTACCTCCTCGTCGCCGTTATCGTCGTCGTCGCGGTGTTCCCGTTCTACTACGCCATCATCACCAGCCTGAAATCGGGGACGGCGCTCTTCCAGATCGACTATTGGCCGAAGACGATTACCTTCAGCAACTACAGGACCGTGTTCACCGAGGGGACCTTCCTGCGCAACCTCGTGAACTCGCTTTTCATCTCGAGCGCCGTTGTCGTCATTTCGCTGTTCCTGGGCGTCACCGCTGCCTATGCGCTGGCGCGCATCCGCTTCCGCGGCCGCTCGGCTCTGCTCCTCACTATCCTGTCCGTTTCGATGTTCCCGCAATTGGCGGTGCTGGCCGGTCTTTTCGAGCTGATCCGCACCTTCGGCCTCTACAATTCGCCGTTCGCGCTGATCTTGTCCTACATGATCTTCACCTTGCCGTTCACCGTCTGGGTGCTCACCGCCTTCGTTCGCGACCTGCCGATCGAGTTGGAGGAAGCGGCGATCCTCGATGGCGCCACGCCCTGGATCATCATCAGCCGCGTCTTCCTGCCGCTCATGTGGCCGGCGCTGGCGACCACCGGGCTCCTCGCCTTCATCGGTGCTTGGAACGAGTTCCTGTTCGCCCTGACGTTTACCTCCAGCAACGAGCAGCGAACCGTGCCGGTGGCGATCGCGCTGCTCTCCGGCAGCTCGCAGTTCGAGATCCCGTGGGGCAACATCATGGCCGCATCGGTGATCGTCACCGTGCCGCTCGTCGTCCTCGTTCTCATCTTCCAGCGCAAGATCATTTCCGGCCTCACCGCGGGCGGGGTCAAGGGATGAGGTGGCGTAATTTCGTCTGGCGGCGACAAAGAGGCCCAACGCCGGGTGGGGGCGTGCGTTCTGGCATCAAGGGTCTCCAAATCGTTTGACGAAGAGATCGTCGCAAGAAACACTTTTTGCAGCAATGCGCCAAAGGCTTCAACCCTGAAGGCCGAACCGGAGATGCTACCCAGCCGCCGCTTGCCTTGACAAATGCACCCTCTCATGTGCTTTTCGCGCAAATTTTCAGGCTGGGCCATCATGCCTTGGCCGCAACCCAACATCCGGACTTTAAGAATGACAATGCATCGTTACCGCAGCCATACCTGTGCCCAATTGAGGAAGCTCGACGTCGGCTCGACCGTTCGCTTGTCGGGCTGGGTGCATCGCGTGCGCGACCATGGCGGCCTGCTGTTCATCGATTTGCGCGACCATTACGGCCTGACCCAGATCGTCGCCGATCCGGATTCGCCCGCCTTCAAGATTGCCGAGACCCTGCGCGGCGAATGGGTCGTCCGCGTCGACGGCGAGGTCAAGGCGCGCCTCGCCGACACCGTGAACCCTAATTTGCCAACCGGCGAGATCGAAGTCTTCGCGCGCGAGATCGAGGTACTGTCGGCCGCCAGGGAATTGCCCCTGCCGGTCTTCGGCGAGCCGGATTACCCAGAGGACATCCGCCTCAAATACCGCTTCCTCGACCTGCGCCGCGATACCCTGCACAAGAACATCGTCGCGCGCACCAAAATCATCGCCGAGATGCGCAAGCTGATGGGCGAGGTCGGCTTCACCGAATTCTCGACGCCGATCCTGACCGCCTCGTCGCCGGAAGGGGCGCGCGACTTTCTGGTGCCGTCGCGCATCCACCCCGGCACTTTCTATGCGCTGCCGCAGGCACCGCAGATATATAAGCAGCTGATCATGGTGTCCGGCTTCGACCGCTACTTCCAGATTGCGCCGTGCTTCCGCGACGAGGACCCGCGCGCCGACCGTCTGCCGGGTGAATTCTACCAGCTCGACGTTGAGATGAGCTTCGTCGAGCAGGAGGATGTGTTCACCACCATGGAGCCGGTGATGCGGGGGGTGTTCGAGACCTTTGCCGCCGGCAAGCCGGTGACGGAGAAGTTTCCGCGCATTGCCTATGATGTCGCCATGCGCAAATACGGCACCGACAAGCCGGACCTGCGCAACCCGATCGAGATGCAGGCCGTCTCGGATCATTTTCGCGGCTCTGGCTTCAAGGTATTTGCCAACATCCTTGCCAACGATCCGAAGGCCGAGGTCTGGGCCATTCCGGCCAAGACCGGCGGGTCGCGCGCCTTCTGCGACCGCATGAACTCATGGGCGCAAGGCGAGGGCCAGCCCGGCCTCGGCTACATCTTCTGGCGCAAGGAGGGCGAGAAGCTTGAAGGCGCCGGGCCGCTGGCCAAGAACATCGGCGAGGAGCGCACCGAGGCGATCCGACAACAACTCGGCCTCGCCGATGGCGATGCCGCCTTCTTCGTCGCCGGTGATCCGAAGAAGTTCGTCTCCTTCGCGGGAGCGGCGCGCACCCGCGCCGGCGAGGAGCTCAATCTTGTCGACCGCGACCGCTTCGAATTGTGCTGGATCGTCGACTTCCCGTTCTTCGAATGGAACGAGGAGGAGAAGAAGATCGACTTCGCGCACAATCCTTTCTCGATGCCACAAGGCGGCATCGATGCGCTTAACGGCGAGGATCTGCTCGGCATCAAGGCGTTCCAGTACGACATGGTCTGTAACGGTTTCGAGATCGCCTCCGGCGGCATCCGCAACCATCTGCCCGAAACCATGGTCAAGGCGTTCGAAACCGTCGGGCTGGACCGCGCGACGGTCGAAGAGCGCTTCGGCGGCCTTTATCGCGCCTTCCAGTATGGCGCGCCGCCGCATGGCGGCATGGCGGCCGGCATCGACCGCGTCGTCATGCTTCTGGTCGGCGCCAGGAACCTGCGCGAAGTGACTATGTTCCCGATGAACCAGCAGGCCTACGACCTGTTGATGAGCGCGCCGTCGGAAGCCAGCCCGCAGCAGCTTCGCGAATTGTCGCTGCGGGTGGTGGCGACGAAGAAAGAGGTTTAGAAAACGCTCCGAACCGGTGCTGTTGATTCATAAAAAAGCCCGGCATCGCTGCCGGGCTTTTTGCTTGAAGCCTGTCTCGGTCAGTCTTCGTTTGCCGTAACCGTCACGCCGAGCGTTTTCGGCAGGTCGAGCGGGTTGGACATGGCGCCCGCCATGATCAGCGCGAACGGCACCGCTGCCGGCGGCTCGGCCGAGACCTCGATGCTTTGCGGATCGTCGAGGAACTTGTTGACCGCGGCCGAAACCTGCGCGGTCAGTTCCGGATTGTTGAGCTGCGCCATGCCGAAGGGCACGATCGCCTTGGCCTGGTTGGCGATGTCCTTGCCGGACATGCCTTGCTGCTTGCCGGCATAATCGAGCACCTTTTTGGTCAACGAATCGTCGTCGAAGCGGATCGAGGCGCTGTTGAACGAAAGCTGCTGCAGCAGCCCGAGCATGGCCATGCCTTGCGCCGAATTGTCCGCGCCTTCGGGCTGCGCTGCCATCTTCTTCTGCATCTCCTGCAGTGATTTGATGACGTCCAGCGTGTAGCCGCCGAGATCGAAGGTCATGCCGAGCGTGCCGGCATTGTCGACCGATATTTCGTATTTCGACAAGTCCATCCTGCCGTCGGTAGGCTGCCAGGTGCCTTCCATCTCAAGATTGCCTGTTATGTTCTGGTAGCCGAGTGCGTTGATGACTTCCTTGGATTTCGGATCTTCGACCAGGGTCAGGTCGGCAGCGAATTTTTCCGTAGTGCCGGAAAACGCCATGGCCTTGCCGTCGGCCGGCGGCGTGATTGCGATGGCAAGCCCGTCCATCGAGAAAGCAGTTTTGTCAGCCACTTTGACTGTCATGTTGTCGAGCTCGGCCGATTTGTACATCATCAGCGAGCCCAGCGGACCGGTTGCGCCTTCGGCCGGAACCGTCATGTCATGGATGACGAAGGGGCTGAGATTGAGCGTGACGCCATCTTCGCTGTGTTCGAACGGCGACGTCGATACGGTCGCGATTTGATAGCCGCCACTGGCTTCGGTCACACCTTCGAGCTTGACGTCGCCGATCTTGAGCGCCTCCTTTTCGGCCGCCGGTTTGACCGCTACGCCTTGCAGAACCATGCTGGAGGTGTCGCCGGTTACTCCGGTCCAGGAGAGGTCGACACCCTGCGCGGCGAGGGCAGCCTTCAGCCGGTCGGCGACCGCGGTATCCTGCGCGAACGCCGCATTCAGCGGCAGCGTCAGCAAAAAGGTCGAAAAAGCCAGTCTCTTAATAAGTGTCGAGTGTCTGATCGTCATCGAGAGCTCCCCTGAGAGTGTCCTGAAATTCTTTTCAAATCGTCGCGTCGTCACCATTCGGTGACGAACTGGACCGGAAAAAGGCGGGCCTCGGCACAATGGTCGAAAATCGCGGCCAAAGGCAAACCCGATCCATCAGCCTTGCGATAGAAGCAGGATGTAACGGATTGATGTTGGCCGGCGTCGCGACGCTTCCAATTCCTGTTGCATAATGGATGTCGCGCAACGGTTTTGCGGTAACGACATGCATCAAAACAAGGGCCTAAAGCGTCGCATGGGCCGGTCGAACGCGATGCGCTTTAGGAGCACGCATACCGGTGTGCCTCTTGCCGCGAATCACCCGCTCGGCTAGTGCCAGCCCATGGGAAAAAGGCTTTTGCCGCCTGAAACTGGCGGCGGCGATAATATTGAGCCGGTCGATCTGAAGAAGGCGCTGGAAGAGCGCTATCTCGCCTACGCGCTGTCGACCATCATGCACCGGGCACTGCCGGACGTGCGCGACGGGCTGAAGCCGGTGCATCGTCGCATCATGCATGCCATGCGCTTGTTGCGGCTTAACCCCGACCAGGGCTTTGCCAAATGCGCCCGCATTGTCGGCGAGGTGATGGGCAAATTCCATCCGCATGGCGACCAGTCGATCTACGACGCGTTGGTGCGGTTGGCGCAGGATTTTTCGATGCGCTACCCGCTGGTCGACGGGCAGGGCAATTTCGGCAATATCGACGGCGATAATGCCGCCGCCATGCGCTACACCGAAGCGCGCATGACCGAAGTGTCGACGCTGCTTTTGGAAGGCATCACCGAGGACGCCGTCGATTTCCGCCCGACCTACAACGAGGAAGACGAGGAGCCGGCCGTGCTGCCCGGCGCCTTCCCGAACCTGCTCGCCAACGGCTCGTCCGGCATCGCCGTCGGCATGGCGACCTCGATCCCGCCGCACAATGCGGCCGAGCTCTGCGACGCCGCGCTTCACCTGATTGATCATCCGGATGCGCCCGTCACCAAGCTGATGGATTTCGTGCAAGGTCCGGATTTCCCGACCGGCGGCATCATCGTCGACAGCCGAGCCTCGATCCTCGAAGCCTACGAAACGGGTCGAGGCGGCTTTCGCGTCAGGGCGAAATGGAGCCAGGAGGACCAGGGCAGGGGCACCTGGAACATAGTCGTCACCGAAATCCCCTATGGCGTCCAGAAGGCCAGGCTGATCGAAAAGATCGCCGAGCTCTTGATGGCGCGTAAGCTGCCGCTGCTCGAGGACATCCGCGACGAGAGCGCCGAGGACATCCGCGTCGTGCTGGTGCCGAAGAGCCGCTCGGTCGATCCCGGCATCATGATGGAATCGCTGTTCAAGCTGACCGAGCTCGAAAGCCGCTTTCCGCTCAACATGAACGTGTTGTCGCGCGGCAAGGTGCCGAACGTGCTGTCGCTGAAAGGTGTGCTCAAGGAATGGCTGGAGCACCGCCGCGACGTCCTGATCCGCCGCTCCAAGCACCGCCTCGGCGAGATCGAAAGGCGGCTGGAGATCCTCGCCGGCTATTTGATCGCCTACCTCAACATCGACGAGGTGATCAGGATCATCCGCGAGGAGGACGAGCCCAAGCAGGTGATGATGGCGCGCTGGTCACTGACCGACACCCAGGCTGAAGCTATCCTCAACATGCGGCTGAGGGCGCTGCGCAAGCTCGAGGAATTCGAAATCCGCGAGGAATTCAATGGCCTGACCGGGGAGAAGAAGCAGATCGAGGCACTGCTTGCGTCCGACGCCAAGCAGTGGGCGACGATCAAGTGGGAAGTCGCCAACGTTCGCCAGAAATACGGGCCCGACACCGAGATCGGCAAGCGCCGCACCGAGTTCGCCGACGCACCCGAGCATGACCTGACCGATATCGCCCACGCCATGATCGAGCGCGAGCCGGTCACCGTGGTCGTTTCGGAAAAGGGCTGGCTGAGGGCCATGAAAGGTCATCTGACCGACCATTCGGCCCTGACCTTCAAGGAAGGCGACAGCCTCAAGCTCGCCTTCCACGCCCAGACGACCGACAAGGTGCTGGTCTTCACCACCGGCGGCAAGTTCTACACGATCGGCGCCGACCGGCTGCCGGGTGGGCGTGGCCACGGCGAGCCGATCCGCATCATCGTCGACATGGACAACGACCAGGATATCGTCACCGCTTTCGTCCATGATCCCAAGCGCAAGCTGCTGCTGGTGTCGCATGACGGCAACGGTTTCATCGTGCCGGAAGAAGAAGTCGTCGCCAACACCCGCAAGGGCAAGCAGGTGATGAACGTCAAGGCGCCCGACGAAGCCCAGCGCTGTGTGAGCGTCGCCGGCGACCATCTCGCCATTGTCGGCGAGAACCGCAAGATGCTGGTGTTCCCGCTGGCCGAGATCCCCGAGATGGGACGCGGCAAGGGCGTGCGCCTGCAGAAATACAAGGATGGCGGTGTCCTCGACCTCAAGACCTTCACGCTGGCAAGCGGCCTGTCCTGGCAGGATTCGGCAGACCGCACCTTCACCAAATCGCGTGACGAGCTTGCCGAATGGATCGGCGCCCGCGCCTCGGCCGGCCGCATGGTGCCGAAGGGTTTCCCGAGGACTGGCAAGTTCGGGTGAAGCGGTAATCTCCCCCCTCGAGGGGGAGATGGCCGGCAGGCCAGAGGGGGTCCCCGCGCATGAAGCGCCAGCCTGCTTTGTTCGTGGTAAGGTCGCGTCAGGACGTCCCGACCCCCTCTGTCGCCTTCGGCGACATCTCCCCCTCAAGGGGGGAGATTAGCAGCGCCACCCGAACATTTGGAATGTCGTCACGATTGCTGCACTATATCAGTGCATAAGCGATGCGATGGGCTAGGGAGAATTGGGCGCTTGAAGGAAATCAGGATCCAGAAGCCGGAGCGGCAACAGCGTCTGTTTGGCCTGTCGACGCCGCTCAGGGCCGCTGTCATTCCACCGCTGTCGGCGGCGCGCTGGCTCCTGGTGCTGATCGTCGCCGCCGGCGTATATTTTTTCCACGGCTTCCTGTTCCCGGTCCTTGCCGCCCTGGTTATCGCTTTCGCCAGTTGGCCGCTCTATCGGCGGCTGCTCGCAGGCGTCGGCGGCAACCGCACGATTGCCGCTACGCTTGCGATCCTGTTCATCCTGACCTTCCTGGTGGTGCCGATCGCGCTTGCCGGCACCTACGCCATCAACGAGGTGCGCGAATGGGTCGGCTGGGCTATCGAGACCAACCGCTACGGCGCGCCGACGCCGCACTGGATCGCCACGCTGCCTGTCGTAGGCGAATGGCTCAATGAACAGTGGACGGTCAACGTTGGCCATCCAGGCGGTATCGGCGAACTGATCCAGCTGATCAGCGGCGCCAATATCGGCAGCATCTATCGCGGCGCGCTTGCCGCCGGCGGCAGCGCCTTCGGACTTTTGCTGACGCTGCTGTTCATGATGATCGCATTGTTCTTTGCCTATCGCGACGGCGAGCATTTCGCCGGGCAGGTCGATCGCCTCGGCGAACGCATCCTGCCGGCCCGATGGGAACGGATCTCACGCGTGGTGCCGGCGACGATCTCGTCGACGGTTACCGGTATGACCGTTATCGCCATCGGCGAAGGACTGGTGCTGGGCATCGCTTACTGGTTGGCCGGCGTACCGTCGCCGGTGACGCTCGGCGCGCTGACCGGCATCATGGCGCTTATCCCCGGCGGCGCGCCGCTGTCGTTCACGCTGGTCTCGATCTATCTCGCCGCCAGCGGCTCGCCGATGGCGGGGCTGGCGCTGTTCGTCTGGGGCGCGGTCGAACTCTTCATCGTCGACAAGACATTGCGCCCGAAGCTGGTCGGCGGGCCGATAAAGCTGCCCTTCCTGCCAACCTTTTTCGGCCTGATCGGCGGCGTCAAGACAATGGGTTTTCTCGGCCTGTTCATCGGCCCGGTGCTGATGGCCCTGCTGGTCGCAATCTGGCGCGAATGGCTGCGCGAGGTGGAACTGACCGATGAACTCGCTGCCGCCGAACCGGCGGAGCAGGAAGATGCACCGCCGCAGATTGAAATTGTTGCCGAACGCGCCGCCGCGAAAAAGAATCAGGCCGGGTGACTGACGGCGAACGTGGCGCGGCGCTTGCGCCCGTCGTGCAACTGCCAGAGCGAATGGCCGATCAAGGTCATGATGAGGATCGCGCCGCCGATCAGGCTGTTGCGCGTCGGTGTTTCGGCGAAGATCATCCACACCCAGACCGGCGCCAGCACGGTTTCAAGCAGGTAGAACATCGCCACCTCCGGCCCGGAGATGTATTTCGGGCCGTTGGCGAGGCAGAAGAACGAGATCGGCATGATGACGGCACCGTTGAAGACGATCCACCATGGCGCGTTGACGTGAAAACCCACCTTGGAAACCATCAGGGTGGCGACGGCCAGCGGCAGGACCACTCCGATCAGCGCCGTGAAACCCATATCCTTGCCGCTGGCGCGCGACATGGTGATGGCCGCGGCGATCATGAAAGCCGAGCATAGCGCCATCAGGTCGCCGAAGAGATGTCCGGTTCCAACGGAATCGCCGACAATGATCGTCACGCCGACGATCATAAGTGCCAGCGCTGCAAGCGTCAGGGGCCGTGGCCTCTCCTTCAGGAACAGCCATGACAAAAGGGCCGCGAACATGGTTGTGAACGCCAGGATGAAAACGAGGTTGGCTGTCGAGGTATTGTAGACACCGGTGATGAAGGCGATCGAGCCGAGCCCGTAGAGGCCGGCAACGATGAGCCCTGACCAGCCCGGTACAAGCTGCGGTGCCTTTGCGCTCAGCGATCGCCAGGCGGCCCAGATGATAAGCGTGGCGACGAAGGTCGTGCCGGTGCGCAACAGCAGGATCGTCCACGCCTCGCCGTCGGCGAGCCGGATCAGCGGAATGTCGACGGTCAGCGTCAGCCCGCCGATGGCGGTGATCAGAAGGCCTCTCTGGTGGTCGTTGTGGGAAGACATGCGGCAATTCTCGCGTAGGCTTGGAGGCGCAAAATTGACCCGCCCGGTTTCCCAGCCGATCGGCCGGAAGCCCAGCGGCATCCTCCTCGAAACAATTTAAGAGTGAATACCGAAAGCGAAGATCAGCGCGAAACCGCTTCGTGATTGTAGCGTTCCCAGCCTTTCGGGCCGAGATGCTCCTGCGGCTGGAAGCGCATCTTATAATTCATCTTGCGCGAGCCGTTGACCCAGTAACCCAGGTAGACATGGGGCAGGCCCATCGCCCTGGCGCGGGCGATGTGATCGAGGATCATGAAGGTGCCGAGCGAACGGTCCTCGAAGTCCGGGTTGAAGTAGGAATAGACCATCGACAGGCCATCGGCCATCTTGTCGGTAAGCGCCACGGCGATCAGTTCGCCCTGGCCCTTGCCGGTAATGAAGCTGTCAGGTCCGCGGCGACGGTATTCGATGACCTTGGTGTCGACATGGGTATCCTCGACCATCATGGCGTAGTCGAGCACGGTCATGTCAGACATGCCGCCACGGCGGTGGCGGACGTCGAGATAGCTGCGGAACAGCGAATACTGTTCGGTGGAGGGTTCGGCGTCGTGCATGGCGCCGACCAGATCCGAATTATGCTGTATGACCCGTTTCATGTTGCGGCTGGCGGTGAATTCCTGCGCCAGGATGCGCACCGACACACAGGCGCGGCAGGTCTCGCAGGCCGGCCTGTAGGCGATGTTCTGCGACCGCCTGAAACCGCCCTGCGTCAACAGATCGTTCATCTCGGGGGCCTTGTCGCCGACCAAGTGTGTGAACACCTTGCGCTCGAACTGGCCCTCGAGATAGGGACATGGCGAGGGCGCGGTCAGAAAGAACTGCGGCGACTGGGTCGGGTGCTGCGTCATCGAGCCTTGGAAATACTCCTGCGAATCGCTCTACCTTTGGCGCGGACGCCGAAAAATTCAACAGGATTGTGAAAGCCTGGTTGATTGGACGTCTTCACATTTGTGCGCAAAGGCTGCGGCCGCGCTTCAAAAGTCTGCTCAGCGGCCACTGCGGCTGACAACGGTGCCGAGCAGCAGGTCGTGCAGCGTGCGCTTGCGGTCGGAAAACAGGCTCACCAGCAGGACCAGCGGCGAAAGGATGACATTACCGGCCCAAAACAGCACCGAATGCACGACGGCGGTCAGCCCGTCGATGCGGCTGCCGTCGAGTCGGTCGAGCCGGATGCCCATCATCTTCATGCCGGTGGTGGCCTGGTCTTTACTGCCGAGCGTGTTCCAGATGTAGAGGATGGCGACGGTCGGCACGAGAATGGAAAACAGCATCCAGCCGAGGCCGAGCGTCAACAGCCCGAACAGGAACACCAGGATCGCGAATGGAATGGTGAGCAGCGCGACGATGAAATAGTCGATGACGAAAGCGAGAATGCGCCGCGTGCGCACGCCCTCATAAGAGCGGACATCTTCGAGCCTGCTGGTGATGATTTCGCCGTCGAGAACGCGAGCGTTCATGTCATTTCCTCGTAATCGAACCCGAGTTAAGCACGGGGCCGCTTCTTGGTGAAATGGTGAAGGTTCGCGGCGGAATCAAGATCGAGCCTTTGGCCGCCGTGTAGATGGTGACGGAGTGCCTGGGGCCGTCTGACTTGTTGAATTCATGGCGCGGATAGCGTTAGTTTGCTGCGGCGCAACAAAGCGCGCCGAGCCGAGGGGACGGGGCGACATGGACTACGACATGCTGGTCATCGGCAGCGGCCCATCTGGGCGCCGCGCTGCGGTGCAGTCGGCCAAGCTCGGCAAGTCGGTGCTGGTGGTCGACAGAGGCCGGCGTCTCGGCGGCGTTTCGGTGCATACCGGGACCATACCGTCGAAGACGTTGCGCGAGACGGTGCTCAACCTCTCCGGCTGGCGCGAGCGCGGCTTTTATGGACGCGGCTACCGCGTCAAGCAGGACATTTCGGTCGGCGATCTGGTCGAGCGCCTGCACAAGACGCTCGACCATGAGGTCGAGGTGCTGCAGCACCAGTTCATGCGCAACACGGTCAAGAGTGCGCGCGCCGCGGTAAAATTCCTGGGCCCCAACAAGGTCAGCCTGACCACCGACACCGGCGACTACAGCGAGGTTGGCTTCGCCCATGCGCTGATCGCGGTCGGCACCCGGCCGCACCGGCCGCGCGACGTGCCGTTCGACAAGACACGGATCTTCGACAGCGACGAGATGCTGGAGCTCGATCGGCTACCGCGCACGCTGACGGTGATCGGCGCCGGCGTCATCGGCGTCGAATATGCGACAATCTTTTCGGCACTCGACGTTCCGGTGACACTGGTCGAGCCGCGCAACACGATGTTGGATTTCGTCGACCGCGAGATCGTCGACGACTTCATCCATCAGATGCGCGACCGCGGCATGACCATCCGATTGGGCAGTGCCGTCAAGGAGATCGCCTCGAAACCCGACTATGCTGAGGTGACGCTGGCCGACGGCCGCACCATACGTTCCGAGATCGTGCTTTATGCCGCGGGACGCACCGGCAATGTCGGCAATTTAGGGCTCGACGCCGTCGGCATCGAGGCTGATTCGCGAGGCCGCATCAAGGTCGATCCGCAGACCTTCCAGACCAGCGCGCCCAACATCTATGCCGCCGGCGATGTCATCGGCTTTCCGAGCCTGGCATCGACCTCGATGGAGCAGGGCAGGGTGGCCGCCTGCCATGCCTTCGGCGTGCCCTTGCCGCCCCCGCCCGAAACCTTTCCCTACGGCATCTACGCCGTGCCGGAAATCTCCACCGTCGGGCAATCCGAGGAGCAGGTGCGCGAGAGCGGTGCCGCCTACGAGGTCGGCGTGGCGCGGTTCCGCGAGACATCGCGCGGCCACATCATGGGTGTCAACACCGGTTTCCTGAAGCTTCTGTTCTCGATCGAAACACGCCGTCTGCTCGGCGCCCATATTGTCGGCGAGGGCGCGACCGAACTCATCCACATCGGCCAGGCGGTCATCAATCTCGGCGGCACAGTCGACTTCTTCGTCAACAACACCTTCAACTACCCGACGCTGGCGGAAGCCTACAAGATCGCCGGGCTGGACGCCTGGAACCGCATGGGGCGAGGGTAGCTTCGGGGCTCATCGATCCGACGCTGCAACGGCGACCGCAGGATCCGCCAGCCATTGCCTGACGATGTCGGCGTCCGGATCGCCAATTTCATGGCCGGAGGCGACGGTGTGGGCCTCGACCTTGGCGCCATGCGAGTTCAGTAGAGCGGCCAGCACCGGCGCGAATGGCACGTAGGTCAGGTCGGCGGCGCCGGCGATGATCAGCGCCCGCGCCTTCGACAGGTCGGCCGGCGGCACCTCGTCGAGCACCGGCATCGGACGCAGCAATGCGGCGCGCTCGATGAGGCCCGGATGCAGCAGCATGACGCTTGAAACCAAATTGGCGCCGTTCGAATAACCGAGAAAGGTCGCGCGACGGAGATCGAGGCTGTGGCGCTTCGCGACGCCGGCGACGAAGCCCGCGAATGCCTCCGCCTCCGTGCGGATGCTTGCCTGCTCGAATCGCGTCGGGGTGATTCGCGTGAACCAACGGAACCCGTCCTCCTGAGGAATGCGGCCACGGACCGCAACCAGCACAGCATGCGGCGCGATTTGCCGACCAAGCGGCAGCAAGGTCGTCTCGTCGACACCCGATCCATGCAACAGGAACAGCCAGTCACCGGGTAAGTTGGCGGGTCGAAGGAGCCGGTAGAAAAAGCCTGAATTTTCCTGCAGAATACCGTCTTCGAGGCTCTCCTCGGCCATAGTCACATCCTTTTGATTTCGCGTTACTTTCGTTAATTTGCCGGCTTCAAAACGAAATATTTTCAAGCTCCGCGAAAGTTGATTGAACCGGGCGCATTTCAGTCCGTTTCTTTGCCCATATAATCCCCGCGGGGGGATCGAAGCAGTGTGCGCCGGGTGGTCGCCCGAGTGATCGCATGCCGGGCATAAACAACCAGCTTTAAGGCCTTTTATCGATGACCATGCCAGTTTCGCCGGAACGCGATACGCGTATTGACGTGTTCCGGGCTCTCGCCCTCCTGACCATATTCATCGACCACGTGCCGGGCACCGTTTTCGAAACCCTGACCTACAAGAATTTCGGGTTTTCGGATGCGGCCGAGGCCTTCGTGCTGATCTCCGGCATGTCCGTCGCTCTTGCCTACGGCACCAAATTCCAGCCGGGAAACCGGCTGGTCGCAACGCTGAAGATGTGGCGCCGCGCCGGCGTGCTCTATGTCACCCACATCGTCACGACGATGGTGGTCATGGCTATCTTCTGCGCAGCGGCGGTGTTTGCGAAACGGCCGGACCTTCTGACCCTGATCAACATCGAGCCGCTCGTCAGGAACCCGCCGCAAGTCCTCGTCGGCATCGTCACGCTCGGCCATCAGCTCGGTTACAACAACATACTGCCGGTCTATGCGGCCCTGCTGTTGATGGCGCCGGCCTTCCTGCTGTTCATCAGCTACCGGCCACTGGCGGCGCTCGCCGTATCCGCAGCCCTTTGGCTGATTGCCGGTATCTACCAGATCGCGCCGCCGAACTACCCGGAGCCCGGCTTCTGGTTCCTCAATCCGCTGTCATGGCAATTGCTGTTCAATATCGGCATGGCCAGCGTGTTGCATGTGCGGCGCGGCGGCGCCATCCCGGTCAATCGCTGGCTGGTCGGCGCGGCGGCCGCCTATGTGCTGACGTCGCTCGTCTGGGTGCACAGCCCCTTATGGGGGCATGTTTCATGGCTCGACCTGCCGGTGGTGCTGACCGGTTTCGACAAGACGTTCCTGTCGCTGCCGCGGCTGCTGCACATCCTGGCGATGAGCTATCTGGTCGTCGCCTTGCCTGTCGTCTCGAACCTGTTCCGCACCGGCCGCGACAATCCGCTCGCCATATTGGGCAAACGCTCGCTGCCGGTTTTCATTGCCGGCACGGTGATTGCCATGGCGGCGCAGGTGATGAAGCTGATCAACCCGGGCGGCTTTGCCTATGACAGTCTGCTGCTCGCCGCCGGCATCGCCATGCAGTTCGCGCTCGCCTTCTATCTGGAGTGGCTGTCCGCCATCGGCTGGTCCGGCAAGGGCAAGCCGGTCCGCAACGAGGCGCCGCCTGTCCGTCCATCCTTTGGCATCGGTCCCATGGCGGCCAATAGGTAAGATTTGGAGCCGATCTGCCCCAGTCAGCCTGTACTTGGCGGCGGTCCGGAAGATGCCCTGACGACAAGTTCGACATCGAGCGTTTCTCGCCGCACCGTGCCGTCGAAGTCGAGGATTCTTCGCGCTGCCCGGCGGCCGATCTCGGCGATCGGCTGGGCGATGGTGGTGAGCGGAGGCTCGCAAGTTGCGGCTTCAGGCACGCCGTCGAAGCCGACGACGGAAACATCGCGGGGAACCGCGATGCCCCGTGCGTTGAGCCATTCCAATGCCACCATCGCGATCCGGTCCGACATCGCCAGGATGGCGGTCGGCGGTTCCGCCGAGGCGAAGATGGTTTCGAGACCAGCCCTTGTGCTCGCCTTGTCGTTTTCGGTCTCGTAGACCGGCACCTTGGCGGTGCCGATACCAAACCGGGAAAGCTCTTCGAAATAGCCGAGGAGGCGGTCACGGGTTCCGGTATAGACCGCGGTCCGGACCTGCTCGGGGGAGACAAGACCGGTGCTGTCGTCGGCGAAGGCCAGCGACAGCACGGCGAAGCGGCGATGTCCAAGTTCCGCCAGATGGCGCGCCGCGAGCCGGCCGCCGGCAACATTGTCGATACTGATCGCCGAGACCGTCTCGTCCTGCGAGCCGAGCTCGAGCGCGACGAAGGGGAGCTTTCGTTCGCGCGTCAGCTCAACGAGACGCGGACCGCCCTCGATGCAGAAAAGGATGAAGCCGTCCACGAGGGCGCTCTGGATATTCCAGGCAAGTTTTTCCTCGTTGCCAGCCGACACGAGGGCTATCCCCGCGCCGGTGGCGTCGCAGGCTTCCGAGATGCCGGCCATCATCACGCGGGCAAACGGGTCGTCGAAGAAATAGGACAGCGGCTCGGTTGTGGCGACGCCGATTGCATTGACCTTGCCGGCGCGCAGCAGGCGGCCCTTGGGATCCGGGCCGGCGTAGCCCAGCGCCTCGGCCGCCGCCTTGACCCGCTCGCGGACTTCCTCGCGCACGATTTCGGGACGGCTGAAGACATTGGAGGCAGTGCCGTGCGATACGCCCGCGGCTTTGGCAATGTCCGCCAGCCGGATGGGCCTCCTGCTGCCCTCGGTGGGTGATGTCATTTGTTCGTCTCCAGGACTCCTGTCCGACAGTAGTGCCGATTACCTAACATCTTCCTTGGATCGATTCAAATTTTTGCTTGACATTTATGCTGTGACGCATATTCTTGAATCGATCCAAGAGCGGCTTTACCCGCAGATTGGATCGATACAAGAGGAGAGTGCGATGCACCCCGTCAATTATCTGTTCGAGGACATTTACCGGAACGACTGGAGCATCCGCTCGAGCGCGGAGGCCCGCAAGGGGCGCGACAGGACCGGTCCGTGGATTCGCGACCTGCGTTTCCTCGTAGGACGCAAGCGGAGCTGATCGGCGGCCTATTTTTTGTGCCCGCTGATTGGATCGATTCAAAAAGGAGATTAAGCCATGCACCCGATCAAGCATCTGTTCGAAGACATCTATCGCAATTATTGGGGCATATCGCCGGCCACCGAACGGCCGGAGCGGCGGCGTGTGGTCAAAACGGCCAAACGCGACGGCCAAGTCCGGCCCGAACGTCGCCAAGACTGACAGAACCGGCGAACCTGGCTGCCGCGTCAAGGGCGCGGCCGCACCAGCGCCGAGGCGGCCATCATCAGCCAGCCGCCGATGAGCAACGTGCCGCCGATCGGCGCCGACATCGGGAACAGCCGCGAGCCAAGGAAGTCGCGGGCCAAAAGATCTCCAGAGAACAGCAGAAGCCCGACGAGAAGGATGAGGCTTCCGGTTCGCAGGATGCTATTGCCACCGAGCAGCCCGACGGCAAGGAAGACCGGCGCATGCAAGAGCAGGAAGGATGCGGCCGTACCGACGAAAGCGCCGCCGAGATGTGCCGCCGCCGCCGAAAGCGCCACGCCAGCCGCGCCGCATAGGCCGCCGGCAAAAACCAGAATGCGGCCGTCTGCCGCGTGTTCATCCGTGCTCATGTCCACGCCTCCGTGATTCCTGGCGACCGCCTGAGATAGTGCCGCGAACCGTGTCAGGATTTGCCGGCTTCCGCCAGCATGTCGCGTTCGCGGCGCGACTGGACCAGCCAGTTATAGGCCGCTCCGCCCGCCATCAGAATGGATGTGCCGAGAAACACCGAGCGCATACCGAAATGGCCGCCGGCAAAGCCGCCGAGCAACGGTCCGGCGACCTGCCCGACATATTGCGCCGAGATCGACAAGCCCAGCACGTTGCCGCCGACCCCGTCGGGCACATTGTGGCGGATGACGCTGGTGATGCAGGGCAAAAGACCGCCAAGCGCCAGGCCCATCAGGAAACGCAGGCCGACGAGTTGCCAGCCCTGGGTAACGAAGGCCTGCGGGATCAGCAGCAGCGCCGAGACGGCGAGTGCGGCAACGATGACGTTCCAGTGGCCGATACGGTCGGCGAGCTTGCCGAGCCGCGACGCCGACAGGATGGCGCCGAGCGCTGCCGCGGACATGACGATGCCGGAGACCAGCGTGACCTGGCTCTGATCTTCGATGAGCTGCTGGACATAGACGGTGATGATCGGCTCGATCGACATGGTGGCGAAACTCAACAGCATGCCGGTCGCGAGCATGGTGACGACGGGGCGCTTGTCGGGAATCTGCGACCAGCCGTCTTTCACTTTTTCTTCCGACGCGGCCTTGGCGGCAACCGGGCGAGGGGCCTCCTTGATCAGCAAGGTGGTTGCCAGAAAAGCCAGGAAAATGACGCCGCCGGCGAGCAGGAATGTGGCGCGGATGCCAATCAGCGGCGGCAGCGCGCCGCCAAGCAGCGGACCGACCAGGGCACCGGCCGTGATGCCGGCCGACAGCACGCCCAGCGCCCAGCCGGAGCGATCCTTCGGCGTCTGCATGGCAACCAGGATGGTCGAGCCCGAAGAATAGCCGCCGGCAAAGCCGATCAGCAGGCGCAAGAGCACCAATTGCCAGACGGTCTGCACCATGCCGGTCAGCGACATACACAGCGCCATGCCGAAACTGGCTCGCACCAGCATCAGTTTGCGGCCGTAGCGGTCGCCTAGCCGCCCCCACAGGGGCGCGACCAGCGCGGCAGCAAGGAAGGTGGCGCCGTAGGCGATACCCGACCACTGCACGATCGCCGCATGGCCCTCGGCGCCCAGCTGCTCGACGTAAAGCGGCAGGAAGGGCAACAGCAGCGTCATCGCTACAAGCGTGCTGAACGAGCCGGCAAAACACACGGCGAGATTGCGGCGCCAGTGGACGTTGTGCGTGGCGCGGTTGGCGTCTTGCGGCATGTCTGTCCTGTCCGGTCAGCTTGCATGAAACTTGCTGTGGATACCAATCTGGGATACCAACCTGGTATCTGTCATGAACGCAAGCCCCGTCGCTGTCAATGCGGGCCTCTCAAACATGATCGACAAAGGCCGGCGTGATCGGCCAACGCCGGCCAGTGACCCGATTGCCGGAACGAATGACCTGAACGGAACGCCAATGTCGCAGATGCAGAACGTCGAAAAGCAGCTTCGCGAGATGATCCTCGGGCTCGAGATTGGTCCCGGCGAGCGGCTGACGGAGCGCTGGGTCGAAAGCCGCTTCGGCGCCTCGCGCACGCCGGTCAGGGCTGCGTTGCTGCGGCTCGAGACCGAAGGCCTGATCTGCCGCGACGGCCGCGGCTGGACGGTCTCGCCAATCAATCTTGCCGAGCTGGAGCAGATCGCCGTCTATCGCGAGGCGGTCGAGGTCGCGGCAGTCAGGCTGACTTGCACCTTGCAGGACAGAAGTGCCGTCGAAATCATCGAGGCGATGCTCGATTCTTGCGACGACAAGACGCCGCGCGAGGAATGGCATCGCGTCGGCAGGGATTTTCATATCGAGCTGGCACGCCTGTCAGGCAACGAGTTCCTGTTCAGAGCGGTTCGCGATGCGATGACGCGCCTGTCGCGCGCCCGCTGGCTCGAGGTTCGCGACGAGGCAGCGCTCGGCCGCGCCTGGGCCGAACACCATGCCATTCTGTCGGCGGTGCGGGCCGGCGATGCCGATACCGCCGCCCGCCTGCTTTCGGCCCATATCATCGGCAGCCGCGACCGGCTGGTGACCTCGCTGCGCAACGACCGGCGCGGCCTGCGCGCCCGTGGATTTGCCGTCGTCGCTTGAGTGAGGATCGGCTGCCATTGATCACGAAAAGAGCAGATGAGCGAAGAATGCTACTTTCGGTCTCGCTTCGCAAATGCCGATGGCGTAAGAGCGGCGATGGAAAACAACCGATTTGACACACCCGTGACCGTCAAGGGCGCGGCGGGAAGCAATCAGCTCTTGCGTACGGCCCGCGAGGCTTCCGACTACCTCCTCAACAATTGGCCCGGCAAGCGCAGCCCCAAGCACCGCGAAGCGTTGCAAGCCTGTCATGATGCGCTGGCCGGCGACAAGCCGGCCATGAACGCAAGACGGGCCTTCATTGCCGCCGCTCGTGAAGTGAACGTCTTCGTCAGCGACAAGGCGCCTGCCTGAGGCATAGCGGGATTTGACCGAGGCCCGGCCCGCCTGGCAGCCCGGATATCATCACTCTGCCGTTTCGGTTTTGGTTTGGGACTCGCTCTCGCCCTCGGGCTTCGATCGCTCCTTGGCTGCGACCTTGGCAGCCTGCTTTTCCGCCTTCTTGGCAGCCTTCTGCCGGTCGCGTTCCTTGCGTTCCTGACCGTAGTTCGGTGCTCGTGCCATATCGTTTCCTTTCGTTGTGCTTGGCCTTTGCCTAGGAGCATTGGACCGCAAACACAACACCGCAAGGCACGATCGGGCTCCATATCTCGGCGCAGTCCGGAGAGCCCGGCTTTTCAGGCGCCGTCGCGGTCGAGAACGAGATCGGCCGGCCCGAACCGGTCCTTTGCCGTGAATTGCTGGTGCCAGTAGGGATAGAGCACGGGCGGCCTGCTGACCACATCGAGCCGTGTGCGCTCCTCATCGGCAAGCACAAGGCTTGCAGCGGCGATATTGTCTTTGAAATGGGCTTCGGTTCGTCCGCCGATCACCAGCGAACTGACAGCGGGCCGGCCGAGCAGCCAGGCAAGCGCCACCTGCGCCGCCGACACGCCGTGATTATTGCCGATATCGATCAGCGTGTCGACGATCCGCCACAGCCGGTCCTCGTCGCGGATCGGCGGTTCCGACCAGCCGCTGAGCTGGCGGGCGGTCGGCTGGTCACGGTGGTATTTGCCGGACAGCAACCCGCCGGCAAGCGGGCTCCAGACCAGCACGCCGAGCCCCTGGTCGACCGAGATCGGCAACAATTCATACTCGGCCTCGCGCGCTTCCAACGTGTAATGGATCTGCTGGGTGACGAAGCGCGGCTGGTGATGACGGTCGCTGATCCCCAGCCCCTTCATCACTTGCCAGCCGGAATAATTGGAGCAGCCGACATAACGGACCTTGCCCTGCGCGACCAGCGTGTCGAGCGCGGCGATGGTTTCCTCAAGCGGTGTCAGGCCATCCCACTCGTGCAGGAAATAGATGTCGATGACATCCGTCCTGAGCCGCTTCAGGCTCCTCTCGCATTCGCGGATCAGATGGTAGCGCGACAGGCCTTCATCATTGGGGCCTTTGCCGATCCGCATGCGCGCCTTGGAGGCGATCAGCACGTCGCCCTTGCGCTTGCCGCCGAGCGCCTCGCCGATGATCTCTTCCGACACGCCGTTCGAATAGACGTTGGCGGTGTCGATGACATTGACGCCGGCATCGATGCAAAGGTCGATCATCCGGCGCGCCTCGTCGAGGTCGGTCTTGCCGACCGCCGAAAACGCGCCGCCGCCGCCGAACGTCATGGTGCCCATGGTCAGCGTTGAAACCTTCAGCCCGGAACGGCCGAGAGTGCGGTATTCCATGTCGTATCCTCACAATTTATCGGGAAAGGGCGTTGCAGACGACAGCCCTCAATGAACCAGCTATTTGTAGGATAATTCGTTCCGCTTGTCGCCCGTTCCGCAGGGCAAGCTCGATCACATCTTGCGGATTGAAACGCACAGCCAGCTCAGTAGTGGCTGCAATAAAACCGTCATTGCCGGCCTATGCTAACATCGGTCCAGCGCTTCGATTTCCGGCCGCCGGGCCGGGCGGCAGAGCGCCTGACAGCGGCCGGCAAGGCCTGTAAGCGGAGCAGCGTAAATGACCGAGATAAAACAGAATTCCCCGGCCAGGGACTGGCTGGAAGCGGAACTCGCCGACACGCTGGATGAAGACTATGAGCTGGAAATCTCGGAGCCGGCGCTGTCGATGGAGATCGCCAAGATCTACAAGAATGCACATCCGCCATCGATCGACCGCCTGCAGTATTTTCGCGATCTCATCACGCTGCAATCCGAGTTGATCAAGCTGCAGTCCTGGGTCGCCTATCACAAGAAGAAGCTCGTCGTGGTTTTCGAGGGCCGCGACTGGGCGGGCAAGGGTGGTGTTATCAAGCGCATCACCCAGAGGCTTAATCCGCGCATCTGCCGCGTCGCAGCACTTCCGGCGCCGACCGAGCGCGAGAAGTCGCAATTGTATTTCCAGCGCTACGTTCCGCATCTGCCGGCCGGCGGCGAGATCGTGCTGTTCGACCGCTCCTGGTACAACCGCTCCGGCGTCGAGCGGGTAATGGGCTTTGCCCAGCCGGATCAGGTCGAGGAGTTCTTCCGCGACGTTCCGGATTTCGAACGCATGCTGGTCCGCTCAGGCATTACGCTTGTCAAATACTGGTTTTCGATCACCGACGAGGAGCAGCAGATGCGCTTTTTGATGCGCATCCATGACCCGATGAAGCAATGGAAACTGTCGCCGATGGACCTCCAGTCGCGCGTGCGCTGGGAGCAGTACACCAAGGCCAAGGAAGAAACGTTCGCCCGCACCAATATCCCGGAAGCCCCGTGGTTCATCGTCGAGGGCAACGACAAGAAACGGGCACGGCTGAACTGCATCGACCATCTCCTCAAGCAGATGCCCTATGAGGAGGTGCCGCACGAGGAGATCACACTGCCGGAGCGCGTCTTCAATCCCGAATACGAGCGCCAGGTACTGCCGCGCGAACTGTATGTGCCGGAGAAGTACTGACTAAAGCGGCGAGGAGGGCGCCGCTCCATGGCGGCACCCTGCAACAAGCTAGGTGCGCTCGATGATGACATGCGTGGCCTTCGGCGTCGCGACCTGCTCGCTGCAGCGATAGCCGAGCTTGGGCATGTCGATGCCGGCAAAAAGGCTCTCGCCGGCGCCTAGCAGGACCGGTGAGATCGCCAGATGCATTTCGTCGATGATCTTTTCCTTGAGATATTGCCGGATCGTAGAAACGCCGCCGCCCAGCCGTACATCCTTACCGTCAGCCACTGCCTTCGCCTTCTCCAGCGCTGAGTGGATGCCGTCGGTCACGAAATAGAAGGTCGTGCCGCCCTCCATGACAATAGGATCACGCGCATGGTGCGTGAGCACGAACACCGGCACGTGGTAGGGTGGGTTGTCACCCCACCAGCCTTTCCAGCTGTCATCCGGCCATTCGCCGCGGATCGGCCCAAACATGTTGCGGCCGAGGATCCATGCGCCGACATTTTCGAAGCTGCGTGCCGCGAACGCCTCGTCGGTGTCCGTGGTTCCGCCATCCTTGCCGAGGACCATCTTGCGGAAGGTGCGGGTGCCGAACATCCATTCGTGCAGGGCTTCTCCGCCAACACCCAGCGGGTTCTTCAGGTCTTGGTCGGGACCGGCGCCGAAGCCGTCGATCGACAGGGTGAAGGCGCTGACGCGAAGCTTGGACATGGGAGCCTCCTCGATAACCAATTGTGACATGCAAGCAGTTATCGGGGTAGCTTAACTGATTGCATTTTGCAAGCGGTATTTTGAATCGCCGGCGGGGCAATCGCTTCCAAATCATGTTGGAATAACCAATCTCAATGTCGGCGCCGCCCGTCATCCGCCTGCCGGCAGCTTCTCCCTGTATAGTGACGGGGAGAAGGGGCTGGCCGCAACGTCGATGTTTTTGCAACGCTGGAGATTGGTGAAATCTTTTACGAACGCGTCTTTCTCCCTGCCACTTTACAGGGAGAAATGCCCGGCAGGGCAACGAGGGGCAGCGTAAACTTGAAGCGATGTCCTGCGGCGTTCCATGTCGCGCTTTGGACGAACGAACACTACTCGATGTAGACGCTACAAAGGCGCATCACCCCTTGAGCATCGCCGCCACTTCCGGCGCGAAGTAGGTCAGGATGCCGTCGCAGCCGGCGCGCTTGAAGGCGAGCAGCGATTCCAGCATCGCCTTTTCGCCGTCGATCCAGCCATTGGCGGCGGCGGCCTTGATCATCGAATATTCGCCCGAGACCTGATAGGCAAAGGTCGGCATCTGCAACTCGACTTTCAGCCGGCGGATGATGTCGAGATAGGGCAGGCCGGGCTTGACCATCAGCATGTCGGCGCCCTCGGCCAGATCCTGCTCGGCCTCGCGCACCGCTTCGTCGGAATTGGCGTGATCGATATAATAGGTCTTCTTGTCGCCCTTGAGCAGGCCGGCGGTGCCGACCGCCTCACGGTAGGGGCCGTAAAAAGCGGATGCGAACTTGGTCGCATAGGACATGATCGCCACATCCTGAAATCCATTGGCGTCGAGCGCATCGCGGATGGCACCGATCCGGCCGTCCATCATGTCCGAGGGGGCAATGATGTCGGCCCCCGCCGCCGCCTGGATGACGGCCGCCGCCGTCACTTGCTCCACCGTTTCATCATTGACGATAATGCCCTCGCGCAAGATGCCGTCATGGCCATGCGAGGTGAACGGGTCAAGCGCCGCGTCGGTGATGATGCCGATCTCCGGCACCGCCCGCTTGATGGCGCGGGTGGCGCGGTTGATGATGTTTTCCGGATCGAGGATGTGCGAACCGGTCTGATCGCGCAGGCCGAGCTCCACATTGGGGAAAGTGGCGATCGCCGGAATGCCAAGCTTGGCCGCGCGCTCAGCCTCCTTGACGGCGAGGTCGAGCGACAGGCGGAACACGCCGGGCATGGCGGCGATCGGTTCGCGCACTTGTCTGCCGTCGACGACGAAGATCGGCCAAATCAGATCGTCGACCGAGAGCCGGTTCTCCTGGACAAGGCGGCGCGACCAATCGGCCTTGCGCATGCGCCGCAGACGCCGGCTGCCGGTGATCTCGTCGACGCTGCGCGCGCCGGCAGGCTTTGCAGGGGTGAATTTGTTCATCGCAAAAACTCCGGATCGGGCGGCTTTTACCACGAGCCTCCGCTGCTGACCAATGCGACACGATTGTGCCAGGGTCCTGTCGGGCGCTATTCTGGTTGGCCATTGCCCGACAGGATCTGCGCAGCACCCCGCATGGCGACGCGGAATGCCTCGTCGAAGCTGACGCCGCGCACTTGCCAATTGTAGCTCTTGCCATTCAAGGCAAGCCGCCAGTCGGCTATCCAGCCCAGTTCCTTGTCGCTCCAGACGATACTGCCGGCGAGCGCCTGGTCGGCTCCGGCCTTCCTGGCAAGCTGGTCCAGCGTCGTGATATCGGCATGGCGCAGGGCCTGGTCGTCAAGCTTCGAGGCCGACAGCAGTGACGCTTCGGGAAACACAATCGGCATGACCAGCGGACCGGTGGCATTGACGAAGGATTCGCGCATCGCCGCCCCGCGCTCATCGTCGGCGGTCAGCACGAACTGCCTTGTGCCTTGCTCCGCCGCCAGGAAAATTGCCAGGCGTGGCCGCTCGCCAAGCCATGGTTTGCTGCCAAGCGCGGCAAGCACCGGATCGATAACGTCAGGCCTGTACAGACAAGTGAGATCATGCGGCCGGTCATGGGTGCCTTGTTCGTCATGGATTGGAATGCCTTCGAGACGGTCGCGATAGCGGAATTCGGCAACGAAGCTGCCGGCCTTGTCGCGCAGCGCCGCCATCTCAGTTCTCTTCGGCAGCCGCTGATCGCCGGACACACGAACCAGCACCGCATCGAGGCAGGCCTTGAAGCCGATCTGCCTGTTGACCTCGCCCTGGCCGGTGACGATGGTCTGCGATTGATAGAGCTCGTCGACGGTTTCGGCCGATACGGGAGGAGTGTTCGCAGCGATCAGGCCGACCACCATAACAGCAAGGCGCGGCAACCAAGGCATGGTTCAACCTTCCGGTTCAAAGCGCCAGCATTAGCACTGGGTGACGCCGACGACCATGCAGCGGATTGGCCGCCGCCATTGACGCGGCCATGCGCCACGCTTTAGCACTTCACTCCCGGCGGGCGCGGGGAGGGATTCTCTGGCGATGGATTTTGGCGGAGGCGACGAGATTCGCTTCGAAAGATTGGGCAGGGCTGGCGTCGTCACGCTGACGCGGCCGCAGGCGCTCAATGCCGTAACCCACCGCATGGTCAAGGCGCTGGACAAGGCGCTGCGCAGTTGGGAGCGCGACGACGGCGTCGACGTTGTCGTCGTCAAGGCCGAGGGCAGGGCATTTTCGGCGGGCGGCGACATCCTCCACATCTACGAAGCCGGCCGCGCAGGAAGGCCTCCGGTCGATTTCTTCGCCGATGAATACCGGCTGAACGCCCGCATCGCCCGCTTCAAGAAACCCTATGTCGCGGTGATCGACGGCATCGTCATGGGCGGCGGCGTAGGTATCTCCTTCCATGGTTCGCAGCGAGTGCTGACCGAGAACGCCCAGTTTGCCATGCCCGAGGTCGGCATCGGCTTTTTCCCGGATGTCGGCGCCAGCCATCTGTTGCCGGATCTCGGCGGCAGCTTCGGCATGTATCTGGCGCTGACCGGCAACCGCATCCGCTATGGCGATGCTTTGTGCTCGGGCCTCGCCACCCATACGATCAAGGCGGAGGACCAGGCCGGCTTCCTCGACCGTCTGGCGGAAAGCGGCGACCCGGAATCGGTGCTGCGCGGCTGCTTCGTCCCGGCCAGGCGCGAGACCGACAGGCCGACGCTGGAAGCCATCGCCCGGCATTTCGCGCAGCCGTCGCTGGCCGATATCGTCGCCAGTCTGGAGCGGGCAGCCGCTGCCGACGAGTTCGCGGCAAAGACGCTGGCCACCATCCGCACACGTTCACCGACCAGCCTGCATGTTGCATGGCGCCAGATTAGCGCCGGGCAGACGTTGTCGATGGACGAGTGCATGAAAATGGAGTTCCGTATCCTCAACCGCATGCTTGCCGGGCACGACTTCTATGAAGGTATCCGCGCCGCCATCATCGATAAAGGCTCGACGCCGCAATGGCGGCCGGCAGGTATCGATGACGTCAGCGCCGCCAACGTCGACGCCTATTTCGCATCGCTCGGCGAACGGGAACTGAAGCTGTGAGCGAGGTCGCCTCGAGACGCGTGGTGCTGCAGCCCTCGACGATCGAGGTCATCTTCGCCTGGTTCCAGCGCGTCATCGCCGGCTACTGTCTGCTGTTCGGCATCTTGTACTGGATCCGGCTGATCGGCTTTTACCCCGGCCCGTTGTGGCGCTTCGACCTGATGCCGGTACACTGGCAGGTGGCGGCGGTGGTGCTGGCGGTGTTTTTTCCGTTCGCTGCCGCCGGCCTGTGGATGCTGGCGTCCTGGGGGCCGGTGATCTGGTTCATCTGCGCGGTGACCGAGTGCGTCATGTATGCTGGCTTCCCCGAGTTGTTCGGCCACCGGCCGCTGATCGTCGCCTCGCACCTTGCGGTGGCGCTGCTCTACATAGTGTTCCGCGTGGTGATCTGGATCCAGAAGCGGCAACCCCGGCGATAGCAATTCCGGCCAGGATCGTTGGCTAAATCTTTAGGTTAATTATCCTTGCTCGGGTGACCGTCCGTTAAGCCTCTTTCGAAACCCCTTACCGGTAAGCTCTTGTTAGCCTTGGCGTTTAAGTCGAATTTTATGAGTATTCGATAGTGTCGCGGTCAAGGTGAAGAACAAAAAATCACCGGGCGACAAACGAGAGGCAAAGACAATGATCAATTCGCGTCCGGCGGCGAAGACCGCCAACGTATCCGATGACCGCCGCGAGGCGATCCGTTCGCTGTACATGGAATCGCTGCAGCTGGTCGAGCGGCTGCATCGCCGTCTGCTTGATGTGATCAAGGACGAATTCGACCGCAACGGTCGCTCCGACATCAACGCCATCCAGGCGCTGCTCCTGTTCAACATCGGCAATTCGGAGCTGACCGCCGGCGAACTGCGCTCGCGTGGCTACTATCTCGGCTCGAACGTCTCCTACAATCTGAAGAAGCTGGTCGATCTCGGCTTCATCAACCACCAGCGCTCGCGCATCGACCGCCGTTCGGTGCGGGTTTCGCTGACGCCGAAGGGCAATGAGGTGGCGGAAGTCGTCGCCGGCCTCTACGAGCGCCATGTCGGTTCGATCGAGCAGGTTGGCGGCATCAACACGGAGGAGTTCAAGCAGATGAACCGCGCCCTGCAGCGCCTGGATCGGTTCTGGAACGATACCATCGCCTACCGGATGTAATCGCATCCGCCGCATCTAGATTTGAAGCTGGACTACGGAAGTGCTGCCGCGGAGTGGACCAAAGGCCGGTGCCGAAAAGCACCGGTCTTGCCGTTTCGTCAGGCCGGCCGATCCAAATTCGAGCAACAGCCACGTTGCCGCCATATTCCAATGGAACCGAAGATGCGGGTGATGCTGGGGCCAAAGCCGTGCATTTGTCCTGTGCTCAAGTCACTTCCCATGTGGTTTTACACCGAAGTGATGCGGGCCATGGTTGGCTAATTGTTAAGAAGCCAACTCTAGAGTGCGGGCGAGACCGCCCGGTGGGTTGAATTGTAGCAAGAATGTCTGGAACGTCCATGAGAACCAGCCGCCGTTTCTTCCTTTCAGGAGCCTCTGCGCTCGCAGCCGCAATGGTCGCCGGCCGCGCCAGTGCGCAGGATGTGATCGGGGATATCCTGAAATCCTCGGCGCGCGGCAATTGGGACGACCAATTCGATGCGCGTGCCAGCGAAGGCGGCAAGGTTGCCTCGACGCTGCCGATCTTCAGCCTGCAGACGGTGTCCTTCACCGAGCAGGCGATCATGCAGTATCAGAATATCGTCGCGCAAGGCGGCTGGGAACAGGTTCCAGACACCAAGAAGCTGCAGCTTGGCGTCGAGGATCCCGATGTGGTGCCGCTGCGCAGGCGCTTGATGATATCGGGCGATCTGGCGCAGAGCGCCGGGCTCTCGGAAGCGTTCGATTCTTACGTCGACTCGGCGCTCAAGCGCTTCCAGTTGCGTCACGGCTTGCCGGCCGACGGAACCACGGGCAAATATACTTTCGCGGCAATGAACGTGTCGGCGCCGGTTCGGCTTGGTCAGCTCCAGACCAATCTGCAACGGCTGCGTGAGCGGGCCGGCACGCTTGGCAACCGCTATGTTCTGGTCGACATCCCGGCGGCGCAGATCGAGGCTGTCGAGAACGACCGCGTTGTGCTGCGCCACACCGCAATCGTCGGCAAGATCGATCGCCAGACGCCGATCGTCAATTCCAAGATCAACGAAATCATCGTCAATCCGTACTGGAACGCGCCGGTCTCGATCGTGCGCAAGGATATCATTCCGTTGATGCGGAAGGACCCCAACTATCTCAAGGATAGCCATATCCGCCTGTTTGCGCCGGACGGCAGCGAGGTCGACCCAATGACGGTCGACTGGTCGACCGATGATGCCGCCAAATACCGCTTCCGCCAGGATCCCGGTTCCGGCAACGCGATGGCCTCAGTCAAGATCAATTTTCCCAGCCCGGACGGCGTCTACATGCACGACACGCCGCAGCAGAGCCTGTTCGGCAAGCTGATGCGCTTCGATTCCTCTGGCTGCGTGCGGGTTCAGAACGTGCGCGACCTCGTCACCTGGATTCTGCGCGACACACCGGGCTGGGATCGCCAGCATTTCGAGGCGGCGATCAAGACCGGGGAGAACACGCCGGTGCAGGTCACCAATCCGGTGCCGGTTTATTTTCTCTACGTCTCGGCCTGGTCGACAGGGCCGGGCGTGGTCCAGTTCCGTGACGACATTTACGGCCTCGACGGGGCCAACGAGCTGCAGATCACATCCGCGCTCTAAGCAGCTGAGTTCATTTGCAAAAAGGCCGCCGGAAGGGCGGCCTTTTTCGTTGCCGGGGTCTTTCGCGGCAAGCTTTGCTGGACTGATTGCCGGCAAAGAACGCGTGGCGCTGTAGTCGGAAATCGCATCATGCATGTCGCAATGTTCATTCTGGTCGTGCTCATCTTCGTCGCCGTTTCGGGCGCGCTGGTCCGGCTGGTGCGGGTGCCGCTGCCGGTACTGCAGATCGCCATCGGCGCGGCACTGGCTTGGCCGGTGCGCGGAATGCATGTCGAGATCGATCCCGAGCTGTTCCTGCTGGTGTTCATCCCGCCGCTGCTGTTCAGCGACGCCTATGGTGCGCCCAAGCGCGAACTGATCGCGCTGCGCGGGCCGATCCTCGACCTCGCCATCGGGCTGGTCTTCTTCACCATTGTCGGCTTCGGCTACGCTTTGCACTGGCTTGTCCCGAGCATCCCGCTCGTCGTCGCTTTCGCACTTGCTGCGGTGCTGTCGCCCACCGATGCGGTGGCCGTCTCCTCGATCGTCGACAAGAGCCTGGTCCCGGCCCGGCTGATGCACATCCTGGAGGGCGAGGCGCTGCTCAACGATGCGTCGGGCCTCGTGATGTTCCGCTTTGCGGTGGCAGCTGCCTTGACCGGCAGCTTCTCCTTCGTCGCGGCATCCGTGACTTTCCTCTATGCCGTCGCTGCCGGCATCCTGGCCGGCGTGGCTGCCTTGTTCGTCGCCGCCAAGGTGCTGCAATTGCTGAACCGTATCGGCGGCGTGCCGTCCGAGGCGCAGGTGCTGGTCATGGTCCTGCTGCCGTTCATCGCCTATCTCGGCGCCGAGAATGTCGGCGCCTCGGGCATTCTGGGGGCGGTCACGGCCGGAGTGCTCACCGGCGGCTCCGGGATTTTCCGCTTTCTCGGCGTCTCGGCGCGCATACAGACCGTATCGCTGTGGACGACGCTATCCTTCGTCTTCAACGGCGCGCTGTTCATCCTGCTCGGGTTGCAGCTTCCCGAAATCATCGGCAACGTGCCGCCTGAGCTCGGCAGCCGCTATCCGGTCATCCAGCCAATCGCCACGGTGGTCGCGCTGACACTATGCCTGATCGGGCTGCGCTTCCTGTGGATCTGGGTCGGCGACATCGCGACGCGCGTCTCGGCGCGATTACGCGAGCAGAAGGCCGAGCCGTTCGGGCTGCGCGTCCGGATCGCCGGCTCTGTTGCCGGCGTGCGCGGCGCCATCACGCTGGCCGGCATCCTGTCGCTGCCGCTCACCATGCCGAATGGTTCGCCCTTTCCGGCGCGCGAGGTGGTGATCTTCCTCGCCGCAGGCGTCATCATCTGCTCATTGCTCATAGCCAGCCTTGCCTTGCCCAAGGTGGCACGGGGGCTGGTCGAGCCGGGCGAGGATCCTGGCGCTGCCGAGGAGCGTCTTGCGCGCGTGGGCGCGGCCAACGCCGCCATCGCCCGCATCGAGAGCATGGCCGGCGCGACCGACGGCGATGAAGGGGAAATACCCGGCGCCCGGCTTGCCGCCGCCGACAGCATCGTCGCCGGCTACCGTCGCCGCATCGCTGCCTCCGACGAGGCCGACGAGGCGCGCGCCGAGGCCCGCGAGGCCGGACGGCTGGAGCTCGAATTGAGGCTGGCGGGCATTGAGGCCGAACGCGCAGCGGTTCGCGCAATGTTTCGCAGCGGCCAGATTAACGACCATACGATGCAGGCGCTGTTCACCGAGATCACGCTCACCGAGGCCCTGCTGAAGGGCCGGCAGGCAAGGAAATAGAGGCTGCCAGTCTCTCTGGCGCAATCCGGCCAGCAAATTTCGCGCTGCAAACGTGGCGGGCCGAAAGCAACTGTGTTAATGGCGCGACAGACCCCGAACCTTGAGGATTTCAGCCCATGGCAACAGCAGCGGCAGTGTCGAACAAATTCGAATCCTTTTTCGAAACCACGCTTGCCGATGCCGACCCCGAGATTTTCGGCGCAATCCGCAACGAACTCGGCCGCCAGCGCCACGAGATCGAGCTGATTGCCTCGGAAAATATCGTCTCGCGTGCCGTGCTCGAGGCACAGGGGTCGATCATGACCAACAAATATGCCGAGGGCTATCCGGGCAAGCGCTACTATGGCGGCTGCCAATTCGTCGATGTCGCCGAGGAACTGGCCATCGAACGCGCGAAAAAGCTGTTCGGCTGCAACTTCGCCAACGTCCAGCCGAATTCCGGTAGCCAGATGAACCAGGCGGTGTTCCTGGCGTTGCTGCAGCCCGGCGACACCTTCATGGGCCTCGACCTCAATTCCGGCGGACACCTGACACATGGCTCGCCGGTCAATATGAGCGGCAAATGGTTCAAGGTCGTCTCCTATGGCGTACGCCGGGACGATCATCTGCTCGACATGGATGCGATCGAGAAGACCGCCCATGAGACCAGGCCGAAATTGATCCTGGCCGGCGGCACAGCCTATTCACGTGTCTGGGACTGGAAGCGTTTTCGCGAGATCGCCGATTCGATCGGTGCCTATCTGATGGTCGACATGGCCCACATCGCCGGCCTGGTCGCCGGCGGCATGCATCCGTCGCCGCTGCCGCATGCCCATGTGGTCACCACCACAACGCACAAATCGCTGCGCGGGCCGCGCGGCGGCATGATCCTTTGCAACGACGAGGATATTGCCAAGAAGATGAATTCGGCCGTCTTCCCCGGCCTGCAGGGTGGACCGCTGATGCATGTGATCGCCGCCAAGGCGGTGGCTCTGGGCGAGGCGCTGAAGCCGAGCTTCAAGATCTATGCGGAGAGCGTCGTCGCCAATGCCAAGGCGCTGGCCTCCAGTCTGCAGGAAACCGGTCTCGACATCGTCTCCGGCGGCACCGACAACCATCTGATGTTGGTCGACCTGCGTCCCAAGAACGCAACCGGCAAGCGCGCCGAGGCTGCCCTTGGCCGCGCCAACATCACCTGCAACAAGAACGGCATCCCCTTCGATCCGGAAAAGCCTTTCGTGACATCGGGCGTTCGGCTCGGCACGCCGGCCGGCACCACGCGCGGCTTCGGTCAGGCCGAGTTCCGCGAGATCGGCAAGCTGATCGCCGAAGTGCTGGATGGACTGAAGGTCGCCAATTCCGACGAAGGCAACGCGGCCGTCGAGGCAACCGTGAAGGCCAAGGTGGCGGCATTGACGGATCGTTTTCCGCTTTACCCGTATCTTGGTTGACGCAGGGCGTCAGCCCCCCAACTGTGACGGCGCCGATCAACTGGCCACGGCTGCATCTCGGAGACGTTTGATGATGATGCGAATTTTCCGTTTCACCAGTGTTGGCGCTGCCTTGCTCACCTTAGCGACCTCTCAGCTACTCGGCGCGGCCTTGGCGCAGACCGAGCCGACGCCGGCAGCACCCAAGACAGAGACTTTTGGCAGGTGGTCCACCACGGTGGACGAGGTCAACACCGGTGAGGACGTGCGCAAGACCTGCGCCGCCTCGACGGTCTTTTTCGACGCTAACGGCACCAGTGGCACCCTCACGCTGGCCATCTCGAATGGCGACGTACTGCCACCCGAGGGCTATCCGAGCCTCATCATCGCCGTGAGAAACAGTGACTTGCCCAAGGGGGACAACATCCCGGCGGTGTTCCGCGACGTCAACGACAAGATCAAGGCTGGCTTTCATATTATCGCCGACGGACAGTGGATGATGGACAACAAACCCGAGACCACGGTTGCCATACTGCGTGCCATGCGCCGTACCAGCGCCCTCGATGTCAGCTTCGCCGACAAGCCGGTCGCGACGATATCGATGGACGGCTTCACCAAGGCCTATCGCTATCTCGGCACGTCCTGCGGCTTCCCGACCGGCGACGTCGCTCCCTGATTGGCGTATTGCCGTCCAACTAATTGCCGCTCTCGCAATTTTCCTCGTGCCTCGCTATCTCTGAGACGCGATCGGTCATCGGCCATACTTTGCCATCGTGGCAAAAACCTCTAAGCCGTTCGCACTACGAGAATCGCGAACCGAAGGCTCTCCATGCGCTGTCCCTACTGTCAGTCCGAAGATACGCAGGTGAAGGATTCGCGCCCTGCCGAAGACGGTGCAGCGATCCGCAGGCGGCGCGTCTGCCCGGATTGCGGCGGCCGCTTCACCACTTTCGAGCGCGTCCAATTGCGCGATCTCGTCGTGGTGAAGAAGTCTGGACGCAAGGTGCCGTTCGACCGCGACAAGTTGCTGCGCTCTGTCGAGATCGCGGTACGCAAGCGCAATGTCGACCCGGAACGTATCGATCGGGCGGTGACCGGCATCGTGCGCCAGCTCGAAAGCTCGGGCGAGACCGAGGTGGCCTCGGGGGAAGTCGGCCGGCTGGTCATGGAGGCGCTTAAGTCGCTCGATGATGTCGCCTATGTGCGCTTTGCCTCCGTCTACCGCAATTTCCGCGAGGCCAAGGATTTCCACGACGTGTTGGGCGAACTCAAAGGCGACGAGCTCAAAGCCGACGAGCTCAGGGGCGAAGAGCTGAAGAGCGAAGAGGACGCCAGCTGAGCATGGCAGGGTCCGGACGCCGCACGGCTGAACAAGAGGTCCTCGATCGCCGCTATATGGCGGCAGCCCTCAGGCTGTCGCGCAAGAATGCCGGGCGGACCTCGACCAACCCTTCCGTCGGCACGCTGATCGTGCGCGATGACGGCGACGGGCCGATGATCGTCGGCAGCGGCGTCACCGCCGTCGGCGGCCGGCCGCCTGCCGAGACCGAGGCTTTGGCAGAGGCCGGCGAACTGGCGCGCGGCGCCACCGCCTATGTAACGCTGGAGCCCTGCGCCCATCACGGCCGCACGCCGCCTTGCGCCAATGCGCTGGTCAGTGCCGGCGTGGCGCGTGTGGTCGGCGCTGCCAGCGATCCTGACCCGCGTGTTTCCGGCAAGGGCTATGCAATCTTGCGTGCCGCCGGCGTCGAAGTGGTGGAAAAAGTGTTGGCGGCCGAGGCTGCGGAGCAGATGGCCGGCTATTTAATTCGATCTCTGAAAAAACGCCCGGAAGTGATCCTGAAACTTGCGCTTTCGAGCGACAACAAGATCGGCGTGAAAGGCGAGGGACAGCTCTCCATCACCGGCGATATCGCCCGACGCGAAGTCTATCTGATGCGCGCCGAAGCCGATGGCATATTGATCGGCATCGGCACGGCACTGGAGGACGATCCGGCGCTGACGGTTCGGCTTCCGGGACTGGAGAGCCGTTCGCCGGCGCGCATCGTACTCGACCGTCAGATCAGGCTACCCGAGACTTCGAAACTGGTCGCCGGCGTCGACCGTGTGCCGCTCTATGTCGCTGCCTGCGCCGAGGCCGATCCGCACCGGCGCGCCGCGCTCGAACGTGCCGGCGTTCGCTTCATCGGTACTGAGACCTATGAAGGCGATATCGCGCTGCCGGAACTGTTCGAGGATCTGGCGGCGCTCGGCATGGCAAGCGTCCTGGTCGAGGGCGGCGCGAGGGTGGCCAAGGCGTTCCTCGACGAACAACTGGTCGATCGTATCGTGCTGTTTCAGGGGCCGGACGCGATCGGCGAGGGCGGCATTGTATCGCCGATCGATGCCAACAATATCCCGCCGGGATTTCGCAAATTGCGCAACATGCGTTTCGGCGAAGATACATATGCGGAATGGATAAGAGACATCTAGGACCGACCTGATGTTCACGGGGCCAAACTAATGTTCACTGGAATCGTCACCGATGTCGGCACCGTCGCTGCCGTGAAGCCGCTCAGGGAAGGCGTCGGTTTGCGTATCGACACCGCTTACGATCCGCAGACCATTGCCATCGGTGCCTCGATTTCCTGCGGCGGCGTCTGCCTGACGGTGACGGGATTGCCGGAAGACGGCGCCAACGCACGCTGGTTCGAGGTCGAGGCCTGGGAAGAAGCACTCAGGCTGACGACCGCGATGGGCTGGAAATCCGGCACGCGCATCAACCTGGAGCGGGCGCTGAAGATCGGCGACGAGCTTGGCGGCCATATCGTTTCAGGCCATGTAGACGGCATGGCCGAGATCGTAGGGCGCAAGGAGGAAGGCGACGCCGTTCGCTTCACCCTGGATGCACCGCGAGAGCTGGCCAAATTCATCGCGCCCAAGGGCTCCGTCGCACTCGACGGCACTTCGCTGACCGTCAACAAGGTCGAAGGCAGCCGCTTCGACGTGCTGTTGATCCACCACTCACTGACGGTCACCACCTGGGGCGAACGCCAGGTCGGCGATCGCGTCAATCTCGAGATCGACACCATGGCCCGCTATGCGGCGCGACTGGTGGAGGCGGCTAAAGAGGGGCTTTGAGGCGCTCGTCCATAAAGCCCATTCCCTGGTGCGACCGCCGCCGAGTTGGCCTTGAAAGTTCCTTCCGCAATCTTCCGCTTGCGATCAAACCGGCTTCGGCCTAAGTCACCGGCGATCCCCGGAGACATCTATGGCAGGCACATCCCAACACGGCAAAGCGTTCATCCGTCCGAAGAAGAAGGCCCACGTTCTTGTCATCGAGGCGCGCTTTCACGACGACCTTGCCGACGCGTTGCTCGAAGGCGCGACAAAGGCCCTCGAGGAAGCGGGCGCGACATACGATGTCGTCACCGTTCCGGGCTCGCTCGAAATCCCGGCGGTGATTTCCTTCGCGCTCGACGGTGCCTCCGAAGGCGGGACGAACTATGACGGCTTCGTCGCCCTCGGCACGGTGGTCCGCGGCGACACCTATCATTTCGATATCGTCGCCAATGAATCCAGCCGTGCCCTGATGGACCTGTCCGTGCAGGATGCGGTCTGCATCGGCAACGGCATCCTGACCACCGAAAACGACGAACAGGCCTGGACACGGGCCAGGCGTTCGGAAGGCGACAAGGGCGGCTTTGCGGCGCGTGCGGCGCTGACCATGATCGCTCTAAAGGAACAGCTGGGAGCGCCCTCGTGAGCGAACCCGCTTCGCCCGGCCAGCCCACGGTGCGCCACGCCAACAAGCGCGGTGCTGCCCGTCTGGCCGCCGTGCAGGCGCTCTACCAGATGGATGTCGCCGGCAGCGGCGTCTTCGAGATCACCGCCGAGTACGAGGCGTTCAGGCTCGGCAAGGAAGTCGACGGCGCGCTCTATCGCGAGGCCGACGCGCAATGGTTTCGCGCCATTCTTGCCGGCGTTGTCGAGCACCAGAAGACCATCGATCCAGTCATCCGACAGGCGCTGACCGAGGACTGGCCTCTGTCGAGGCTCGATTCTACATTGCGCGCCATATTGCGCGCCGGCGTCTACGAGCTGATGCAGCGCGAGGACGTGCCGGTGGCGGTTATCGTCTCCGAATATGTCGACATCGCCAAGGCATTTTACGAGGAAGACGAGCCGAAACTGGTCAATGCGGTGCTTGATCGCGTGTCGCGCCGGGTGCGTGGCGAGGGCCGCGGCAAGGACGCCTCATGACTGCTATCGTCGCCGTTGGGGCGGGCAAGGAAGCGCGTCGCACCGCCTTCATCCTCGCAGCCTCGCAGGCGATCATCGGCTCGGCCGCACCCATCGCCATTTCCATGGGCGGATTGGCGGGGCAGTACCTGCTCGATGCTGACAAGTCGCTGGCAACCGCGCCGATCACCGGTTTCAATGTCGGCGTGGCGCTCGGTTCCTTGCCGGCCGCGGCGATCATCCGCCGGCTCGGCCAGCGCGACGGCTTCATGACCGGCACAGCGGTCACGGCGCTTGGCGGGCTGGTCGCCACGCTGGCGCTGTTTCATGCCAGCTTCTGGCTATTCGCTTTCGGCTTGGCCGTGATCGGCATCGGAGGCGCCTTCGTCCAGCAGTTCCGCTTTGCCGCCGCCGACAATGCGCCGCCTGAATTCAAGGCGCGCGCCATCTCCTTCGTGCTGGCCGGCGGCATCGTCACCGCCATCCTTGGACCGCAGATCGTCATCTTCACCGGCGACCTGTTCTCGCCGGTGAAGTTTGCCGGCTCGTTTGCGTCCATCCTGGTGCTGGCGGCGGTCGGCGCCGCCATTCTCTCTTTGTTGCGCATCCCGGCCAAGGCAACCGACAAGGTGGAAATCGCCGACAGCGACGCCCGGCCGCTCTCGGAAATCGTCACCAGGCCGCGCTTCGTCGCAGCGCTGTTTTGCGCCGTCGGCAGCTACGCGCTGATGAGCTTCGTCATGACGGGCGCGCCGCTGGCCATGGTCGGCTGCGGCCTTTCGACCGACGACGCCACGCTCGGCATTTCCTGGCATGTGATGGCGATGTTCGCGCCGAGCTTCTTCACGGGGTCGCTGATCTATCGCTTCGGCGCTGAGCGGATCGTGGCGATCGGCCTGGTGCTGCTGATTGGCTGCGCCACAGTGGCGCTGTCAGGGTTGGCACTGTGGCAGTTCTGGACGGCGCTGATCGTGCTCGGCCTTGGCTGGAACTTCAGCTTCATCGGTGCCACCGCCATGGTGGCCGACAGCTACCAGTCATCCGAAAAAGGCAAGGTCCAGGGGTTTCACGATTTCGTCCTGTTCGGCTCCGTCGCCTTCGCCTCGCTGATGTCGGGGGCGGTCTACAATGCCTGGGGCTGGGAGATGTTGAACTGGATGATTTTCCCGGTCGTCGTGCTGTGCTTCGTGGCACTGGGCGTGTTGAAGATGACGGGCTTGCGCGCGGCCAGCTGACGTCACGCTGTCGGGACGAGGCAACGGCGGAGTCACTCGCATCCGAACAAAATTATTGCGCCCATCCCCTTTCTTATGAAACCGTGTACCCCGACGGGGCATCGAAGCCATGCTCATATGCGGCAGCCGTATTCCGGTTCACAGCAAGGGATTTGTGAGATGTTTTCAATCAAGGTTCTGGCCGGCGCTGTACTGGCGCTCGGAGTTGCGTTGGCCTCGGCGAGTGCCCAGGTGGTGGTGTCGTCGAAGATCGACACCGAGGGCGGCGTGCTCGGCAATATCATCCAACTGGTGCTGAACGCCAACGATATCCAGACCACCGACCGCATCCAACTCGGCGGCACACCTGTGGTGCGCAAGGCGATTACAGCCGGCGAGATAGACATCTATCCGGAATACACCGGCAACGCCGCCTTCTTCTTCGAGAAGGCCGATGATCCGGTGTGGAAAGACGCCGCCAAGGCCTACGAGACTGCCAAGAAGCTCGACTACGACGCCAACAAGATCGTCTGGCTGTCACCGTCACCGGCGAACAATACCTGGGCGATCGCCCTGCGCAAGGAGGTCGCCGATACCAATAAGCTCGTCACCCTTTCCGACTTCGGCAAATATGTCTCGGGCGGCGGCAAGGTGGTGCTGGCGGCCTCCGCCGAGTTCGTCAATTCGGCGGCCGCGCTGCCCGCTTTCCAGAAGACCTATGGCTTCACGCTGAAGCCGGACCAGTTGATCACGCTGTCGGGCGGCGACACGGCGGCGACAATTGCCGCCGCAGCCAACCAGACCAACGGCGCCAACGCCGCCATGGTCTATGGCACCGACGGCGGCATCGCGCCCTCCGGCCTCGTCGTGCTTGAGGACGACAAGGGTGTGCAGCCGGTCTACCAGCCGGCGCCGATCATCCGCGAGGCGGTGCTGAAGGAGCATCCGGAGATCGAGACGCTGCTGAAGCCGGTGTTCGCCAAGCTCGATCTCGTCACGTTGCAGGAGTTGAATGGTCGCGTGCAGGTTGGCGGCGAGCCGGTCAAGGGCGTCGCCGAGGACTTTTTGAAAAAGAACGGCTTCCTGAAGTAAGGCGATTCCGGCGCTCCGCTTTCGAGGTGCGCCGGATCGGCCGATGGGGGAGGGCGTGCGCATCCGGTTCGACAAGCTCGGCGTGGTCATCGCGGCGATATCGGCCTATGCGGCTTTTGCGGCGCCATTCGCCACCTTCCGCGCCAATCGCATCGTACCCGGCGAGGCGCGCTCGATCCTCGAATCTTTGCCTGCGACGGTCGGTCCGCTGTTGATGGCGATTGTCGTCGCAGCGGCGCTCATTGCGCTGCTGAAAACGCCGCTTGCTCTGCGCCTCGCCGCCAGTGTGGTTGCGCTTGCAGCGCTGGCGCTGCTGATCGGCGTCGCCGGCAGTTTCCTGACACCCGCCGGCAACACCTTCGCCCGTATCTCGCCGGCTTCGGGCTTTTGGCTGCTTATCTTCGCCTTCACGCTTCTGCTCGCCGACGTGCTTACGCGGCTGAACCTGTCGCCGCAGGCACGCATCGGCGTGCTTGTTGTCGCCGCCGCGGCGATCGGGCTGCTGCTCGTCTCGGGAAGCTGGAACAGCCTGTCGATCCTCAAGGAATATTTCAATCGCGCCGATAGTTTTTGGGCGGAAGGCTCCAAGCACGTGACGCTGGCGCTGGGTTCGCTGGCGGCTGCGGTGATTATCGGCCTGCCGCTCGGCATCCTCTGCCATCGCGTCGAGAAATTGCGGGCCGGCGTGCTCAACGTGCTGAACATCATCCAGACCATTCCTTCGATCGCGCTGTTCGGCCTCTTGATCGCACCACTCGGCTGGGTCGCTTCGCATGTTCCGGGTGCTGCCGCGCTCGGCATTCGCGGCATCGGTACAGCGCCGGCTTTCGTCGCTTTGTTCCTCTATTCACTGCTGCCGGTAGTGGCCAACACCGTGGTCGGCCTTGCCGGTGTGCCGCGTGCCGCCAACGACGCAGCGCGCGGCATGGGCATGACCGACCGCCAGCGGCTGTTCGGCGTCGAGTTTCCGCTGGCCTTCCCGGTGATCCTCACCGGCATCCGCATCGTGCTGGTGCAGAATATCGGCCTCGCCACGATTGCCGCGTTGATCGGCGGCGGCGGCTTTGGCGTGTTCGTATTCCAAGGGGTCGGCCAGACGGCGATGGACCTGGTGCTGCTCGGTGCTGTTCCGACGGTGGTGCTGGCCTTCGCCGCTGCCATCATCCTCGATGCAGTGATCGAAATGAGCGCAAGCAAGCGCAGGGTTGAGACGGCATGATCGAGATCGAAGGCATCACCAAGCGCTACGGCGAGACGACAGTCGTCGACGACGTGTCGATAGTAATCGAGCCGCGCAGCATCGCCGTCATCGTCGGCACCTCCGGCTCCGGCAAGACGACGCTGCTTCGCATGATAAACCGGCTGGTCGAGCCGACATCGGGCGTGATCAAGCTCGACGGCGTCGACAACCGCTCGGTCCCGGATTATGAGCTGCGCCGCAGCATCGGCTATGCCATCCAGGGCCACGGGCTGTTTCCGCATCGCACGGTGGCGCAGAACATCGCCACTGTGCCGGTATTGCTCGGCTGGGACGCCAACCGCATCAAGGCCCGCGTCGACGAGCTGATGACGCTATACCAGCTCGACCCGCAAGCCTACGGGCCACGCTATCCGCATGAGCTTTCCGGCGGTCAGCAGCAGCGCGTCGGCGTCGCCCGGGCGCTTGCCGCGGAACCCAACGTGCTGTTGATGGATGAGCCGTTCGGCGCGCTCGATCCGATCATCCGCAACAAGGCGCAGGAGGATCTGCTGGCGATCCAGAAACGCTTCGGCACCACCATCATCCTCGTCACCCATGACATGGAAGAGGCCGTTCACATGGGCGACAAGATCGCGGTGATGGATGGCGGCAAAGTAGTGCAATATGCCGCGCCGGCCGAGATACTGGCGAAACCGGCCAGCGCGTTTGTCGAGACCCTGGTTGGCGCCAGTGAAAAACCGTTCCGGCTGTTGTCGCTTGGCCGGGTGCGCGACGCGGTGGAAAAAGGCACGGCCGAAGGCGAGGCGATCCCCGGTGACGCCAGCCAACGCGACGCGCTCGCCGAACTCCTGTGGTCGGGCCGCCCGGCACTTCCGGTGAAAGATACCGACGGCAAGCCGCTTGGCCGCGTCACTGTGGACGGGCTGGTTAAGCGCGCGGCGAGGCCGGCATGAAAGCCTGGCTTCCGTCGCTGCTCAGGCTTGCCTTGGTGGTGGTGCTTATTGCCTTCGTCGCCAATCCCGGCTGGTTCGAACCGCTGCTGAGGCCGCTGACAGAGAACAACGCGCCGGTAATCTACAATCAGGGCAGCCTTTTGACGTTGACGCTGCTGCATCTGCGGACCGTATTGATCGCGACGGTTGCTGCGACGATCGTTGCGGTCGCGCTCGCCATTCTGGTCACCAGGCCAGCCGGCGCCGAATTCCTGCCGCTGTCGCGCAGCCTGGTCAATATCGGCCAGACCTTTCCGCCGGTGGCGGTGCTGGCGCTTGCCGTGCCGGCCGTCGGCTTCGGCGAAAAGCCGACGCTGATTGCGCTGTTTCTCTACGGACTGCTGCCGATCTTTGAGAATGCGCTGACCGGCCTGACGACGCTGCCGGCCAACGTAGTCGAGGCGGCGCGTGGCGCCGGCATGACCGGCTGGCAAAGACTGGTCAAGGTCGAGCTGCCGCTCAGCGCGCCGATCATTCTCGGTGGTATCCGGCTGTCGGTGGTGATCAGCCTCGCCACCGCGACCATCGGCTCGACGGTAGCGGCGAGGACACTGGGCGAGGTGATCATCGCAGGCCTGCTGTCGAACAACCTCGCCTTCATCCTGCAGGGTGGCCTGATCGTCGCCGCCCTTGCCGTGCTGATCTATGACGGGCTGTCGGCGGTCGAGCGCTACACCGCCCGGCGCATGGGACGCGAGCCCGAGTAGCGTCTCGGGGCGAAGTTCGCTCTTTTTTCAGTGGCCGGTCGACCGCGTCGGATGATCGAGCGTCAGTTCCAGCGTTGTGCCCGTCTCGCCGGTGATCCAGCGGCGGCGGATGATGGCGAAATCGTGCTGTGTGTCGGCTCTAACCACAGAGACCAAGTCGCCCACCGCGCAATCACTGTCGAGATCGAGGGCTTCGACAGTCTCGGCAATGTCTTGCTTGCCGGCATAATGTCTCGCGATGGCTGTGAGCACGATGATCACTGGCCCACCCGTTGCGCGATCTTCGGGACTCGGCGATTGATGAGTGCGATGCCCCGATCTTTCAGCAGGAGTTCTTGCCATGACCGCGCGTTTCTCCAAGATCGTCATGTGTTTGTGTCTGGCGGCTTTCGCCTTCCTCGTCGCCTTCGGCAACATCACCGATTACGGCTCAAACTTCGCCTTTGTCCAGCATGTGCTGAGCATGGATACGACCTTTCCCGGCAATGCACTGATGTACCGCTCGATCACCAACCCGTCGCTGTGGACGGCTGGCTACTGGCTGATCATCATTGGCGAGGCGCTGACCTGCCTGCTTTACCTAATCGCCGCCTGGCAACTCTGGCAGGCGCGCAACGCCAGCGGACAGGCTTTCAACGATGCCAAGAAGTTCGCCATCATTGCCGCCACAATGGGCTTCCTCGTTTGGTATTTCGGCTTCATGGTCGTTGGCGGCGAGTGGTTCGCCATGTGGCAGTCTTCGACTTGGAATGGTCAGGAGGCGGCGTTCAAATTCTACATCACCATGCTGCTGGTGCTGGTCTTCGTCGTCCAGCCGGACGGCGACCCGCGTAAAGCCTGACCACTGTTCGCCGATTTCAACCGATCTAACCGGATGGCAGTGTCGACAGGCGCTGCCGTCCAGCCTTTTGGGCGAAACCCGGGATCTTTTGGGCGAAAGCCGGACAGGAACGGAACAATATCTTGACGTTCCGAGCCCTGTTTCGCATAAGCCGCTGCGAAGGGACGGATTCCGGTTGCGGAAAATTCGTCCCCTGTCTCAACGGCCCGGGGAGGGGTTCTTTTGGGCCACCAATCGAGGAAAATTCGGCAATGACCATAATTTCAGCTGTCATCGCCTGCGGTCTGCTTTCAGTCCTTTACGCCATCTGGGCGACACGTTCGGTCCTCGCGGCCGATCAGGGCAATGCACGCATGCAGGAAATTTCCGCGGCCATCCGCGAAGGCGCTCAGGCTTATCTGGCGCGCCAGTACACCACCATCGCCATCGTCGGCGTCGTGGTCCTGCTGCTTGCCTGGTGGCTGCTTTCGATCACCGCCGCCATCGGCTTCCTGATCGGCGCCGTTCTATCGGGTGCCGCTGGCTTCATCGGCATGCACGTCTCGGTGCGCGCTAATGTGCGTACCGCGCAGGCGGCTTCCAACAGCCTCGCTGCCGGCCTCGAGATCGCCTTCAAGTCGGGCGCCATCACTGGCATGCTGGTTGCTGGCCTGGCCCTGCTCGGCGTCTCGATCTACTACCTGATCCTGACCCAGTTCATGGGTCTGCAGCCAAACGATCGCGTCGTCATCGACTCGCTTGTTTCGCTCGGCTTCGGCGCCTCGCTGATCTCGATCTTCGCCCGTCTCGGCGGCGGCATCTTCACAAAAGGCGCCGACGTCGGCGGCGATCTTGTCGGCAAGGTTGAAGCCGGCATTCCCGAGGACGATCCACGCAATCCGGCCACCATTGCCGACAACGTCGGCGACAATGTCGGCGATTGCGCCGGCATGGCCGCCGACCTGTTCGAGACCTATGCGGTGACCGTGGTCGCCACCATGGTCCTCGCCGCCATCTTCTTCGGTGGCACCGACGTTCTCGGCGCGGCCATGCTCTATCCGCTGGCCATCTGCGGCGCCTGCATTCTCACCTCGATCGTCGGCACTTTCTTCGTCAAGCTCGGTTCCAGCGGCTCGATCATGGGCGCGCTCTACAAGGGCCTGATCGTCACCGGCCTGCTGTCAATTGTCGGCCTTGCCGTGGCCACCTCGGCATGCATCGGCTGGGGTGAGATCGGCACCGTCGCCGGCATGACCATCACCGGCACGAACCTGTTCATCTGCGGCCTTGTCGGCCTTGCGGTGACCGGACTCATCGTGGTGATCACCGAATATTATACCGGCACCAACAAGCGTCCGGTGAACTCCATCGCCCAGGCCTCGGTCACCGGTCACGGCACCAATGTCATCCAGGGCCTCGCGGTCTCGCTGGAAGCGACGGCGTTACCGGCGATCGTCATCGTCGGCGGCATCATCTCGACATACCAGCTCGCCGGCCTCTACGGCACGGCGATCGCGGTGACGACGATGCTTGGCCTCGCCGGCATGATCGTCGCGCTCGATGCCTTCGGCCCGGTCACCGACAATGCCGGCGGCATTGCCGAAATGGCCGGCCTACCCAAGGAAGTGCGCCAGTCAACCGACGCGCTCGACGCTGTCGGCAACACCACCAAGGCGGTAACCAAGGGCTACGCCATCGGTTCGGCCGGCCTCGGCGCGCTGGTGCTGTTCGCGGCCTACTCTAACGACCTGAAGTTCTTTGCCGCCAATGGCGACAAATACCCCTACTTCCAGGGTATGGGCGACGTCTCCTTCGACCTCTCCAATCCTTACGTCGTCGCCGGCCTGATCTTCGGTGGCCTGATCCCGTATCTGTTCGGCGGCATCGCCATGACCGCCGTCGGCCGCGCCGCGGGTGCTATCGTCCAGGAGGTGCGCAAGCAGTTCCGGGAGGATCCGGGCATCATGGCAGGCACCTCGAAGCCGAACTATGCGCGCGCCGTCGACCTTCTGACCAAGGCAGCGATCCGGGAGATGATCGTTCCGTCATTGCTGCCGGTGCTGGCGCCGCTGGTGGTCTATTTCGGCGTCCTCCTGATCTCCGGTTCGAAGGCATCCGCCTTTGCCGCGCTTGGCGCCTCGCTGCTCGGCGTCATCGTCAACGGCCTGTTCGTCGCCATCTCGATGACCTCCGGCGGCGGCGCCTGGGACAACGCCAAGAAGTCGTTCGAAGATGGTTTCGTCGACAAGGACGGCCTCAAGCACATCAAGGGCTCCGAAGCGCACAAGGCTTCGGTGACCGGCGACACGGTCGGCGATCCCTACAAGGATACTGCCGGCCCAGCGGTCAACCCGGCGATCAAGATCACCAACATCGTCGCGCTGCTGTTGCTGGCCGTTCTCGCGCACGGCTAAGCTCGGTCGCTATGGCCTTAAAACAAAACCCGCGGGATCGCTCCCGCGGGTTCTTCATTGCCTGAGATATGCCGCTTACAGGGAAGCGAAAGGAACGGAAGGAAGCCGACACCCTCGGGTGGATCAGCTGCCGCCGAGCGTGCTGCCGCCGCTGGCGCCGGGAATACCAGGCGCCAGCTTGCTGGCGCCACTGATGATCTGGCTGAGGAAGTTCTGGTCCTTGCCGCCGGTCGGCGTGGTGCGCGAGATGAAGTCGAACACCTTGCCGTCTTTCAAGCCGTAATTGGCGATCTGGGTGACGCGCCCGTCATCGCCAAAATAGACCGCCAGCACATGCTGGTCGACCAGCCGCGGCTTGTCGAAGGCGACATAGCGCTTGCGCGTCTGCGAAATGTAATAAAAGGCCTCGTTATCGAAGGTCGCCTTCGTCGAGGGAGTGCCGAGCGCCAGCAGCACCTGTTCGCGGCTTGAGCCGACCGGCACCAGGTCGATCGCCTGCTGGTCTATGACGTAGCCTTGCGTCAGCGTCTCGCTCGGATTGAGATCGCCGATCATCTTGGACGAATTGCAGGCGGAAAGTGCCGCAGCGATCACCAGCAGCGAAACCGCACCGCCGGGCTTGGGCAGGAAAGTCGACTTGAATTTCAGCGCGCGCAACTACAACTCCATAAGCTGGCCGCAACTTGCGCTGGGCCGCAAAACCGGTAAACCAGCTTGCTTGCCGATGCAACAAGGCCACTTCAACAAACGGTCCCGGGAGACCACCCTCAAATGTTCCAGCGCCTCTTTGGCCGCGAACGACATGCCAACCGCGCCATCACCGAGGCGCTTTACGCACAAATCGTGGCGGCGGCGCGGCAAACGGTGTTTTATTCCGCCTGGAACGTACCGGACACGCCGCTCGGCCGCTTCGAGATGCTGTCGTTGCACATGTTCGTGTTTCAGCACCGGTTGCGCGGCGAGGGCGGTGCTGCGGCAGAGGTTGCGCAGGTGCTGATCGACGAGTTCTTCATGGATGTCGAACATTCGTTGCGTGAATTGGGCATTGGCGACGTCGGCGTGCCGAAGCGAATGCGGAAACTGGCGAAAATGTTCTATGGCCGTACCGCCGCCTATGATGATGCGCTGCAAAGAAATGACCATGATGCACTCGCCGTCGCCCTTGCCCGCAATGTCAGGCCGGATGCCGGCGCCTGGCCGCAAGCGTCGCAACTGGCACTCTATGCCGCCGATGCATCAAGGCAACTCGCGGAACAGCCGACCGAATCGATCGTTTCCGGAACGGTGTCATTTCCCGTGGCCAACGCTTGAGCGACGGCAGGCCTATGAAGGTGGCGAAGTGGAGGCGAAGATGAAACACCCTGATACCCACAGCCCAGTGTCATTCCTGGCAAATGTCGCCCGGCTGCCGCAAAAGGGGCTGCCGGTGGTGATCGATGCCGACGCTGGGCAGCGCGCCCTGCTGGCCGTCGAGCACGAGCTGCTTTCGGTCGAGAATTATCGCGCCGAACTCCTGGTCGAGCCCTGGAAACGCAACGGGGTGAAAGTCAGCGGCCATGTCGAGGCCGATATAACGCAGGCCTGCATCGTCACCCTCGACCCGGTCGAGGCGCATATCGACGAGCCGGTCGAAGCGCTGTTCCTGCCGGAGCAATCCAAGCTCGGGCGGCAAGGTTTCGACGGCGGCGGTGAGATCCTGCTCGACGCCGAAGGCCCGGACAGCCCGGAAACCTTTTCCGGCGATGCGATCGACGTCGGGGCGCTTGCCGAGCAGTTCTTTGGCTTGGCGATCGATCCATATCCGCGCAAGCCGGGTGTATCGCTGGAGGCCGCCGGCGATACCGAGCCTGTGGAGAATGAATTCCAGCAAAAGCTCAGATCACTGTTGGGAAAATCCTGATGGCTGACCCAATTTGAGAAAAGTTGGTTGTGCGGCAGCCCAAAACCGTTATTTTCGCCGAACCTTCGCGAGCCCCGCACCTTGGCAAGCCCGCTGGCCAATCAACCGTGAGATGAACACCGCGTGATCAGGATTTCCATCGATGCCATGGGCGGCGATCACGGGCCAAGCGTGGTGATCCCGGCGCTCATGACTGTCGCCACCCGCCGTCCGGATATACGCTTCGTCATTTATGGGCGCGAAGAAGTGGTACGGCCCGAACTCGCCAAATTCCCTAAGCTGGCGGAAGTGAGTGAGTTCGTGCACTGCGAGATCGCAGTGCGGATGGACGACAAGCCGAGCCAGGCGCTGCGCCATGGCCGCTGGAAGTCATCGATGTGGAAGGCCGTCGAGGCGGTCAAGGCAGGCACTGCCGACGCCTGCATCTCGGCCGGCAATACCGGCGCGCTGATGGCAATGTCCAGATTCTGCCTTCGCACCATGGCGACCATCGATCGCCCGGCAATCGCGGCGCTCTGGCCGACATTGCGCGGCGAGAGCGTGGTGCTGGACGTCGGCGCCACCATTGGCGCGGATGCGCATCAACTGGTTGACTTTGCCATTCTGGGCACCGGCATGGCGCGCTCGGTTTTCGGCATCGAACGGCCGAGCGTCGGGCTGCTCAATGTCGGCGTCGAGGAGATCAAGGGTCAGGAAGAGGTCAAGGAGGCGGGTCGTATGTTGCGCGAGGCCAACATGGCCTCGATGAACTACCATGGCTTTGTCGAGGGTGACGACATCGGCAAGGGCAGTGTCGACGTCGTCGTTACCGAGGGATTTGCCGGCAACATCGCGCTGAAGACGGCGGAAGGCACCGTTAGGCAGATCGCCGGCTATCTGCGCGCGGCGATGAACCGGACGCTGATGGCCAGGATCGGCTATATCTTCGCCAAGACCGCCTTCGATCGCCTGCGCGAGAAGATGGATGTCGGCCGCTCCAATGGCGGCGTCTTCCTCGGATTGAACGGCATCGTGGTGAAGAGCCATGGCGGGGCTGATTCGGATGGCTTCGCGGCGGCGATCGAGCTTGGCTACGACATGGTGCGCAACAATCTGCTTGACCGCATCGAAGCCGATCTCGACCTGTTCCATGCCCGCAATCCGAATGCCCAGACAATCCGGAAATCCGACGTCGTCATCGACGCAAAGGAATAGGAAAGAGCATTGATCAGATCCGTCGTGCGCGGCACGGGCGCCGCGCTGCCCCGCCGCATTATGAAGAATGCCGATTTCGAAGGCATGGTCGAGACGTCGGACGAGTGGATCGTCCAGCGCACCGGCATTCGCCAGCGCCACATTGCGGCCGACGACGAGACGACGGCCTCGCTGGGCGAGGCGGCAGCGCGCGCGGCCCTCGACAGCGCCGGCCTGACGGCTGACGATATCGACCTGATCGTGCTGGCGACCTCGACGCCCAACAACACCTTTCCCGCGACCGCGGTCGAGATCCAGAACCGGCTCGGCATGCACCACGGTTTTGCCTTCGACCTGCAGGCGGTCTGCTCCGGCTTCGTCTATGCAGTGACGACCGCCGACCTCTATATCCGCGGCGGCTTGGCCAGACGGGTACTGGTGATCGGCTCGGAAACATTTTCGCGTATTCTCGACTGGAACGACCGCTCGACCTGCGTTTTGTTCGGCGACGGCGCCGGCGCGATGGTGCTGGAAGCAGGCACGGGGGCAGGCGGCATCGCCGACCGAGGCGTTCTGGCGGCCAGCCTGCGCTCCGACGGCATCCACAAGGACAAGCTTTTTGTCGACGGTGGGCCGTCGACCACCGGAACGGTCGGGCACCTCAGGATGGAAGGCCGCGAAGTGTTCAAGCATGCGGTCGGCATGATCACCGACGTCATCGAGGCGACGTTCGCACAGGCCGGCATCGGCGCCGCCGATCTCGACTGGTTCGTGCCGCATCAAGCCAATAAACGAATTATTGACGCTTCGGCCAAAAAGCTCGGGATAGAGGAGCGGAACGTGGTGGTGACCGTCGATTTGCACGGTAATACCTCGGCGGCTTCCGTGCCGCTGGCACTGTCCGCAGCCGTCGCCGACGGTCGCATCAAAAAGGGTGACCTGGTACTGCTCGAGGCGATGGGCGGCGGCTTCACCTGGGGTGCCGTCCTGCTCCGCTGGTAAGTGCCGAACTATCGGGTTCGGGTCCTTGACCTTGACGGATCAATTACTTAGGTTCTGCCGTTGCTTGTATCGATTTATGTTTTTGAGCTGATGGGACGGTTCGTATGGGGGGAAAGACACTTACGCGCGCCGACCTCGCCGAAGCCGTTTACCGCAAGGTTGGGCTGTCACGTACTGAATCGGCCGAGCTTGTCGAGGCGGTGCTGAATGAGATCTGCGAGGCGATCGTTCGCGGCGAGACGGTGAAGCTGTCGTCCTTCGCGACCTTCCACGTCCGCTCCAAGAACGAGCGCATCGGGCGCAATCCCAAGACCGGTGAGGAAGTGCCGATCCTGCCGCGCCGGGTGATGACCTTCAAGTCGTCGAACGTACTGAAGAACCGTATCCTGCGCTCCCATCAAAACAGCAAAGCCAAGGGCAGCAAGTAGCCGCCCAATCCCCCTTTGCCAAGAATCATGCTCCAGGCTTCGGTTGAAAAATGAACCCTGCTTTTGCGCCGGGCTTGAATATTGTTTCATAAACCGCTGAAATAAGATGCGATTCGGTAGGCCGGATCGGTATTGGGTGTGATCCGTTCCGCCGGGACGGAAAGCTGCTCTCTTTGTTAAGCGTGATGTCGCCCGAACCCGGTTCCCGCCTTTCGCGATCATGCTCTAGCGTGAGGATTCGTCCATGGACAAGAGCCCTGATGCTTTCCGCACCATCAGCGAGGTCGCGGAGGATCTGGATTTGCCGCAGCACGTGCTGCGTTTCTGGGAGACGCGTTTCAACCAGATCAAGCCGATGAAGCGCGGCGGCGGCCGCCGCTACTACCGTCCGCAGGACGTCGAACTGATCAAGGGTATTCGTCATATGCTCTACGACCAGGGCTATACGATCAAGGGCGTGCAGAAGCTGTTGCGCGAGAACGGCAACCAGTTTCTGATCGCCGTCGGCAGTGGCGACATGGCGGCGGTCGAGGCGATCTCGCAGCGCCGACAGGCCGACACGGTACCGCTGACGCAAGCGGCGCAGCCGCGCGGCCCGGACGACGAAATGCTGGTTGGCCAGCCGAGGGTGAAACCCAGCCGTCGTTTTTTCGGTATAGGCAAGACCGACGAGGAAGGTCCGGTTCCGCCGGACACGTCAAAACTTTCCCGTGACAATCGCGCGTTGCTGCAGGAGGCGCTGTTCGACCTCCTGGAATGCAAGCGCCTGCTAGATCAGGTTCGCTAGAGCCCGCCGGGTTGACCGGAACGGTCTTCAGGGTCATGCGTTAGGCTTCCTTCTGCAGATGAAGGAAGCACGTCATGGCATCGCTTTCGAGCATCTCCGACACCGATCTCAACAAGCAGGTCGCGGCCTTGGCCAGGGAACTGGCCACCTTGAAGAAAGCCGTGTTGAAGCAGGGCGGCGCCTTTTACGAAGACGGGCGCGATACCGCGTCGGATTACTATTCGGATATCACTGAGCGGCTCGGCAACGCCTTGCCGGCAATCAGAAGGCAAGGCCGGGCGATCGAGAAGACCGCCCGAGATCACCCGGCGACGGTGGCCGCTGTCGGGCTGGTTCTGGTCGGGCTCGTCGCCAGTCTGTTCCTCGGCGGCCGACAGCAAAACGCGCCGCGAGCGCGTTCAAGGTCCGCACGTTAAGAAAAGCAAATGGCGGTGGTCAGCGGACCGCCGCCATTTTTCGCCGACACGGCAAACCCGGCAAGCGCGCCGCCCTTGATCCAGGACCAGAACGCCTGATTGCGGGTTGTTCGCCCGAGGGTGTTTTCAGTACTTCTTCGCGACAACCTTCTTGTGATGGTGGCGGTAGTGGTGGACGCGGTGATGGTAGTGATGGCGGTGATGCTTCTTGACGGTGGTGTGCATCGTCGTCGCATTCGCGCTGCTTGCGCCGATGATCGGCATCGAGAGTGCAAGTGCGATTGCAAGTCCAAGAGCGGAGAGAAGAGGCTTCTTCATGACATCATTTCCTTTTTGCGCAGGCGGAATTTGAGCGTCACTGATTCAGGTCGGTGACTCGAGCGCTGCGGTTGGGACTATCGCCTTGGAGTTTTTCGGCAGTTTTTCCGGCCTGTAGAATTTCGTTTCCGAACTGTGTCTGCTGAGGATCCGGCCAGATGTCAGCTCGCCGGCATCCGCCATCCATTCCGGCGTCGGTTCACGATGCCGTGACGCTATCTTTGATGCTTGGCAAATCACCGGCGAGCGGGCATTCTCCCGATCGTCTCAGGCAACAACATGATTTGATCTAACTCTTTCATCCCACGGAGTTGCCAATGCCCCAAATAGCAAAACGCGAACCTTACTCCGAACTGGCGGCGAGCGCGGTTACGCCTGAACGCAGTGCCGTCCGAACCGCCCGGGAAGCCCGTGGATACAGCATCGAAGAGCTGTCCCTGGCGTGCGGGCTGGCAGCCTATGAGATTGCCGATGTTGAAAGCGGCAAGGATGCCGATCCCTCGAAACGTCGGCGTATTGCCTCCGCGCTTCAACTTCCGGAAAGCGCTCTGTTTGACGAAGCCGTGTTGCCTGCCAAAAGGCGATCCGTGTCGTAGCGACGTGTCATGCTTTTATTCCACGAGCTCGCCATGGGTCGCCCTGGCGGGCTTCGTTTTTTCGGCCACGTAGTGGACTTGCCGGCCGCCACGGCGACGCCAGACGGAAATTGCCGGAGATGAGCCTCGAATCCGTTCGCGCCTTTTTCGCCGCACACGCGCCCGACATTGACGTCATCGTCACGGAGGCAAGCTCGGCGACGGTGGCTCTGGCCGCCGAAGCGCATGGCGTAGCGCCGGCGCAGATTGCCAAGACGATCTGCTTGCGCGCCGGCGACCAGACGATGCTGATCGTGGCCAGCGGGATCTCCAGGCTGGACAATCGCAAATTCAAGGACCAGTTTGGTGGCAAGGCGCGAATGCTGGACGCCGACCAGGTGCTCGCCGCGACCGATCATCCCGTCGGTGGGGTGTGCCCGTTCGGCCTACCGGCGCCGCTCCCGGTCTACTGCGACATCTCGCTGCGCGCCTTTGACGAGGTCGTCCCGGCGGCAGGCGCGACGAATGCCGCCGTGCGGCTCAGCCCGCAACGCCTGGCCGAACTCGTCGACGCCGAGTGGGTGGATGTGTGCCAGTAGCGATTTATCCGGGTCGTGGGATCCGCTGAGCATTACCGCTACTCGGTCTTCTGTGGCTCTTCTTTTTTGATCGTCTGAGCGTCCGTGACAGTCGACATATCGGCCTTCTCGACGCTTGCTGTCTTCGTCTGCGTGTCGACCGATGCCTGGACCTTGGAATGCGCGGGGCAATCCGCAGAGGCAGCTGATATGGACATGGTCAGTGCCGCGGCTATTGCGAGGAATGTCTTCATGATCATTCTCCTCTTTCGTTCGATGGGTAAAGTTAGCCCGTCTGGCACCGACCGCAAAATCACATTTGTTCACAACGCGCTCCTGCGCACACGGAAGCCGACGCTGGGCCAGTGATTCAGACGTTGGGCCAGTAATTCAAATGGCTGCGCGGATAGCCGCTTGCCGTATCAAGGCCCACTGTCTCCCGCCGGAGGATTTTTGGCGTTAAAGATCTCGCCGCTCAGAGCCAGTCTCAAATCTTCGGCGCTGAGCTGACCACTTTCAAATAAATCCATCACTCTGCGGCCGAGCACTTCTCTGCCTGGATCTCCATCAGCGAGGCCTAGTTCACGGCATCGGGCATCAAGTGCCTTGGTCAACATGGTCAGCTCGGCAGGACAGGCAACTCCTTGAAGCGACATTGCATCTCTCCCGAAAAGGGCGAAAGCGCGTGGCATCTTCGTAGCGTCCGCTCGCCCTTACAACTGCGGACGACGGCAATTCAACTAGAGCCAACCTTTTTCGAACTCAACATTCAAACGTACCAAAACGCCGCGCGCTCCAATGGGAGGATCCTGCTACAATACGGTATGGCCGTCCGAATAGCGGTTGTCCTCGCGCTTCTTTTCGCCTTCGCCTACGGTTTCGCAAAACTCGCGGAACATTATCGCAGCGTTGGCGACAGGCCCTCTCCGTGTGAAGAATTGCCCTATCCTGATTGTCCTGACCAAAAAGCTCCTCCCCGGGAAGAAACTGAGCCTTGAGCGCGCGCCTGTTCAGGCCAGGCCAGCCGTCGGGATTGAATTAGTTCTTTCCAACCGACGGTTGGTGGACGCATTGCAGCTGATGCGCCTAGGGTTCAGTACGATCCGCGCGCACCGGGCATGCCCAACCCCCGAGTCACCCCTGCCTGATGCAAGGCGCCTGATCGAGTCCCGCCGTTCTGGCATGTGCGGCGGGACCTTTTCTCACGATAAAGGTTGGCGTACGCAGCAAAGCTTACCTAGCCATTACCGCGCGGTTTCTCGGTGGGCTTCTGGCTAGACGCCAGCCTCCGTGCCTCGCGCACGAGTGATGCGTGATCGATTCCTCGATGAGATCACGCGCCTGCGTATGTTGCGCCGGCTGCAGTGCGGCTATTGTCTGTACAGCCAGTTTGGGGGAAAACTGGCTAAGCCTTTGGATTTTAATGGTCGGAGTGGCCGGATTCGAACCGACGACCCCTTGACCCCCAGGAAATTGGGCATAACGGGAATTAGTGTTTAGCTTCATGCCATTACGCCGTTTTTGGCTTTCGGGTTCGGGACTTTGTTCGGGACTTCAATGCAGCATTTTGCAGCGACTCCATCGCGGCCGCCACCTCTTCGTCAAGCACATGAGCATACCTAGTCGTGGTCTTGATATCGGCGTGGGACAGCGCTTTCTGGACCGTTTTCAAATTGCCTGTGGCCCGTAATAGCTTGGTGGCCAAGTCGTGGCGGAAATCATGAAATCGAAAGTCCTTGACCCCCGCCGTCTTGCGGATCCTTTTCCACTGGGAGGTCAATCCGCTGTATGTGATCGGATAACGCTGGCCTTTTACTCGCTCCTCGCCATCGCCCTTGTAGGATGCGTCGGGCTTGCGTGTTCTCTTGGCTTGGTAGGTGAATACCCATTCCTTGTGGTGGCCGCGCAACGGTAAAAGGATTGCCCGAACAGCAGAGGTGAGGGCGGTCTTGACCATGCGGCTGCCCTTACCTGTCGTGACGATCCAACCAGTTTCCCAATCGACTTCGCTCCACCGCAGAAGACACTCGTCCAGGCGGAGACCGCTGGCGCGTTCGAACTCAAAGACCGGAGTATAGTCTGACCGGGTTGCCAGCCGAAGCGCGGCGCTTTCCCCGGTGTGGAGTTCACGAACACGCTCTCGCGGCTCAGCAAGGAAATGATCTCGCCAGACTGGCTCGGCAGGGAATGTGTGACGCCACGTGCGCTTGGCGCGGGTGAACATCTTTTTGAGCACCAACGTGGTTGAACGATTCACCGTGGCCGGAGACACTAATCGCATTGGCTTGCCGTCCTTCGTCTCTGCTTTGCCCCAAGCAGTTTGCGCCCGACGCCACTGCACCAACTTCGCAACATCATCGTCGGTGATTTCCACCAGCAGTTTGCCCGGGCCGAAGTAGTCGACAAGCCGGCCGAGATCAGTCCAGGTCGTCTTGGCATTGGCATGCCGTTCGCCGATCTCGCGCCAATAACGAGCCGCTGCATCGTCAATGGTTAGGGGACCGCCTTTGGCGGCTTTGGCGGCTTGGATTGCTGCCTTCGCCTTCGCACGATGGTCTCGTTCTATTCCGCGTGCGTCGCGTTCATTTTTGCTGCCCGTAGAGCCATGAAACCGCTGGCCGGCAAGTTGGAAGTCATATTGGTAGAACGGGCTGCTTTTGGGTTTGTAGACGGACAATTACGTGTCCTCCTCAATTCAATGAAACTAATCACGTCATTTGGAATGAAGCTCATGCGCGGCCGAACAACACCGCGCCCCGCCGGGACGTATGCAAGCTCTCCCGCCGTCACGTGCGCAAGCAGCGTCTTAGTTGTAATGCCTAATGCCGCGGCAGTCTGTTTTGACGTCCACAACAGTGTGGCAGGCGTATTATCATTTGCAGCGGTGCGGCTCATGCGGTTCTCCTCGGCGGACGTGTGGGCGGTAGAAAGAACCCCGCACTAGGCGGGGCTTTGTCGAAGGCCGCGCAAGGCGGTCAATGCGCGCGGTAACTCCAAGTCCCCGCAACGTAGTCGGGACCCATGGCGTTAGCGGCTTCGGTCGCCGTCTCAATGTCGGCCGCCTTTCCGATCCATTCAACTGGGATGCCACGCTCATTCACCCTCGACACGCTGTACACGTGTCTCATTCTGCTGCTGTCGTTAACTGTCTGCCCGCGCATCTGATTCTCCTCGTTGCTTTACGGCTATCAACCGAATATGTTGATACGCCTGACGCAAACCCGCGTCAACAGAAAATGTTGATGAGCATGACGCCCTTGCAATGCCGTGCCGCCCGCGCCCTTCTTGACTGGACGCAACCGAAGTTAGCCGATGCGGCTAAGCTTGGTCTGTCCACAATTGTCGATTTCGAGAAGCAGCGCAGGGGGACGATATCCGATGACGCCAAGGCCGCCATCCGCACGGCGCTGGAGGCGGCCGGCGTCGAGTTCATAAACGGCACTGGCCTGAAGCTGCGGACATAGAAAAGCGCGCCCCAGTTACCACGCTAGAACGCGCCCTGATTGTCGAAGCGTCGACAATCGGTTCGACAAAACCGGCCCGCCCGAACCGGCACGCCACGTGCAAGATAGATCGTTAAGTGACTTGCGACAAGGCAAGTGCCGATTCGAACTGGTCATGTCGTTCCGTCGACTGGAACTCAGGCTGCTTTTCGAATCGAGGCTACTAGGCGAATTCGAGATCTGAGCCGCAGAGCGCCTTCAACCATTAGCCTCGTTTCGCCAGCGCATTCGCCGCCATCCAGAGATACCTGGTAGATATCTGGACCTCGCTTTCCGCGGTGTCGGACGTTGGTGTGCGTCCTGCCTTCGATGACGCCGGGGAAGGACCCATTTGCACTTTCGACTAGTTCCCCGATTTCGTAACGGAAGTTGTCGTTGTGGGAGAGCATTTTCCTCCGTCTAAAGCGAATAATCATTTTCTGCATCCTCAATTTTAAACAACTGAAGTGAGCGCCACGCTCAATCTCCGAGATGATGATGCAGGAACCGGCGCGCAGACCACAACGGAGCTTCGTTCGATTCTTGTGAATAGGCGAAAACGCCTTTTTTGCAGAAAGATAAAAGGCGAAAACGCCTCCTTTTCGAGCGTCGTTGCTTTGTGATTGCATCCGTGCAAACTGGCCGAGGGCATTGGGGGGCAGCATGAAAATCAAGGTATATGCGCTTACAGTCGTATGCGTTTTGTCGGGCTGCGCTACTCGCTCGCTCGACATCAAGTCGGCGCCGGTCACATCCAGCGCGTACGCGGGGAAATCCTGCAGCCAGTTGGAAGGCGAACTCTACAAAATGAATTCCGACCTGGCGCCGATAATGGCAGAGCAAGACAGAACCGCCCGCCACGACGTTGACGGCGTGTTCTGGGTTGGCCTGCCGGTTGGCAGCATGATGGATAAGACAGACATCAAAGCGCGCGAAGCTAAGATCGCAGAGATGAAGGGGAATATGGATGCGATTAACGCGGCGCGCCGGAAGGGCGGCTGCGTGTCCGGCACTCTGTAGGCCATTCCACAGGACTAGCATTCGGCATATTAGCTGCATCTTGACTAAGATCCTGCACGCCCCAGACTCATGGAATGGCGCGGGCATGGGTATTGGTGACGTGGTGGCGATCACAGCCACAGTCCGCAGACGGGTCACTGAGGACCGCGTCAGCGTTTCCATCCCGAGCTATAGCTTTCCGCATTCCATCATCGATCATACAAAGGTGAAGAAGGGGCAGGAGATCGAGCTTGCCGGCGAGATCACCCGCATAGACGAGGAAGGCGGCAGGGTGACCGTCGATCTGGGACCGCTGGTGACGATCGACATCGACAAGATCAGGCTGGTCGAGAAATACCGGCCGCCGAAGCGCAAGAAGCCGCTGCGCGACATGGTGGACTAACTCGCCGGCCGCATCTAACCACCCGACATCGGTGCCGCGTGCGGACGCTCCCAATCGGCCGGCCTATTGTTAAGCAGATTGAGCGCACGCTTTATGTCCCGATGCAGATGGTCGAGAGCATCCCAATGCTCACCAAATGGCTTGAGCGACAACTGCGCACCGCGGAGTTCCACCGTCAAAAGCCATGCCTGCCGTTCGATTTTGGCAAGATGGAATTCTGAAATGGTTTCGTGTCGGCGACGGTGCGGCATTTCCTATGATAGGAATATATTCCAAGCCAGGTCAATCTCAGAACAAAAAAAGAACCTGACTCTTTGACGCAGAATCGATTCGAGCTATGATTTGCGACGGGTTGTCGCAAGGATTCGACTTACAAATTATTTAGTAACGCTGTTGACGGTTGGGGATAACGGGTGTATTTTTGGTGAAACGCCGAGACGCTCCGTTATTATAGTAGACAGCGCGTAAAATTTGGCGCAAAAAAGGGCAGCCTCCGAGATTCGGGTGCTGCCCTTGTTTAGTTTGCGGTCACGGTTGATGGCGCCGGAGGCAAGCAAAAACCGCGATTGCTCAGTCTAGCAGCCGAGTAGATAGCGCCCGAGGGTCCTCATAGCAAGCCATCAAGGAGAAGCCCCAATGGGCAGCAGGAAGACGTTTGATATCGGCAGAGACTCTGGAACCGGCCAATTCATCCCGGTGAAGGAGGCTGAGGCCAACCCTCGTGAGACGACCGTAGAGCGGGTGCCGAAGCCCGGTTACGGCGACACCAAAAACGACAAAAAGTGAGAAAACGGCCCGTCGCTTAATCGTGGCGGGCCTCTTTTCTTGCGAGTGGACTCATTATGAAAAAAGCTGAATGCGAAGATCCGATTCGCTCCTTGGCCACAACCTGGGCTAGGGAAACGGGTGTGGGAGCCGACGATCATCCGAGCTTTTCTAGCTTCAAGACTTGGCTAGGGGTTAAAGGGTATTCAGGGTATCTCAAATTCCGATCGACCGCGGGAGCGGATTACGACGCCGAAGCATGGTTTGATGACGAGCTTGGTCAAAACTGGCGACGTTAAGGCGCGGTTCATGGCAACCCGACCAAGTCTGGCCAACCGCCCACCGAGCGTGAAAAAGCGGCCCTCATAATCTGCAGGCCTGCCGTTGAGAAGGCTGAGCGCCTGCCGCATATCGGTGTGAAGCCGTAAGCCTAAATAATCGCGAGGTATTGGCTGTTGCTGGTTATGCTGAAGTTCATGCCGGGCGTAGCGGTCAGCGTGTAACTTTCCGTCCAGTCACCAACGCGCCCCGTTTGCGTAACGAACCGCAACTGGAACTCGTACTCTCCGGTGTCACTAATGATGAAACCGGTTGCCGCAGTTGCACCAGGCTCAACGGCAATCGTCGTCCAAGCCACGTCGCTCACAAGCCTACCGTGTGCCTCGATAATGAGTGCTGCTGTTGGGGAAGCATCGAACGTCAGCGAAGCATAGTTACCCGTCACGCCGCCAACCGTCTGCGGCGTGGCTACGACAACCAGCCCAGTAGGCAGCGGAATGGTGTCGTCAACGACAGTGTCTTCCGAAATAGGCTCTTCGCCCTCTTCGGTCGCCGCGTCCCAATCGTAGGCCTCGGAAGGCATAGACTGAACCTGCAGCGTGACGGTCGTTAGAATGCCGCCTTCGCCCAAGTCGAACCGGAAGTCCGTAACCTCAAACACTTCGTCAATGGCGAACAGAGGATAGGTTATGCGGATAAAACGCTCACCAAACGCCGCAAGGCCGCGGAGATTGCATTGGAATGAGCCAACCCAATTCGGCTTAGCCCGATAGGCGGCAAGCTTCATGTGCCTGCGTGCCTGGCCGTGCGAGGGTGCCATATTGAACGTCAGGTCAGAGACAATTTCGCCGCGGAGCGCGACGTCCTCGTCATCAATCCAGCGATCGGCATCCGTCGCTTGGTAGTCATGCGTTGGCGAAAGATATGTGGCCGTAATGACATTCGCGGTGGTCAGGATATCAAGACCGCGCGACAGTTCCGAAAAGCCAACGATGGCATCTTCGTCAATCGTTACCGTAGGTTCAACCCACGTGCCGACATCTAGCGTCACGCCGCCGTCTGGCGTTGGCACGATGCGCGAGTCTGAGCACGCAAGCATGCGGCCCAACACGTCGGCGGGCCGCTCACTGAAGTTGTAACTGCCCCACAGGCGCCAGCGGCTTTCCGTGCCGCCCGCCTTGCGTGGAATAAGGTCTGCGCAGCGATTGTATGCGGCAAGCCAGCCTGCTGTGGCCTGCGTTGTCGTCATCAGCGAAACCGGAAGGCGCATGCCGTCCGAATGTGTCATGTAATCTCGAATGATCGTCGCGGCGTTGTCGGACCAGGCTGTTAGCCCTGTCGACGGCAGAAAAACCTTTGAGGCACGCGCAACAATGCGATAAAGCGTTTGCGCAGCATTGGGGAATACTTTTGAGAGGTACTCAGCTGCGACGCCGCTCTGCCGCGCGTAGAGGCTCGAAATTCCGTTTCCAGTGTGCGCCGAAGTCCACTCTGGGAAGACCGCAGTCAGCTCAGCATATGAAGTCTGTGCATCAGAGCCAATCCTCGTCAGAATGCGGAGGTCGTGCTTATACGGTTCGTCATTAACGACGCCATCGACGTCTGGCGTAACGACATTGTCATCGACCCAAATTTCCTCAATAGCATCTAGTTCGCCCGTGCCTATCGCGATTACTTTATGAAGGTTACCGCGGCTACTCTCGCCGAAAACCCAAGGGCCGCTCGCCTTAACGCGGCCATAATGGCGCGTGCGTGCCGCAGTAGGGTTCTTAATTGAAGCTTGGACATCTTCCGGCTTCGGCTGCTTCGGCGCGAAAATGACGGACGAAAGATAGGATAGGCCGACAGAAATACCGATGCCAACCGCGCCTGCTATGGCGCTAATAACGGCTGCGGATCCGGCCAAGCCGAACGTAACAGCGTTTGACGCGAGCGCCAGAAATACGAGACCTTCAAGCCCCGTGCGTCCCTGCTTTAATGTGCGCGGACTGTTTCCTTCCCACGGAATAAGGTCGGACATCTTCCATTTCATAAGGTCCACGCCTTCCAAAAGTTAGAGTTTAGAGGGACCGCGATTGCGCATTTGCTATCATTCCGGGGAGATTCTTCTTTGTGGTTTTTTGGCCTTCTTGGACCGAAGCCCGCACAATGCCAGGTGCGGCACGTCGAACGCTGTCTTGTGACACCGACTGCACGAATGGCAGCAGGTTGCCGTTGTTGTCCGCGGAGACGCCGACGACCACCTGCATAACGTCCTGTGAATGGCCGTGGCTTCTGGACAGCGATGGCGCACTAGCGAGGCTGCGCATTAGCGACATAAGGGACGCGCCGCCCTGTAGGCTGTCCTGCGTGCCGCCGCTACCAATACCGGCTAGCAAGCCACCCTTACCTTTGCGCATGGCCTCGACGGCCTTGACGCCGCCGTGTCGCCTTACGTCGTCCTGCGAATAGACAACCTCGCCTTTGTGGACAATGCCCGCCGGCTGGTTCTTGCCGCCAGGCCCGGTGTAGCCGCCGCTGTCGAAACCAAAGAAACTGAGTGCGCCCTGTACCCAACTGCCAAAGCCTCCGCCGCCGGCTGCGCTGTTCGCCTGCAGGATGGCGTCGATTAGGTCATTCTCGATCTTATCGACAATCTTGCTGAGAGCGTTCATGGCGATGTTGGCGAAGTCCTGCCAGTCTAGCTTTCCGTCGTCCAGCGCGGAACGCATGTCGCTGAAAATCCCCTTCAGCACATCGCGCTGCAGATCCTGTGCTTCTTGCGCCTTTCGCAACTGGTCTGCCTGCTCAGCGTAAGCCTGAGAGACCGCATCGATTTGGGCAATTTGATCGGGCGAGAGCTGCGCGTTTTGCCAGTCGGCATCGCCCTTCTTGCGGGCTTCTTCTCGTACCTGCTTCAAGGCCTCTTGCTCGAGGTCGAGCGCGGTCTTGCGTTCCGTCTCCTCAACAAACGATAGGCCAAGTGCCGCCATCTCTTCACGCAGGGCAGCGGTGCGATCTTTGGTGGCCTGAATGCTTTCGCTGATCCGGTCATCTGCAGTCAGCGATGGCGCATGCGCTGCCGCCTTGGTGCCTCCACCGCCCGAGGGAATCGAAACAACGGTCCTGCGTGGCGGCGCACCGAGTCTGTCGCCTTTCGGCGCGGCAGGGCCAAAGTCCATATCTTGTACGCTAAAGCCATCCTTCCACGGTTGAGTGCCGTTGACGGCCGCAGCATTCATCGCGCGACGTAACTTATCCGCCGCCACGTCTTCGGGAGAGATGCTGGCCAGATTATTCCAAAAGCCCTCGAATGAGTTCCACGCTCCCTCGATGGCGCCCGGAAGCGCTTCGAATCTCTCGATTAAGCTTTGTACGGTCTGGATGCCTTCAACCACTTGGGTTTTGAAGACCGAATCCATTCGCATGGCCAAGTCATCGAAGGTGTCGTCAACAGCTGCGGCGGCGCGCACGAGATCATCGCCAAGGACGACGCCGGCTGCCTTGGCCGCTGCCGTGACCGCGTCCAAGCCCTCCGAACCGGCGCGCAGAAAGTTGACCATGTCGCCGCCACCGCGACCGAATGCAGTTGTCGCCAGAAACATCTGTTCGGTTTCGGAACCGGCGTTTTTGATGAGGTCCGCGTAGGCAGCAAGTAAGTCTGCGACGGGGCGAATGCTACCGTCGGCGTTCTTGAGCGCGACACCGTTCTGCTCCAGAATCTTGCTAAAGTCGTTGCCCTTCGCACTGGCTTCGCCGATCGTCTTAGTGAACTTAGCCAGCGCATCGTCCAGGCTGGCCGCGTCTACGCCGGCAAGCTGCGCACCGTAGCGGAATGCCTCGAGCTGCTCCACCGGCAGGCCGATCTTATCAGCCGCATCGGCCAAGTCGCCAAGGCCGCGGACAACCTCACGGACAGCGCCGGGCAGCGTTGAAAGGCCGCCAAGGAGCGCGCCGAATCCGAACGCTGTAACCAAGGTCTTTCCGATGCCACCAAGCTTCGCCGCGGAGGCAGCCATCGTGGACTCGAGCTTTGCGGTCATCTGGGTGCCGCGCTTTTCGATATCTCCTAACTGGCGATCGGCTGTGGCGGTCGCCTTCTTCAGTTGTTTCTCAAACGCGGTGACTCGTGCCTCTAGGTCGACCGACAGTTTTGGCGTGTCATTTGCCATAGGCCTCTTTAATTCCCTTGGTGATTGCACGCTTAATGCGCGCTCTAATGCGTTTCTTTGTCAGTCGAAAAGCCGGCCAGAAGAACGGGTTGGCGGGCATGTTTTGCGTGCCGAATTCTTGGCCGAGCGCGTAGTCGTAGTCTCCGTCTCCGGCACGCGCCGCCACGGTAGTCGTGTCGCCGCCCGCGGTAATGGAGCGCGTAAGCTCCGCTGTCTGCCGCCACTGGATGGATGCCTGCAGCGTGCCGTCCTCCCGGGGCGCCAGGCTTCGCTGTGCGGCAACAAGCTCGTTGGCGCTGGTGTCTAGTGCGACCTTTGCAGCGCGCTTTGCTGCGGCGGGCAGCGCCTTCAGGCGCCGTTCGAAGTCCCTGAGACCGTTATTCGCCATCCGCCGTGCCATCGCTGAAAATTGCGTCCGCAGCAGTGATGCCGAAGAGCGCACCGGCAAGAATGGCCTGCGCGAGTAGTGCATACTGCGCGACAGGATTAGTGCTCAATGTGCGCTTAATGAGCGGCGCGCAGCCTTTGAAATAGCTGTCCAGCAGCCCGGAATCGGTTGGGGTCATGTGGCGCAACGTGCGCGAGAATTGCCTAAGCTCTTTCAGCCTATCCGCCGGCACCGAGGCGAACCTTAAGACCGTCTTAAGGTTGTCGACCGTCCATTTGCCGCCCGTGATCCGCATGAACATTTCAATTGCAGGCAGCCCGGCGTAGGCCTCGAATAGCGGCAAGTCTTGCCGGTCAATTTTAAACGTTAGGTCGCGGCCGCCAAAACGGGCGGTTACAGAGTTCAGGGTCATATTGGGGGTTCCTAAAATGAAAAGGCCGCCTCGAAGGGCGGCCTTAGATGATGTGTGCTTCGGGCGCACAGCGGATTTGAAATGATTCTGCCTTACGGCATCGGCGACCCTATGAGCTCAAAGACCTTGTCCATCGGTTCCACGATAGTGTAGCCTGAATTTTCGATTGACACGTTAACTGTTCCAAAGTGCCTACTCACCGTTTCTTCTATGAATGGCACGAATTGACTGACAACGCCTAGTCCGAGGTACTTGACCAAAATTGGGTTTATCCGCCGAGCTTCAAGAACCAGCCCGCCAGAATTCCCTTGATAAGCTGGCGCATCTACAATGATAGTTCGATTCACGCTGTTGAATCCAGCAATGCAGCCGCGTCGCAACAAGGGCTTAAATGGTTCAAGTTGACCCTTTTCACCGATTGATTCCGGATATCCAAATAGAAATATATCATTTGAAAGACCAGCATGGCCGATTGAGGTGATATTCATCAGGTTAATTCCAGTAATTATCACATCAGGCTTACAATCAAAATCGAAATACACAGTAAAATTACCATCTACTATCTCCCCAAGCTTCAATGCCGCGACATCAGCTGTGGCGTGCGATAACAAGTATCCCTTTGCCTGAAGTTTGACCAAGTTGGCTTTAATAGTGAACTGATGTGATAGCTTGGAGGTGTAAAAAGTCAATACTATGGAAGGATGAGAGAGCGTTCCGTCTTGCTCAAACAGAACATGTTTTGCCGTCACCAGCCAACTAGCATCTGGACCGTTTAGGAAAAATCCGCTGCCAGACCCGTTCGCTCCCGATATATGGACAGGATAATTGAGATTGTTTTCAGGCAATGTTGTCTGCATACCCACCTCCCTCTTGCACCCTATCAAAAGTAACGGGTTTTTCAATCATAAGTAAACACGGTTCCCCTGGCCTACCGGGCTAGACCCGCTCCCCTTTCAACAGTAGCCCATGCCGCGTCAGGTATCCTGCCTGTGTCTCGTCTTCCAAGAATGGTGACTCCAGTTGCGCACCATGACGCCGCTCGCCAGCGTAAGGCAGCGCATACCGCCACCAGTTCAAGGGGCGGGTCCCGGCCGGATTCGTCTTCAGCCACTCTCTGACTGCGCGTTCGCCGTCCTGTTGCCAACACTGTCTAAGCTCATTGTCTAAAAGAAAATACTCGAACTCGAGCCAGCCATCATGGCTAGGATCTTGCTCAGGCGGGAGTTCTCCATCGCACGACCATATAATCCATGCATCCGAAACCGTCTGTTTTCGCTTAGATTTTCTCATCTTTCTGGGCATTAGTAACCTCGATTGTCGGCCAGAGCGGGCGGTCGTGGTGCTTCGTTGCCGTCAACGTCGCCCAAGCAAAGCTCTCGTAGCAACCGCGCGTAGGCCAGCCTTGAGTCCCTTTCGATGGCAACGCAGGGATGGGCGCGCGGGCAACCGAAGCGGTCGGTAAATACGACACCCTCCACGGCAAGCCTTTGCCGTGCTTGCTCTCCGCGGTCCAACGCCTCGCACGCCAGCACGAGTAGGTTCATGTCGTGGTCTTCTAGATCGAAGTCATTGACTACTGATCGGAACCACTTCCGAGCCGCTGCGGACAGGTGCGCAGGCGGCTTTTTTGCCTTTTCGGCCATTGTTTTCACCTCTATGGAATCTTGATTGAACCGGGGAGTCGCTTGCGCGCACAGTGGACCGGGCGCGGTACGCAAAAAAGCCAATCGGCGCGATATGAAGACCCCCTTGGGGGGCCTCGCGCGCTTGCGCGCACGCGAGGGAATTCCTGTAATAGCGATAGTTGATGACTACGCAGCCGGTACGTGACTGGTGGTCTGCCGATCGCGACTAACCCCCATCATTTACGCCGCCTGCTTAATCCGGCTGAGGATACCGATTGTAGTCTGGTGCGCGCCGCGGTCACAGATTGAGACCTCGAGGAGGCGAGCCGCCGTCACGATGCGGAGTGGTCGATGGCCTGTTCGGTCCCATCGTTCATCACTCGCCTTGAACGAGATAGACCAGGCCCTCAGCGGGCCATGCCTGGCGGCAAGCAGCAGGTCGTCGCCGTCCGGTATCATGTCCGTGTCGACTTCAACCCACAGGCCTGTGCTGGTGGCGCGGAGGCGAAACGCGTTGCCAAGCCTAACTAGAGGCTCTGTACGCATATGGTTCCGGCAGAGCGGCAGGTCCTCAGGCCACGTTAGCGACCCTTGATGAAACACCTCGTCGAAGCCCGGTCGCACGGCAGACGGCACGCCCCACTGAAGCGCATAGCCGCATACAGTGCGACTGCCTGGTAGGGGTGGCTTGCCGCTTTCAGTGAACCACACACCCTACTTACCCGTGCGCTTGGCCAACTCCGCAGCCAGCCTTGCGCGCATCTTGGCTGCAGGTGATTTATTGCGTCTCTCTTTGAGTATCTTAGCCACGGCAACCGGATCTGCGGGCAGCATTTCCGTCCGCCCGTTCACCTTTGTCGCACGAAGTTCTTTGTCGCTCGTGGTCTCACGGCCACGGACGGCTTTCTCGATGGTTAGTTTTGTCATTGGGTAAGCCCTTCCGGAATGGATTTCTTATCGATCAGACCGTCTGCAGCGGCGTCCTTGAGCCAGATGGCAACCCTGTTTGAGCGGTCGTACGCGGCGCCCAGCATCCGATTAGCTGGTGCGGGCGGCAGCAGACCCGTCCAGACGACGTCAGCAGCATCAAGGGCGGTAGTGATTTCGAACAAGGACACATTGGCCTGGTGGGCAGCAATGAGTGCGTCAGCCAAGGTGCGGACGCGTGCTAGGTATTCGTCCCTTGCGCCTGCGCATATTACTTTAGACGCCGCATGCCGTGCTCGCTGAAGGCGTTCAGTGGCGATTGCCAGCGCCGACCGAGTATCTTGCCGAAGCGCGTTAACCTCACGGAGGCGGGCCTGAATTCCGTCAACAAGCGGGTCAGTGTCGTCAACAGTCTCGCCAAGCATTTCGGCGACACGGCTATTCATGCTGTCTGAAGGCTTAGGGGTCCGACGGGTTAGTTTCCCTAGCAGGTCCGACTCTTCAGCATCCAGCCGGCTAATCGATGCACGAAGATTTGCGCATTTTTCTGCCAGCGCGTCATATGCCGGTTCGGCTTGTCGCAGGTCGAAGCGAAGCGGTGCAGGGGTTTTAGTGGTGGTCTTTTTGAACATTAGGTTTCCTTTAGTATCGAACAGCGCGCTCGATGCGCTGGTACCGGTCGACCGTGCGGCGCCGGCCTAATTTGGGCGGCTCCGCGGCTGCAATTTCCAGTGCAAGCTCGGTAAGCGTCGATGCGCTTAGGAGTGAGACGCGATCGAAGGCTGGCTTGGAGTGGTGACCGGTGGCCACGAACGTTAAGACCTGCATGCCGTGATCTTCGCCGCGGTAGCTAAGCATTGCGGCCGGCGCGAACGCATCAACGCGCAACTCGAAAAAGTCGTGCGGCTTATCAAGAAAGCCGGCAAGCGTTTCGGCTAATGCCTTGCCGCCGGCCACGGGGCGAAGCGCGGCGTAATCGGCAACAAGCGCGGCGCTCGAGTGGGGCGGCAGGCCCGAGAGAATTGACAACAAGATGACGGCGACGTGCTTGCTATCAATAGGCGCGGGCACCCCTTGCGTTCGCGGCAACATGCCCGCTTGGCGGAGCCAATGAGCATGTTCTCGTGTTGAGCCATCGGCAATTCGTAAAGTTCTATCGATGAGTTGGCAGCCCTGCCGTGCGCTTACTGGCATGGCGACTCCTTTCAGAATTTTCGGGATGAATAGGTAAAACGAAACGGGAGCCCGCCGACGCGCTGCGTCAGGCGGGGTCGATCAACGCACTGCCGGCAGCGGCCGTGCGGATTTGGGAAAGGTGCCGGCGCGCTGGCGACGCAGACCGGCGAGCGTCAGGGACTTCGCAGAACCGACGCTATTCCAATGATGTGGAAGAGGTCTTCCTGCTCTATACCGCAGGAATCGATTTGGGGTTCACCTCAGGCTGCCAGACCTAGATAGCTGGCTTTCTCCTGCACTATTTCGTGCCCTCTTGCTAAAGCGCGTGCTTCGCACCGCTCCATCTTCCAAGCTTCTCGTTTTTCGATTTTGCGCCAGACTTCTTTGAGGTGATCTATGGCCATGTAGACGGCAACTTTGCCCTCTCGAGGTGCGGCCTTGTGATGGAAACGCATTGTGGCGCCAATCCACGTCAAGGTCTTGGCGCCAAGTACCGCATCTTCTAGCGAAGCCGTATCCCACCAACCCAGCTGTTCGTTGATTTCCGCTAGGATGACACGGCCATCGATCTGTGCGAGCCGATCGCCCTCTGCCATGTGCAGACAAAGCGATGTAAGGCGCCGGTCTTCTCCCGTTTCGTCTGACACAGCACTCGCGCGCTGCCCAACGCTGAGACGCTGCTTCACGGTGCGCCTTGTTTCGCGGTAGGAAATATCCCCGCCGGCAAGTTTGGTCCCTTCCCATCCTTTCCGTGCGGCAGATGCGAACGGCTTGTCGAAATTCTCTCCGCTCAGCCGAAGACTGCGAGCCTCGACGCTCACCCCTTCCTCGTCACCGCCTCCAACATTGACATGAAACGGGCAGGCGCTGACGACTTCGCAAAGCAGGCGATAGCGGCGCACCCACGGAATGTCATCATCGCGCCCGTCACGCCGTAGCGCCTCCAACAGAGGCCAGTCCTGCGGCTCATTATCGTTCGCGGCGGGCTTGCGCGGCTTCCATGGGTTCGGGACACGCGAGTCAGGCGGCGGCGAGCGCCACCCCCTTTCAATCGGAAGGTTAGCGTTTGCGCACGCCATGGTGATCGACACACCACCGCCGACGCCAAGGCCGGCAAGTAGACGGCGTGCCGCCTCTTTTTCTGACGGGATCGCAGTAGGTACTTCAAAGTCTGTTCGAATGGCATTGTCGTTCGCCACGTCAAAGACAGGCCGTTCCTTATTTTCCATTTGTGCGAAGTCCTCTATTTCCCTTCGCCAGAAGGGCGTGAACCGGCCAAGCCGGGCGGTGCCGAACCGCGGCGTGCGGCCGGGTGGATAGCCAAAAGTAGCCAGTCATGGAATATTTAAGTGCTATGCGTGGGCAACTTTCAGGAGTATTTTAGTGGCAGCTATTTTTCTGTGGAGGCCAGTAACGGCTAGTACGAATCTTCATACATCTTCGATGTAACAACACCAGCGCGAAGCAGCGCAAATGGGGAGGTAAGTCGATGTCAAAAAGAATTTTGTGTTTTGGTCTCATTGCCGTGTTTGGGCTGCTCATCACTCCTAGTCTGGCTGGTTCGGAAACGTCTCTGACTCATGCGGTCTTCAAATCGCCTATTGGAGCAGATTACCGGGGTCCTTCCCTGAGCAGGATTCCTATGACGAAGATCGTCGACGAAGATTTCGCAAATTGCAGGGGCGGGCATTCTTCATGTGGCCAATTCAACCAAACAACCGGCCGTGAATGTGAATCCTACGAGCGTGTCTGTTTCAATCTCAACGGAGAAGGGCGTGACGTCTGCATGGTTGACTCGGACTGTCTGTAGTTAAATCGAGCTCGACAGGCCGTTATCATTTGCCGCAGATCTGGTCGGAGTTTCCAGAACTCGCTTCAACTGATGCTGCGAATTGAACGGTGCCGTCGCCAATGGTGATGGTGCGGGATGTAGTCATATATGGGGGTCTTCGGGAATGGCGCTCGAGGCGCTGTTTCAGCTAGTCGTTGCTAGCGCGTCGCCACATTGGGTCGACGTATGAGAGCCGTGCGTTGCGCAAGACTCGAATAATTTCAACTTATAGGCGTTTTCGCCTTGCGTGTCAATATTGTGGGGCCAAAACGGTCTAAGGCCCTATATCTGGTACGCGCACGCAGAGCTAATTCTACGAGCGCTCCAACGAAAAGGGCACCCCGTTTCCGGGATGCCCTTCCTTCATCAGAACAGTCTAGCGAAAACTGCGAACCACGAAACCAAGGGCAATGTAATGCCCATAGCCAGGCGGCGAGTAGTCCCGTTCGACTGGCTGGTTTCGATAGCGAGGAAGACCGTCATGTGGCGGCTTCTCCTTCTACCTTGCGCGGGCCTCTTGATGAGCCGAACGCCGCGCACAAGACCAGCAGTGGGATCGTTTCAGACCTTAAATCAGCGGTGCGGTGATCCCTTGCCTTCGGCTGACCCGAGTTGAAGCAGGAGATGGTTGTCCCGATGCACCGCTGCAAGGGGGCAGATCAGAAAATTAGCGAAGCGTGTGGAAAACCGGAAGGGGTTCCAGCCCCTTCCAAGGGTGTTCCACCCTGTCGGGGGTATAAGGGGGGTGGAAGAACAGGGGGGTGGAACGGGGTGGTAGGGGGGTGGAACGTGGGGTGGAACATCAATCTTCCACCTCTGTTTCTGGCCCAAAATCCTCTGCCGATACAATCAGCCGTTGCCGCGGTTTCGACGGCGGGCCTTCCCAAACGACCTTGACTATGCCGTCCGCAAGCAAGCGCTGCATGGCCGCCTCGAACTGCTTCTTGGTGAAGCCATCTGCATCAGGTCGCGACGCCAGGACGGTAGGTGCGTAGTTCACTCCCTTGGTCGACGCGACGCGCTGGCCGGTTCGATTGATCGCCGAAAGCAGGCTTCTGAACCTTTCGTCAGTACGCCTGTTCAAAAGCCCTGAGGCTGCGGTTGGCTTGCCGTCGTCCAGAACGAATACCCCTTCTTGCCATCGCATCCGGAGTTCATTGCCGACCTTCCCATAGTTTATTTTCTTAGTGGTAAGCACGCGAGCGTCAGGGTCGCTGTCGTCCTTGCCTTCCGGACGGGTCAGGTAGAGCCGCGACCGAACCGAGTTATTCCAAGCCGTTGAGCCTGACGAGCCGCTTCCGGATTGCATGCCTGCAACAGACGGGTGAGCCAGAAGCATGATTGCGCACTCAGACTCCATGGCCACTTTCCGCAGCATCGAGATGAACTGGCGAACCTGTGAACGTTTGATTTCATCCCCACCAAACAGGTCGGCCGCAGTGTCCAGAACGACAAGGCCTGGCTTGAGATCCTGAATCGTCGCGACGATGCGTTTCCAAAGTGTGGTCGGCTCCATGACGCCAGCGCGGTTCGGAACGCACAGCAGCGCATCGCGATCGGCCAAGGGAAGCAGACGAAAACGAAAAAGATCGTCAAAGCCAACGCCGTGATGGGCGACGATGTCAGCGAGCCGCCGATGGAACTCGTCAGCGCCGTCCTCCGCACCCAGATAGAGCACAGGCTTGGCCAGCGGCTCGAGACCTAAGGTGTCGACCGACATGGCACTTGCCGCGGCAATTTGCAGCGCGAGCAAAGATTTACCAACGCCGCCGTCACCGTTCAAAATTGTGACCTGGCGCATAGGGACCATGTCTTCAATGAACCATTCACGACGAGGGACGGGCAGGCCGCACCAATCCGCCGGATTGATCAGAAGAATTTGCTGGTTGTCATTGGCTGCCTTCGGAGGTTCTTTGGTCTTCGGCGTCTGGCGCAGACTTAGCGGCTCGTCGTCAATGAGCGCGTCTTCAATAATGCGGCGGGCAGCATTTCCGGCCAGGGTCACGTCGCCGATCTGGCGAACTTCAGGCGTGCCGTCCCGCCAAAGTGTGACGATCGACACGTCGTTGGTATCGTCGGCCAAAAAACGCGCGAAGCCGTCCGTCAGGATTCCGAGGCGCTGTACGTCTTCCGGCTCAAGTTCCGTCCAATGGCCGGCAAACTTTTCGATGGTGTCGCGTGTCGTGTTGTCCCAATCGGGGAGTCCATCTTTGAAAGGAACAAGAATGATGTCGCCGTAAAGAACGTCAGCCCAATCAATCACAGTTTCGAGCGCGTGGTCGCGCGGGTCTATGTCGACAAAATCCACGGCTGGCTTGGCTGGATCATCTTCGCCAAAACCGGCCGGTAGAGCGAAAGGCGTCATTTCAAACGAGTTAGGATGCGTCATCGGCTGCACGGCCTCCGTTGAAAGCCGCAGTCGCTGCGGCCGTGATAGCCTCGGCAAAGCCGGGAGAGAAGGTGGCGCACCTCTTCCCACCGGAAGACGGTGAGTAGGATAGGTATTTCCCGGTGGGTGATTTTAAGAGGCGCAGCCCATACATTCGGATGTCGGCTGTTATCTCAGCGTCGAACTTGGCAACGCACGGAAAGCGCCCATCGCCAGGATCATCTGAGGGCACAATGGAAAGGATACGCATTTCGGGTTCCTTTGGAGGGGGATTGGTAGGCAAATTCCGGGATCTCCGCGTGCACGAATGAAGAACATTCGCCGGTTCCAGTTCGGGACTTTTTCGGGACTCCGGGTTCCGAAACGGGCGATTTGAGCGCCTTTCGTTCCGAAAACGAGAAAAGGCGCCAGAGGGCGCCTTCAATAAAAACTAGGGATTTCAAGGAACTAATGGTCGGAGTGGCCGGATTCGAACCGACGACCCCTTGACCCCCAGTCAAGTGCGCTACCGGGCTGCGCTACACTCCGGACCGGTCGCGATGTATCGTGATAGACCGGGTCCGGTCAACCGAATTCGGTTGCTGTCCTGCCTGAAGCAACCGCGACGGGGATTGCCGGTCGCTGCGCCGCCCGCAGCTGCCACTGGTGGCGGTATTCGAGCGCGATGGCACCCCAGATCAAGCCAAGCAGCAGGTAGACATGGCGCCAGTGATCGATGTCGATGAAGGTGCCGAGCCCGATATTGCCGATGAAGGCGACGTAGGCGCATAGAAGATAAGGCTGCCACGGCCGGTCGCGCAGCAGAATGCGGAAGCCGGCGGCGATCGTCCAGCACGTCAGCGTCAGGAACGACACGAAGCCGAGCCAGCCGTAATCCATCAGCATCTTCAGCCAGATGTCGTGCGTGTCCTCGCCGAAGATCTTGCCGAAGACGAGCGGGCCGATGCCGAACGGATGCTCCAGTGCCATCTGAAAGCCGATCGTATAGCGGGCGAAGCGGCCGAGCCGGGCGGTGTCGTAGCTTTGTTCGAGCTGTGCGCGGTTCGAGAACATTTCGGCGACTCCTGGCAGTTGCAGGATGACGATCATTGCGATGACCAGCAGTCCGACGGCGGCGATGGTCATGACGACGACGCGCAGCCTGAACTTGCCGCTGGCGCTCTGCAGGAACAAGGCACCGGTCAAAAGGATCGCCGAAACGGCGAACATGCCCCAGGCGCCGCGCGAAAAGGAAAAGAAGATGCCGGCGGTGATGATCAGCAACGGCACCGCCAATAGCGGCATGCGTGCGACCGAGCCGGTAAGCAGCAGGTAGAGCAGGTAGATGCCGGGCAGCACCAGGAACGGACCGAACACGTTCGGATCCTGGAAGGCGCCGGCGGCACGGTCGTATTTGGTGAAGATCTCGGCTCCTGGAAAGGCATGGAAATAGCCGGCTATGCCGACCAGCGAAGTCAGCACCGCCGACACCACATAGGCGACGAAGATCACCCGGTAGAGACTGGGCCGGACCGCCGTTACCGAAGCGAAAAAAACCGCGGTTAAGGCCAGGAACAGCGAGACGGCGAGATAGAGCGGCGTGCCGGCGAGGTCCGACATCTGCGTCATCGAGATCATGCCGCCGATGTTCATGATCACCAGCAGCACCAGCAGCGGCACCGCCGCGCGTTGTATGCGCAGGCCGAACAAGGGCCACACCACGATCAGCCCGACCATATAGAGGTCGTATGGCGCCGGTTCATCGATGACGAAGCCCGACAGGAAAACACCGAGGAAAACCGCCCCCGAAGCAACCAATGCAATCAGCTTGGCGTTGACCGCCGTCGCCGGCAATTCATAGGCCGTCGCGCTCAATACGCGTTTTCCGTATTGAGCAGTCGGATCGGCGTCAGGAACAGGATTTTGAGGTCGAACAAGAGCGACCAGTTCTCGATATAATAGAGGTCGTATTCCGTCCGCATGCGAATCTTCTCGTTGGTGTCCATCTCGCCGCGCCAGCCATTGATCTGCGCCCAGCCGGTCACACCGGGTTTGACCTTGTGGCGAGCGAAATAGCCGTCGACCACTTCATTGTAGAGGAGGTTGTGCGACTGCGCGGCAATGGCGTGCGGGCGCGGCCCGACCAGCGACAGCGAACCGAACAGCGAATTGAAGAACTGCGGCAGTTCGTCGACCGAGGTCTTGCGGATGAAGCGGCCGACGCGGGTGACGCGCGGATCGTTCTTGGTCACGGTCTGTTTGGCCGTCGGGTCCGCCTTGTCGGTATACATCGAACGGAACTTGTAGACGTCGATGATCTCGTTGTTGAAGCCGTGCCGCTTCTGATGGAACAGCACCGGCCCCTTGCTGTCGAGTTTGATCGCGATTGCGGTCGCCAGCATCACCGGCGAGAACACGATGATGCCGATGATCGAAAAGACAATGTCGAAGGCGCGCTTGGCGACCGAATCCCAGTCGTTGATCGGCTTGTCGAAGATATCGAGCATCGGCACCGAGCCGATGTAGGAATAGGCGCGCGGCCTGAACTGCAGCGCGTTCGAATGCGCCGATAGCCGGATGTCGACCGGCAGCACCCACAGCTTCTTCAATAACTGCAGCACGCGCGATTCGGCGGTCAGCGGCAGCGATACGATCAGCATGTCGATGCGCGCGATGCGGGCAAATTCGATGAGTTCGGAAATTGTACCGAGCTTGGGATAACCGGCGACAACCGGCGGCGACCGCTTGTCGCCGCGGTCGTCGAAAATGCCGCAGATGCGGATGTCATTGTAGGGCTGCCTTTCGACCGAGCGGATCAATACCTCCGCCGCCTTGCCGCCGCCGACGATGACGGCGCGGCGCTCCATCCGCCCGTCGCGCGCCCAGCGCCGGATCAGCTTCGACATCACCAGTCGGAGACCCAGGATCAGCACGAAACCGACGACGAACCATGTGCCGAAGAGCAGGCGCGAATAATCTTCCGACATTTTCATGGTGAAGGCGGTGAGCGCCATCAAGGCGAATGTTCCGGCCCAGACCAGCAGGAGACGGCCGAAATTGGCGATCGGCCGCATCAGCGCGACGATCTGGTAGCGGTCGGTGACGTCGAACAGAACGACCGCGAGGAACGAGGTGGCGGCGATCGTCAGTGAGTATTGCCAGGCAAGATAGTTGAAAAAGCCGACATAATAGAAATAGACGGCAAGACCTGAGACCAACAGCAGCGCGAATTCCACCATGCGCAGGACGCCGCTCACCATGATCGGCGACATCGTATCGCGCCGGTATTGCGAGGCGACCTGGCGGGCAACATCGTTCATGCCGCCGGCCGTATTGTTCTCGGCAGGGGCGTCGAATTTGCGCACCGCATCTAGCGAAAAACGGCGCGCTGGGTCGATTTCGTTCATGGGGCGTCCGCAGGTTTCCCTCAGGTGAATAGCAAAAGAGAGCTAAGAAACCCTTGAAACAACAGATGGCTTTGGAGACGCTTTCACCCAGGAGCAGCCCGGTGGAAACCCGTTGCTCTATTTTTTGAGCGCGGCGAAATAGGCCTTTTCGATTTCGGCGGCCATTACATCGGCGCCGAAGCGTGCCTTGAGGTCGGCGAGGCCGGGCATCAGGCCTTTGTAGGTGTCGAGATCGGCCAATGCGGCGCTTATCTTGTCGCCAAGTTCGCGCGGGTCGGGCCGGATCAGGACAGGTGAGCCGGTGTCGAAGATTTCCGGTATGCCGCCGACCGCCGTCGCGATGATCGGCTTGCCGGCGGCGAGCGCTTCCAGAACTATATAGGGCATGGCTTCCGCACGCGAGGGAACGACGACCAGTTCGGCCAGCCTGAAGGCGAGCCTGGCCGGCATCGGCGCCAGGAAGCTGACCTCGAGGCCGAGCTGATTCACCTGGGCGCGATAGCGCGCCAGGTCGTCGCCGTCGCCGACCATCAGCGCTTTCAATGGGCGGCCGAGCCGTGTCGCGGCTAGCCCCAGCGCATCGATGAAGATGTCCGGGCCCTTGAGATCGCGCATCATGCCGATATAGAGGAGGTCAACCGCATTGTGCTCGGTCCGCACCGGCTCGAACTCGGCGGCGCGCAGGCCGTTGTGGACGAGAGCGTTCGGAATGGGCGGCTCGCCGACCTTCCTGCGATAAGTCCGCCGCTCATAATCGGAAACAAACAGCAGGCAATCGGTGAAGCGAGCCATGAAGCGCTCGAGCGCGAAGAACAGCTTCCCCATGGCGGTGGTCTCGTCATAGTGAAGCGAGCCGCCATGCGGCGAATAAAGGCGGGCTACGCGAGACCTGGATACCCGTAACAATGAGCCGAACAGACGGGCATAGGCGCCACCTTTGGCGCCATGCCCGTGCAGCACGTCCGGCCGCAATTCTTTTATGATCCTATAGGTGCGCCGGGCCGAGGCGAGATCGCCTGGCCCGACATGCCGCTGCATCGGGGTGCGGTGAATGCCGAGCGCCAGGCTGCCTTTCATCTGTTCGAACAGCCGTTCCTCGAAATCGCCGCCCGTCGTTGAATCGCAGACGATGCCGACGGCATGGCCGGCGGCGACCTGAGCCTCGGTCAGGTCGCGCACATGCCGGAAGATGCCTCCGACCGGTGAGCGAAAGCAGTGGACGATCCTGAGTGTGTCCGCCACTTTGTCAGCACATCAAAACAGGCGTTCGCGAACATAGACTGTATCGCCGGGCAGTAGCGGGTCGGAGGTCACCACGCGTCCGGTTATCACCTTGCCGTTGATGTCGCGGGTAATGTCGACGCTTTCCTGGTTGGCGCGTGGCGTGAACCCGCCGGCGATGGCGACGGCTTTCTGCACGGTCAGGCCTGGCACGTAGGAATACTGGCCCGCCGCACCCACTTCACCCATGACGAAGATCGGCCGGTAGCGATCGATTTCGACCGAAACATCGGGATCCCGCAAATAACCCTGGCGCAGTTTCTCGGCGATCTCGCTTTCAAGCTGTTGGGCGGTGTGGCCGCGCGCCGGCACGTTGCCGACGAGCGGCAGCGAGAGATAGCCGGACTGGTCGACGCTGTAGGTATTGGTCAGTCCTTCCTGCTCGAACACGGTTACGCGGACGCGGTCGCCGGCGCCGAGGCGATAGGGCTGGTCGAGAACTTCATGGAATGCGGCCGGCGTCGGCCGGTAGCTGGAGCAGCCCGAAAGCATCGATACGGCAAGCAGCGCGCGGAAAAGGGGAGCAGTGCTTTTCATGAGCGGACACGTACCTTTGAATAGCCGGCGACTCTGCGGCAAACCTTACGATCGAGCTCGGTTATCATCCTGTTAGGGTTAATGGCCGGTAAAGGCGCGCGGCCGATGCGGGCCGGATCGACAAATGCAGATGGTTTTCAGCCTCTTGTTTGCGGCTTGTTAGTAGAGCCTGACAGGTTCTTACCGCGATATTAACGGCTGAGTTACCATAGTTGTTTACGGTGCATGCTGACTCAGTACCGGAGCAGGGATGCATGTCCGTTCAATCCGCGGCCGCAGATGTCGACGTCGATCTCAGGCAGCTTTTCGCCGGCCTGGCGCGAAACTGGTTGCGCATCCTTGTCGTCGCACTGGTTGTAACCGGCCTGGCCTTTGCGCTCGCCTGGCTTGCAACGCCCGAATACAAGGCGGCAGCCAAGCTGGAGATCGGGCCTCGAGAATCGGAGTTCACGCGGCCAGCCGGGGCCAACGGCAACGAGCGGTCGATTCCCGACGAAGAGGCTGTGGCCACCGAGGTCCAGATCATCTCGTCCCCCGACATCCTCAAGCAGGTGGCGGCGAAGCTCAACCTGGCGAAATTGCCCGAATTCGACGAGGCGCTGAAGATGTCGGCGCTGAGCCGCGCCCTTGTCCTTGTTGGCTTGAAAAGCGATCCGTTCGAGATTCCGCTGGAAGAGCGCGTGCTGGACGCAATGCATGAGAAGCTCAACGTCTATGGCGTTGAAAAAACCCGCGCGATCGCAATCGAGTTCTCGTCAGAGGATCCAAAGCTTGCCGCCGCGATCCCGAACGCCATTGCAAACGCCTATATCGCCTCCAAGGGCAATGCCAAGCTCGAATCGAATTCCGCCGCCACCGACTTTCTGGCGCCGGAAATCGCGGATCTGCAGAACCGGGTGAAGGAGGCGGAAGCCAAGGTTGCCGCATTCCGTGCGCAGTCCGATCTTTTGATGGGCGGCAACAATTCGGTGCTTGCCACCCAGCAGCTGTCCGAATTGTCGAGCGAACTGTCACGCGTGCGCGCCAATCGCGCTTCGGCGGAAGCGACCGCCGACAGCGTGCGCAGGGCGTTGCGCAATGGCGGCTCGCTGGATGCCGTTCCGGAGGTGTTGTCTTCCGAACTGATCCAGCGCCTACGCGAGCGGCAAGTCGAACTCAAGAACAACATCGCCGACCTTTCCACCACCTTGCTCGACAACCATCCGCGCATCCGCGCGCTGAAGTCGCAGCTCGCGGATCTCGACCGCCAGATCCGCAACGAAGCGGAAAAGATCATGAAAGGTCTGATGGCGCAGGCCGAGACGGCGAAGGCGCGAGAGGCTCAACTCGTGGCAGACGTCAACACGCTGAAGGCGGCGTCCGCCCGCGCCGGCGAAGAGCAGGTGGAACTCGATGCGCTGCAGCGTGATGCCGCGACCAAGCGTCAGCAGCTCGATCTCTATTCATCCAGCTATCTCCAGGCGGCCGCACGCAAGGATCGCAACTATCTGCCCGTCGACGCTCGCGTATTTTCGGAGGCCCAGGTGCCGGCCGAACCTTATTTCCCCAAGATTGGTCCGATTGTCAGTGCGGCCTTTGTCGGCTCGTTGCTCATCATGGCGATCGTCACGCTGCTGCAGGAACTGTTTTCCGGCCGCGCCATGCGTCCGGCCGCCGGTGCCCATTTCGAGCGCATCGAGCAGGTTGCGATGCCGGCTGTCCAGGCCGAACGCGTGATGGCCGAGCCCGACCCGTCGGTTGGCCGGTCCGAACCGGCAGTCGTTGAGATCGATGAGGCCGACGACGACAATATCATTGAAAGCAAAGTGGAGCCGGAACCCGTCGCGGTGGCGGAAGCGGCTGCCGAGAAAATCGAACCGGAGTACTCTGAAATGGCAGCTGGAGACATTGAACCGGCACGTTCTATCCTCGGCGAGGTCGACATCGACAAGGCCGCGGAAAAACTGATCGCCACCGGTGCCGCCCGCGCGATATTCGTCTCGCCGGAAGGCGACGAGGCGGCTGCCTCGGCAGTGCTGGTGGCGCGCGCAGTCTCCGACGCCGGGCTTCGCGTGCTGCTGCTTGATCTCACCGCTTCGGGTGCCGCCTCGCGGCCGATGCTGGACAGCGGGCTGTTTCCGGGCATCACCGATCTGCTCGCCTCACAAGCGCAGTTCAGCGATGTGATCCACCCCGATCTCTATTCGGACTGCCACGTTATTCCCGTCGGCACAGCCGATCCGGTCCGCGCCATGCGCGCCGCCGACCGGCTGCCGATCATCATGCAGTCGCTGACCACCGCCTATGATTTGGTCGTGGTCGAATGCGGACCGGCCGACGCGCAAGGCATCAGCCGCCTGGTGGGCGAGGGGACCGAGGTCTTGCTCTCCATGCTTGAGCCGGACGACGAGGTGACGCAGGCCGCGGTCGCGCTCATCGAGAGTGGCTATCCCGACCTGACGCTGGTCACGCCCATCGGCCATGTGGCGCCGGGCCCAATGCCGGGACGGCGCTCGGCCGCCTGAGGCAGTTTTCTCTCAAATCGAAATCAGCTGTCGTCTTCGCCTGCGGCCGGTGCTGTCCGCCCCACGGCTTTACGGCGCAGCAGCTTGGTCAGCTTCCAGACCATTGGGCTGTGCTTGATGAATGCCTTCAGGCTTGCGCCGTGCCTGAGCGCAAGCGCCAGCGCACGACCTTTCGGCGTCAGCGGAACCAGCACCTCGAAATGCTGCGTTTCGACATCGCACCACAATCGCTTGTAGGGTTCGTCGCCGACCGAGAAATCATAGATTTCGAAACCCGCCTCGCAGGCTTCCTGGATGTTCTCGAAGAACAGGAAGTCGCCCGGGCTGGTATGTGCGAGGTCGTCCTCGGCAATCGCCCCGAATTCGCAGATCAGCCGCTTGCCCGAGCGGCTCGACCCGGTGACTGCACGAAGTTTGCCGGCGACTTCCAGCCCATGCAGGACGAAGGACGGATCTTCCTCTTGAAGCGCGTCGGCAAACAGCGAGCGGAAAAAAGCGCGCACCTCCGCCTCACCGAAAACATTGGCGATGCCCATCTTGCGGAAGCGGAATTCCTTCATCTCGAAAAAGGCATCGAGCAGCGTGTGCACCTCGTCCGAAGTTCTCGCCTCGATGCGACGATAGCTGCCAACGGCCTCGAACTTGCGCGCCTGCGAGCGATGCTTCTTGCGCCTGCGCTTGCCGCTCACGCGGGTGAGCAGTGCGTCAAATCCTCCCACAAGACCGGCGGCCAGCGACAGATTGGGGCTCGAAAAATGCGGCAAGGCGGAGAGCGGGTTGGCAACGCCGTCGAGATCGGGCAGCAGCCGCTCCAGCGCAACAAGATCGATGTCGCGCCGCGCCTTGGCAATCGCAGCCAGCATAGAACGGATCGCCGCGCTATCGGCATTCGCCAGCCATTGCGAGTCGGCGGCGGCAAAATTGCCGTTTGCATGGCGGCCGCCCATGAAACGGGCGACGCGGAACGCTCCACTGCGAGTGACCTCCAGCGCCAGTGAGAAAACCGGCCTGTCCTCGGCGCGCAGCGTCGCAACGACAACGTCGGCGCCGGTATGTGCGGCCCAGTTCAGGATCCAGCCGGCGCTTTGCGCAGGGGCAAAAAGCGCCGAATGGCAGAATTCTGCGTACGCCGCCAACGCCGCACTATCGGCGACCGAGGTTGACAGGCCGGCTTTGCCGGCCGGCAAGGCATACGGCGACGCCTCGCTGCTTGCCAGCCGATTGCCGTCAAATGACGCGGTGGCGTCAACCATACCTCAATCCTTGGGGCGTATTCGTCGCGATTGGGGGTCCGCGCAGGCGCATTCCATGCTTGATGAGCTTAGGCGCAAAAGGTGAATGAATGATCGACGGGGGCGAGGCAATCCGCAAACTGGCGCTCAATCTCGCCCGCTATTCCGGTCTCGCGCCGCTGGCCAAGCCGTTTATCGGCGGCCTTGGCGCCATCCTGATGCTGCATCGGGTAACCGCGACACCGGAAAAGCCGAACGGCGTCAACCGCCACTTGAACATCGCGCCTGGGTTTCTCGACACCGTGATCGCCGACATGAAGGCGAACGGCTACAGTTTCGTCACGCTTGACGAGGCGATCGAGCGCATCAAGGCCGGCGACAAGGACGGCCAGTTTGCGACGATCACCGCCGACGACGCCTATCGAGACAACATGACCGAGGCGCTGCCGGTGCTGGAGAAACACGGCGCGCCGATCACCATCTACGTCGCGCCGGGACTGATCGACGGCGCTGCCGATTTGTGGTGGGACGTGGTCGAGGACATCGTCAATGCGCGCGATCGCCTGACGCTGACGACGCCCGCTGGGCCGGTGACAATCGACTGCTCGAGTCCGGGAAAAAAGGTCCAGGCCAATGCGCGCCTGCACGCTCATCTGACGCTGAAGGTGCGCGAGCAGGACCAGCGTGCGGTGTTGCGGGATCTGGCGCGCTCGAACGGCATCGAATTGGGTGGTCCGCGCCCGAGCACGCTGATGAACTGGGACGAGATCCGCACCATGGCCGGGCACCCGCTGGTGACGATCGGCGCACATAGCGTCAATCACTGCAATCTGAAGCGGCTTCCCGAGAGCGATGCGCGACATGAGATCGGCGACGTCAAGCGCATATTGCAGGCCAAACTCGGCGAGGAACCGCGCCATTTCGCCTATCCCTACGGTTATGCCAGTGCCGTCGGCCGCCGCGAAGTAGGCCTAGCCCGCGATGCCGGCTACGCCTCGGCGGTGACGACCCGCCACGGCATACTCCGCGCCGAGCATGCCGGCTTCCTGCACGCCCTGCCGCGCATTTCGGTCAATGGCCGCTATCAGAGCGTCGCCCACATCCGAACAATGTTGTCGGGCGTGACGACGCCGCTGGCCAATGCCGGCAAGACGGTGGTGACGATCTAACTGTTGCCTCGCCCCTTCGGCCGCGGCTCCAGGATCAGCCATTTGATGATGCCCATCGCCGGCAGCACCCACAAAAGCCCGCTGAGCAGGAAGAAGATGAAGTGCGCCAGCGGCCCGGACTGCGACAATTGGGCGACCGCCACGATCGAGGCGACCAGCGCATAGACAATGACCAGCACTACCAGCAGGAAGCTTCCGATCAGCTTTTTCAGGCGAATGGGCATGGCGCGATCTCGTTGATCGCTATCGCTTAGGCCGAACAGCCAATACGCGCAACCCGCCAGAAACGGCGCGACGGCGTGCCGCGCTGTCCGGTCTTGCAAGCCGGGTTGCGATGGTTCACCAATCCGCGACTTCAACTGCCGGGACAAATCCATGGCTGCTGCCATATCCGATGCCGCGCCTTTCGCCGCCCGCGATCGCGACCTTCGCAACCGCGCGCTGGTACGCGGTTGGCTCTATGTCGTGCTCCTGGTGCTGTTTGCGCTGGTACTGGTCGGCGGCGCTACAAGGCTCACCAATTCCGGCCTGTCGATCACCGAATGGCAGCCGATACACGGCGTCATCCCGCCGCTCAATGATGCCGAGTGGCAGGAGGAGTTCCTGCGCTACCAGCAGACCCCGCAATATGCCGAACTCAACAACGGCATGAGCATCGAGGCGTTCAAATCGATCTTCTGGTGGGAATGGGTGCACCGCATCCTGGCGCGTAGTGTCGGCATGGTCTTCGCCCTGCCGCTACTGTTCTTCTGGGCGACGCGCCGCATCGAGCGGGGCCTCGGCACGAAGTTGTCGGGCATCCTCCTTCTCGGCGCTCTGCAGGGCGCGATAGGCTGGTGGATGGTGGCGTCCGGGTTGGTTGAACGGGTTTCGGTCAGCCAATATCGGCTGGCGACGCATCTGACGCTGGCGGCGCTGATCTTCACGGCGACCATGGTGGTCGCGCGTGGGCTGGCGCCGCACTCGGAACCTGCCGCCGACCGCTCGACGCAACGTCTGGCCGGCTTCCTGGTGCTGCTGGCGCTGGTCCAGATCTATCTCGGCGGGCTGGTCGCAGGGCTAGACGCCGGCTTGAGCTACAACACCTGGCCGCTGATGGACGGCAAGCTGGTCCCCGGCGACCTGCTGCTGCTTGAGCCGGCATGGCGCAATTTCTTCGAAAACCCGAAGACGGTGCAATTCGTCCACCGGGTCGGCGCCTACACGATCTTCGCGGTCGCGCTCTGGCACATGATTGCGACACGCCGGCGCCTGCCGGGCACGACGCATGCCCGACGCGCGACGCTGCTGTTCCTGGTTGTCGTGGTTCAGGCGTCGATCGGCATCGGCACGCTATTGATGCAGGTGCCTCTGCACATGGCCCTGACGCATCAGGCATTCGCGCTGGTTCTGCTGGGCTTCGCCGCCGCGCATTGGCGCGGTACCAAGGGCGCTTACCCGCTGCCCCACGAGATCGCTCTCAGAGGCTGAGCCGCACCCGCCGGATTGCCGCGGCAATCGCCAGCTCGCGGTTTTCGTCGACCGCATTGCGATCTTCATGGTGCCATGCAGCCGACAGGCAGCCATAGGCGATGGCGTGGTCCAGTATCGCGGGCGGCGACTGGCCGAGCGTTGCGGCAAAGACATGCGCCATATGCGCGATCCGCCGCGGATCGGTGCAAAGATCGTCTCGGTCGAGTGGGTTGTAGAACACATTGGCGGCATCGAAGCCGGGGTCGCCGAGAACGCCCTTCGGATCGATCGCCAGCCAGCCGCGCGGACCGTGCATGAGGTTGTCGTGATGCAGGTCGCCATGCAGCGGCCGTACGTCGTGCGGATTGGACAACAGCCGTTCCGCGATTTCGGCAGCTTCGACATACAGGCTCTTTTCGCCGGCGGCGCGATCGGCCTTCGCCTTTTTGAACATGCTGGAAAACCGGATCCGCAACGGCTGAAGGTCCGGCGGGGCAGGGTGCTTCGACGGCGAGAACAGCTTGGCCATTACCTCCGCCGCGATCGCGGTGGCGGCATTGTCGCCCTGATCCGCAATCATCTGTGACAGCGAGGTTTCGCCGGCATACTCGAGCAGCATCCGGTGGCCATCGCGGCCCAGCAGCCGCACCGCGCCTTCGCCGCGTCGCCAGGCGAGGAAATGCTCGCCGCGCAACTCGTCCTCGACATCGTCGAAAGGCTTTAGATCCTTGACGATTGCCGGTGAGTCGTTTTCGCGAACAACCTTCCAGATGCGGCTGCTGAACGTTTCGGCGATGAGTTCGGGCGCGCCGACCTTCCAGCGCTTCGGAAATGCTGGCGCATCCATTCAGAGGCCGAGCATCAGATCCATGTTCTGCACGGCAGCGCCCGAGGCGCCCTTGCCGAGATTGTCGTAGACGGCAAGCAGCAGCGCCTGCGCCCTGTTATCATTGGCAAAGACATAGAGCTTCATCCGGTTGGTGCCGTTGTAGATCTCCGGATCGATGTCGGGCATGCGTTCCTGATGCAGATACGGCGCCACCTCGACCACGCCGCCATCGATGGAAGCGAAATGATCGGCGATCGCCGCGTGAAGCTCGGCGCCGGTCGGCACATGGTCGAGGCCGCCGAGTTGCAGCGGCACCACCGTGATCATGCCTTGCGCGAAATTGCCGACTGCCGGCTGCATGATCGGATCGTGCGAAAGCCTGGCATAGGTCCTGAGTTCCGGCACGTGCTTGTGCTGCAGCGTCAGTCCGTAGGGCAGGAATTCCGGCGCATCCTCGCCCTTGGCGACATAATCCTCGATCATAGGCCGGCCGCCGCCGGAATAGCCGGAAATGCCGTTGACGGTGACCGGAAAATCGGCCGGCAGCAGCCCCGCCGCAACCAGCGGCCGCAGCGTCGCGATTGGTCCTTGCGGCCAGCAGCCAGGATTGGCGACGCGCTTCGCCGAAGCGATCTTCTTCGCCTGGTCCTTGTCCATTTCGGCGAAACCATATTCCCACCCATCGGCGACACGATGCGCCGTCGAGGCGTCGATCACTTTGGTGGTGTCATTGGCGATCAGCGAAACGCTTTCCTTGGCGGCCGCGTCCGGTAGGCAGAGAATCGCGACATCGGCGGCATTGAGGAACTCGGCGCGCGCTGCCGTTTCCTTGCGGCGCTCGGTCGGGATGGAGATGATTTCCAGGTCGCCGCGCTCGGCAAGCAGCGCCCTTATCTGCAGACCGGTGGTGCCGTGCTCGCCGTCGATGAAGATTTTCGGTTTCATTGCGTGCCAAAATTCCTGTTATCTCAAAGCTATATGCCGCTCGCCTGATTCAATCCGGCAACGCTGTGATTGCCTTGGTTCATTTCCTCGAGCCGGGCCTTTCGTTCCGCCAGCAGCCCGAGATAGTGCATGGCCACCATCGAGCCGGCAATCGCCGTTATATCGGCGTGATCATAGGCTGGCGCAACCTCGACGACGTCGGCGCCGACGATATCGAGCTGGTTGATCTGGCGCAGCACCGACAGGATCTTTGCCGAAGACGGGCCTCCCGCGACCGGCGTTCCGGTGCCGGGCGCAAAAGCCGGGTCCAGGCAATCGATGTCGAAAGTGACATAGGTCTTCTTGCCGCCCGTACGGTCGACGATGGCATACGCGATGTCGGACGCACGCATTTCCTCCACTTCATGGCCGTACAGGATCTTGATACCGAACGTGTCGGGCGCATGGGTGCGGATGCCGATCTGGATCGACCGGTCGGGGTCGATGATGCCCTCCTTGACTGCACGGCCGACGAAGGAGCCGTGATCGATGCGCTTGCCGTCGTCGGGCCAGGTGTCCTGGTGTGCGTCGAACTGCACCAGAGCCAGCGGGCCATGGATGGCGGCATGCGCCTTGAGCAGCGGCCAGGTGACGAAGTGATCGCCACCGAGTGACAGCAGAAAGGCGCCGGATTTCAGGATCTTGGCCGCTTCGCGTTCGATCGTGGCAGGCGTCTTCTGGTGATTGCCGCTGTCGAGCAGGCAGTCGCCATAATCGACCACGGCAAGCTGTTCGAACAGATCGCGCGAAAACGGATATTGCGGGTCGTTGTCGAGGATGGCCGAGGCGCGGCGGATTGCCTGCGGTCCGAAACGGGCGCCCGGCCGATTGGTGACCGCAGCGTCGAAGGGAATGCCCCACACCACCGCATCGGCGTCCTTCACGTCCTTCGAATATTTGCGCCGCATGAACGACAGGGCGCCGGCATAGGTCGGCTCGAACGACGCACCCGTCCTGGAGCGGGTGGTGAAGGCATGATCGATGGTCCTTGGCGGCATGAAGCGATCTCCTGTGCGTCGACGCGCAACCTTATTGGACATAATTCTCAGAATTGCGACCCCTGCGGAGGATCATGGCCATTCGATCCGGTCACAAATCCTTGCTCGCCAGGCGAACCCGGCAGGCTCGCCAGGAGATTGCCTGGCAAGCAACCGAAAGTAGCCGCCGAAGACTGCTTCGGCCGGCGCTGACCTGATTTTCCGGCATTTTGCAAGCCGGCTTCGTTCACCTGCCTGTCACGGGCATCGCTTAACCGGGGTGCGATCCCGGTACGGAGCGATTCTCGTGCGAACGACCTGTCTCATGCGAACGATTTGGCTGAGCCTTCTACTTTCCGCGGCGCTGGCGCTCTCCCTTGGCCAGGCATCGGCAGGCGAAACGCGCGCCAGGCAGATTCTCGACCGCTTCGAGCACGCCAACCAATGGCGCGACCATGTGATAGTGGCCGCGCACCGCGCCGGCGGCATGCAATCCGGCAAGACGCTCTATCCCGAAAATTCGATCGCCGCCGCCGAGGCGTCGATCGCAATGGGCGCCGAAATCGTCGAGGTCGATATAAGGCGCTCGAAGGACGGACAGTTCGTCGTCATGCATGACAGTTGGCTCGACCGCACGACGAATTGCAAGGGTGAGGTGGTCAACCGCACGATGGCCGAACTCAAGACGTGCCGTTTGGTGATCGAAGGCACCGGCGCCGTTACGGGCGAGACGGTCTCGACGTTGCGCGAGATGTTGATGACGACCAGGGACAGGATCCTCATCAATCTCGACAACAAGCTCGACACCGAAAGCCTCGTCGGCATGGTCGCGGTTGCGCGCGACCTCGGCATGGCCGAACAGGTGATCGTCAAGGAGAACCTGTGGAATGCGGAGCGGATTGCCAGTGTCAAGGCCGCCATGGACGCGATCGGCAGCGGCTTCCAGTTCATGCCGATTATCGCCGATGACGCGGTTCGCGACGCCATGTTTGCCGAGAAAGTGGGCCGGGCCTTCCCGATGCGCGCGGTCGAGATGATCAACTGGCGCATGGGATCAGAGACACTGACCGAGACCGGCGGCCCGCTGTTCAGCCCGCGCATGCGCGCGCTGGCGGTGAGGGGCGACTGGCACATCTGGGCCGACACCTATGCCATCGTCAACAAGCCGGGAGGCTTCCTCGCCGGCGGTCGCGGCGACGAGCTGGCGGTTGCGGCCAGCCTGCCGCGCGAGACTTATGGCTTCTGGGTCGAGCGCGGCGCCACCATCATCCAGACCGACGAACCGAAGGCCGCCATCAGTTGGCTGGCGGCGAACGGTTTTCGCGTGCCCTATGCCGGTGAGAAGCGCCCGGCCGAGCCGGCCAACACGGCCAGCATCAACTAGACCGGCGCGGCGAGAATTGGATCTCCCTCTTGTGGGGACGATGCCCGGCAGGGCAGAAGGGCGCTGTCCCGCCGACCCCAGGCCGGCAGCGCCAAACTATCGGAGGAACCCAGAAACAGAAAACCCGCCTCTGTGGGCGGGTCGCTGGAGCCAATTAGCACCATACCCAGACTAGTAGCATAGCTGCCGGCACAAAGCAAGAACAAAATGTGGCGTAGTGGCAGAAAAATGCGACGATCCTTCAGCGCCTCGGCGGTTCCGCCTGCAAGGTCGCGCCTTCGCTGTCCTGCCGGCAATCTCCCCCGCAAAGGGAACCCACTTGGGGGAGATTGGCTCATCACTGCCTTCGGCAATCTATCCGCAGGCCGCCATTGCCACACCATCCAGCTCCTTGATGACATCGTCCGACAGTTCGAGGTCGGCAGCGGCGAGGTTCTCTCTGAGATGCGCGACGGAAGACGTGCCGGGAATCAGAAGAATGTTGGGCGCGCGGCGAAGCAGCCAGGCGAGCGCGACCTGCATGGGCGTGGCGCCGAGGCGTGCGGCGACCTTGGACAAGGTCAACGACTGCAACGGGTTGAAGCCGCCAAGTGGGAAGAACGGCACATAGGCGGTGCCGTCGCGGGCGAGATCGTCGATCGAGGCATCATCGCCCCGATGCGCCAGATTGTACTGGTTCTGCACGCAGTCGATCCTGCACATCCTGCGGCCTTCGGCGATCTGTGCGGCGGTGACGTTGCTCAGCCCGATGTGGCGCACGAGGCCCTGTCGCTGGAGCTCGGCAAGCGTCGCAAGCGGCGCCTCGATCGACCCTTCGGCGGGGCCATGCGCGTCGAACATGACCCGAAGGTTGACCACCTCCAGCACGTCGAGTCCGAGATTGTGCAGATTGTCTTGCACCGCCTGTGTCAGCTCTTCTGCCGAGAAGGCCGGCAGCCATGAGCCATCCGTGCCACGTCGGGCACCGATCTTGGTGACAATAACGAGGTCGTCTGGATAGGGTGCGAGCGCTTCGCGGATCAACAGGTTGGTCACGTGCGGGCCATAGAAGTCGCTGGTGTCGATGTGGTTGACGCCTTGTGCAACGGCTTCGCGCAGTACGGCCAATGCCGTGTCGTGGTCCTTTGGTGGGCCGAAGACGCCTGGCCCTGCGAGCTGCATGGCGCCGTAGCCGAGCCGTCTCACTGGGCGGTCGCCGAGGATGAATGTGCCGGACTGGTCGACGCTGGACATGGTCTTTCTCCTTCAGGAACGGTGCACAGATAGACGCTGTCCGATCTCATGATAATTGGGTACAATTCGCACGGGCTGTGCGGAATGACGAACAATGCAGATTGATCTCGGGGACCTGAACGCCTTCGTGGCCGTAGCGCGCGCCAAAGGTTTTCGGGATGCGGCACGCGCCAGCGGCGGCAGTGCGTCCGGCTTGAGCGAGGCGGTGCGGCGCCTGGAGACGCAGCTCGGTGTCAGGCTGCTCAACCGGACGACCCGCAGCGTTGTCCTGACGGAAGCCGGCGAAGGCCTGCTGGCGCGGCTCGGTCCTGCCTTGACCGAGGTGGAGTCGGCCCTCGACGTAGTGAACGGCTTTCGCGACAGGCCGGCAGGTACGTTGCGCCTCAATGTGCCGGTCAGCGCGGCGCGGCTGGTACTGCCCAGCATCGTTCCGCCTTTTCTCGCCGCCTATCCGGGCATCCGGTTGGAGGTGATCTCGGAGGAGAGCTCCGTCGATGTGCTGGCGGCGGGGTGCGACGCCGGCATTCGCTACGAGGAGCGGCTGGAGCAGGACATGATCGCTGTGCCGATCGGACCGCGTGTGCAGCGCTTCGCCACCGCCGCCAGCCCGGCCTACCTGGATCGTCATGGCCGGCCGCAACATCCGCGCGACCTGCTCGGCCACGCCTGCCTGCGCGGCCGCTTTGCCAGCCGTGCGATGCCGCCGTGGGAATTCGAGCGCGACGGCGAGGTGGTGCGGGTCGACCCGACGGGGCCGCTTCTCGTGACCCTGGGCGGGGCGACTGACCTCAAAGTCGATGCAGCCATCGCCGGCACCGGCATCATCAGCCTGTTCGAGGATTGGCTACGTCCTTACTTCGAGAGCGGAGCGCTCGAACCGCTGCTTGAACCCTGGTGGCAGAGCTTCTCCGGGCCGTTCCTTTACTATCCCGGCCGGCGCCTCGTGCCGGCGCCGTTGCGGGCGTTCATTGACTTCATCAAGGCGTCCGCCGGCCAGCCCTGACACCCGGGAGAGCCGCGCCCGAAAATAAGCGCGGCTCCCTTCCCTCAGGTGACCCGCCACTACGCTTCGCGGCAGGTCTTGCTTGATCTATTTGACTGGAATCATCAGGTGCGCGTAGGGCGTGTCGGGGAACATGACGTATGGTTGTGTGGGGTTCGGCTCGTGGGGATACAAGGCCATCATGTCTGGTGCGTTCATGACCATCACGTGCGGACCATCATGCAGCCATTCGGCCCCCTCCGGCGGCTTGGTTGCAAAGGGGTCGGTATTGCTGGCCGCATCGCCTCCTTTTAGCATGTAGGCGAAAGCAACTTTCCCTGCAGGCGGCTCCTTCTTGGACATGATCGCGTGCATCCACGCCATCCCGTTCTCATCCGTGCACATTGGGTCGTCGGCGGGAGTGCTCGGGTCGTCCGGGATGCAAGTGAAACCGTTGGTGCCCTTCCTCAACGTTTTCATCTCCCAATTCACGACGGCGGCGTTTTTGCCGACAGCCGCCGGTGCCGCTGTAATCGCATTCTCGATCAGCTGCTCGTCGCTTTTGTCGGCCGCAGGCGCGGCGAATGCCCAAGTGGCGGCGACAGCTGCCAGAAACGCACTGCTGGAATGGATGCGCATTGCCTCCTCCTTCGCGAGCGTCGGGTTACCGGCGCGTCGCAACGTGCACAGCTCCCGCTCTGTGGAGTTGGCTGCTGCCCTGGGATCTGGAACGCGCCTGTAATTAAGATACTACTAATATTACGTTTGGTCACCTGAAGATGCGGGATTGCTATGTCGACAAAGAAAAGGGGGCTGCGAATACGCAGCCCCTCTGAAAAAATCGATAGAAAACAGGTCTCTGTTTAACGCTTCGAGAACTGGAAGGAGCGGCGGGCCTTCGCCTTGCCGTACTTCTTGCGCTCGACGACGCGGCTGTCGCGGGTCAGGAAGCCACCCTTCTTGAGCACGGCGCGCAGCGCCGGCTCGTAATAGGTCAGCGCCTTGGAGATGCCGTGGCGCACGGCACCGGCCTGGCCGGAAAGGCCGCCGCCGATGACGGTGGCAACGATGTCGTACTGGCCGGCGCGATTGGCGGCGATGATCGGCTGGTTGAGGATCATCTGCAGCACCGGACGCGCGAAATATTCGGCGAACACCTTGTCGTTGACGACGATCTTGCCGGAGCCGGGCTTCACCCAGACGCGGGCGATGGCGTTCTTGCGCTTGCCGGTGGCGTAGGCGCGGCCCGACTTATCGAGTTTCTGGACGTGGACGGGTGCGGCCGGCTGGGTGTTGGTATTGCCGGTGGCAGCTCCGAGTTCTGCGAGCGAGGAAAGCTCAGCCATCTTACGAAACCTTCTTGTTCTTGGCGTTCAGCTTGGCCACGTCGAGGACGACGGGCTGCTGGGCGACATGCGGATGTTCCGTGCCTGCATAGACGCGGAGGTTCTTCATCTGGCGACGGCCGAGCGGGCCACGCGGGATCATGCGTTCGACGGCCTTCTCGACGACACGTTCGGGAAAGCGGCCCTCGAGCAGCTGGCGCGCGGTGCGCTCCTTGACGCCGCCGGGGTGGCCGGTGTGCCAGTAATAGACCTTGTCGGTGAACTTCTTGCCGGTGAACACCACTTTGTCGGCATTGATGACGATGACGTTGTCGCCGTCGTCGACGTGCGGGGTGAAGGTGGGCTTGTGTTTGCCGCGAAGATGATTGGCGATGACAGTGGCGAGACGGCCGACGACGAGACCCTCGGCGTCGATCAGCACCCACTTCTTCACCACATCCGCAGGCTTCTGCGAAAAGGTTGCCATGGATTGTTGCTTTCGGTTAGGACCTTCAAAAGAAGGCGTTTCTTGTTGCTTGGATTGGCGAAAGGCGCTTGCCCGCCGCCAATAACAAAACGGCGGCCTTTGCGGGCCGCTGTTCCGTGAGGGCTTATAGGAGAGGACGGCGACTGCGTCAAGGCGCGTGAAATGTCGGCGAGCTATCAAAATCCAGCAAAAACAATGCCTTGGATGAAAGGTATTATTTTACCACACCGTCCATCCGCTTTGGCGGGATCGAATAGGTGCCCGTTGCGTGCGCTACCGTGTGTCCCTCCGGGCCGGCGACGATGTCGATATCGAACACCATCAGGCTCTTGCCGAGCTTGAGGATGCGGCAATGGCCGTCGATCGGCCCGGCCTCGGCCTTGCGGACGAAATTGATGTTGAGACTGGTGGTGACCGAAAGCGCATCCGGTCCGGCATGCGAGAGCACGCAGACATAGCCGCCTATGTCGGCCAGCGTGAACAGCGCCGAACCCGACACGGTGCCGCCGGGACGCAAATGGCGCTCGTCGGCGTTGAGCCGCACGACACAGCCGCCTGGAAACACCTCCAACGCCTCGTAGAAGGTGAACTGGTCGTTGAGCTGCGGGAAAATGGTCGCCATCAGCGCGTTGATTTCGGCAGCCGCCAGCACCGGCTTGAGATTGCTGTGGGCGGGCATTTCAGTCTCCCGGTTTGCGCCCTGCATGTATGAACGCGACGTGGCGTTTCTGGCAACACCCCATTCATTATGGCAGAAGCGGACGAGGGAGTTGGACGAAGCGAGGCGGCATACTAGATTAGTCCATCATCGATCCGGAATCGCAGAGGAATGATCATGGCCGAAATCGTCGCCATCAAGCCTGCCGTTGCCGAAGGGCCGGTCGTCTCCAGGCTGGACAAGGGCGTGCTGCGCCTGACGCTCGCCAATCCGCCGGCCAATGCTCTTTCGCTTGCAGTGATGGCGGCGCTGACGGCGGAACTCGACCGCGCCAAGGCCGACAAATCCGTCCGCGTCATCATCCTTGGGGCGGCCGGCAAAGTGTTCTGCGCCGGGCACGACCTCAAGGAGTTGAGCACGCACCGCGCCGATGCCGATCGCGGCAGGGCCTTCTTCGAAAAGACGTTTTCTGCCTGCGCTTCACTGATGCAGGCGATCGTTCGCCATCCTAAGCCGGTGATCGCCGAAGTCGACGGCCTGGCGACGGCGGCCGGATTGCAGCTGGTTGCCAGCTGCGATCTCGCCATCGCCTCGCATGAGGCGACCTTCTGCACGCCTGGCGTCAATATCGGACTGTTCTGCTCGACGCCGATGGTGGCGCTGTCGCGCAACGTCTCGCGCAAGCACGCCATGGAGATGCTTTTGACCGGCGAGACGATCGATGCGGCAACCGCCAAGGAATTCGGCTTGGTCAACCGCGTCGTGCCGCGCGAATATCTGAATCAGATCGTCACCAAATACGCGCAAACCATTGCGTCCAAATCCTCCCTGGTCGTCAAGATCGGCAAGGAAGCCTTCTACGAACAGGCAGAAATGGGGCTGGCCGAGGCCTATGATTACACCGGTCGCGTCATGGTCGAGAATATGCTGGCGCGCGATGCGGAAGAGGGCATTGGCGCCTTCATCGGCAAGCGCAAGCCGGAATGGCCGGAGGAATAGGAGGCGGATATGGAACCGCGCATCTCCATCATCACCATCGCCACCGACGATCTCGACCGTGCGACGCGCTTCTATGAGGCGATGGGCCTGAAGCGCCATGCCGGGATCACCGAGGGCGTTGCCTTCTTCCAGATGGGCGGCGCCATTCTTGGCTTGTTTCCGCGCCCAAGCGCCGAAGAGGATTCGGGCGTCAGCTTCTCGAAGGCGCCGTCGGCCGTCTACCTCGCCTACAACACCCGCTCTGACGCCGAGGTCGACGAAGTGCTTGCGGCGGCTGAGAAGGCCGGCGGCAAGATCGTCAAGCCGGCCGGGCGCGCCTTCTGGGGCGGCTGGTACGGCTATTTCGCCGATGCCGACGGGCATGTCTGGGAAGTCGCCCACAATCCGGCTTTTCCGATCGCGGAAGACGGATCGATTTCGCTGCCGGGCTGACGACGTTCTCCCTGGCCCATTGCAAGCCACTTGCTCGGCTGTTGGCACCTCACTCCGAAGCGCTGTATGACGAGGCATGAACCACGACGCCTACGACAACGCCTATATCGCCGGCATCCTCAATTCGGTGAAGACCATCGCCATGGTCGGCGCATCGGCCAATGACGTGCGGCCGAGCTATTTCGTGCTGAAATATCTGCTCGGCAAAGGGTTTTCGGTGTTCCCGATCAATCCCGGCCAGGCTGGCAAGGAAATCCTCGGGCGGATGACCTATGCCAGGCTGGCCGATGTTCCAAAGCCAATCGACATGGTCGACGTCTTTCGCGGCTCCGTGGCAGTGCCGGGCATCGTCGACGAGGTCTTGCGGCTCGATCCGCTGCCGAAGGTCATCTGGATGCAGCTTGGTGTGCGCAATGACGAGGCCGCCGCACGCGCCGAAGCCGCCGGCATCAAGGTGGTGATGAACCGTTGCCCCAAGATCGAATATGGCAAGCTGTCCGGCGAGATCGGCTGGACCGGCGTCAATTCAGGCGTGCTGTCGTCGAAGAAGCCGCTGATGCGGCCGGGATTCCAGAGTTTCGGCGTTCGCCAGAAGTAGGTAGTGAATAGTGAATGGTGAATAGAAAGATTTTTCTGGAAGGCGGGCAAGGCGGCATATGAGCCGCTTGCAATCAGGGTGGGGCTGGCCGACTTTGCCATTCACCATTCACCATTCACCATTCACCATTCACCATTCACCATTCACCATTGAGGGAGGTTTTTCGATGGCCCGCACGCCCGGTTTCAATACGCTCGCCGTCCATGCCGGCGCCAAGCCGGATCCGGCGACCGGCGCGCGAGCGACGCCGATCTACCAGACCACCTCCTTCGTCTTCGACGATGCCGATCATGCCGCCTCGCTGTTCGGGCTGAAGGCGTTCGGCAACATCTACACCCGCATCATGAATCCGACTCAGGCAGTGCTGGAAGAGCGCATCGCGGCACTCGAAGGCGGCACGGCAGGCCTTGCGGTCGCCTCCGGCCATGCCGCGCAGGTGCTGGTCTTCCACAATCTGATGCAGCCCGGCGACAATTTCGTTTCCGCGACAAAGCTTTACGGCGGCTCGATCAACCAATTCGGCCACGCCTTCAAGAATTTCGGTTGGCAGGTGCGCTGGGCCGACACCAATGATATCTCGACCTTCGAGAGCCAGATCGACGACAGGACCAAGGCAATCTTCATCGAGAGCCTGGCCAATCCCGGCGGCGTCTTCGTCGACATCGAGAAGATCGGCGACATCGCCCGCAAGCACGGCCTGCCGCTGATCGTCGACAACACGCTGGCCTCGCCCTATCTGCTGCGGCCGATCGAGCATGGCGCCGACATCGTCGTGCATTCGCTGACCAAGTTCATCGGCGGTCACGGCAATTCGATCGGCGGCGCCATTGTCGACGGCGGCACGTTCGATTGGTCGAAGTCGGGCAAGTATCCGATGCTGTCGGAGCCGCGCCCCGAATATGGCGGCCTCGTCCTGCACGAGACCTTCGGCAATTTCGCCTTCGCCATCGCTGCTCGCGTGCTCGGCCTGCGCGACATCGGCGCGGCGATTTCGCCGTTCAACGCATTCCTTATCCTGACCGGTCTGGAAACCTTGCCGCTCAGGATGCAGCGCCACTGCGACAATGCGGCGGCGGTCGCCGGATGGCTTTCCAACCATCCCAAGGTCGCCTGGGTTTCCTATCCCGGCCTGCCCAGCGACAAGAACAACGCGTTGCAGAAGAAGTACTCGCCGCTTGGCGCCGGCGCGGTGTTCACATTCGGGCTGAAGGGCGGCTATGCGGCGGGCATCAAGTTCGTCGAGGCGCTCGAACTGTTCTCGCATCTGGCCAATGTCGGCGACACCAAGTCGCTGGTCATCCACCCGGCATCGACCACGCATCGCCAGCTTTCCGACGAGCAGAAGATCAACGCCGGGGCAGGGCCTGACACGGTCAGGCTTTCGGTCGGCATCGAGGACGTCAACGACATCGTCGCCGATCTGGAACAGGCTCTCGCCAAGGTTTGATCGCCATGGCCACACCGAAATTTCTTTCCGTCGGCGTCGACGCCGTCGAACCGGAACTTGGCGCACCAGCGCCGGATCGCCTGATGTCGGGCGATCCGAAATTCCGCACCTGGAATGTCGAGGAACAGCACGGCGGCCTCTATGCCGGCGTCTGGGAAGCGACGCCAGGCAAATGGCGCATCGAATATGATGAGTGGGAGTTCTGCCACATCCTGTCAGGGGTTTCGGTGATCGCCGAAGACGGCGGCGACGCGCGCACCGTCAGGGCAGGCGACAGTTTCGTGCTGAGGCCGGGCTTTAGAGGAAGCTGGGAAGTGCTTGAAACGACGCGCAAGGAGTATGTAATCAAGCTTTGATCTCGCATCGCGCCGGATTTTACAAAAGCGATCGATTTCCGTGTCGGGAAATCCGTATCGGCTGATCATGTCGCGGTGCCATGAAACGTCAGGGTGAATGTGACCGTCACGTTCGATCCGTTTCCGGCCGCGGGCCGGTGTAGCGGAGAATCCAGAGCCCCTGGTTCTTGTCAGTTATGTAAATGAAGCCGCGCCGGTCCACGACCACGTCCTCGGTCTGAACAACCAGCTTGTCTTCCGGCATAGGGCCGTAGCGTCGGACTGGCTCCGGCGGGATGAAGTAGCCGACCTCGCGCGGAAGCCGAGTATTCGAGACGTCATAGACCCTGAGCCCAGCGTTGAAGTGCGCGATATAGAACAGATCACCTTGTTTCTGGACATCGGGATGATGCTGGTGGTGGTTGATGTTGTGCGGTCCGCGCCAGCCGCCACGAGTTGTGAAATCCGAATAGGGAGCGCCTTCGGGTGGCACTGGTTCGGGCAACAACGACAGCAGAAAGGGTTCACTGGAATCGGAAATATCGACGATCGAAGCGTGATGCATCGGACCAAGTCCATAGGTGACGTTCTCCGAATTGGCGAAGACAATGCCGCGCTCTGGAATCGGCAGCACGCTATGCACACCGAAGCGCGAGTGAAACGGAGGGCTGAAGCTCAGGCCGCCGACCTGCCTCGGCTGGGAGACGTCGCTAATATCGAGCACAACGATTCCCGCCGCACCATAAGGCAAATAGACAAGATCGCCAGTGACATAAGGCGGGCCGTGCAGCGAGACATCCTCGCCCGTGCTGGCGCAGAAGGCGCCGCACATGCATTGCGGCTTCAGTCGCAACCGGTAGCGATCGGCAGTCTCCTGGTCGGCGGCGGGCTTCGCAGCCGCAAAGCTCTCGCCGCCGGCCTCGTGCTGGCCCGGCACCCACCAGCGTCCGGCTTCGCGCGGATTCGAGCGATCCGAAATATCGAGGATGACGTAGATGTTGCCCCTGTAACCCGGCATGCCGGCGGCAAGGTGGACATAACGTCCACCGGGATAGAGGTTGCGATGCGTGCCGTTTCCGCCGGTGCGGTAGTGACTGAGTTGTTTCGGATTGATGGGGTCCGCGATATCCCAGATCAGAACGCCTTCGCCGAACGGTGCGTCGGGGTCACCGCCGAAATTAGCAAAGGGCTTTTCGAGGGCGGTCACCATCGTGTCGCCGGACAAATCTATTTGTAGAGTCCAAGTATTCGTGCCGAGATAGGGCACGAACTTGACCGTCTCGGGCTTGGCCGGGTCGGTCACGTCCACGATGCTCCAGCCGGAGTGCCAGAAGTGCCCAGTGTAGAGATACCAACGTTCGCCAACCTGCCTGATCGCCATTTTGAAGGCTGGGCGATGATCGAGATCGGTATAGCCCACAGCTTCGACATTGTGGGCGAAAGCGCCAGGGGGCGCTGGCGACGAAGCTGGAACGGGTTGGGCAAGGGCCTCGCAGACAAGACCGGATTGAGATGTCGCGGCGATCGTCGCGCCGATGAGCGGCACTTTCAGCATCTGGCGGCGTGAAATCTCGGAATTTTTCAAAGCGCGTCTCCCGGATTTTGCAGCTTTCCGGATTTTGCAGATTCCGATACTTTCCGTCCAATATCGTTTGAGCCATGGGTAATTCTATTTGGGAAATTAAAGGCTGAAGATGAACCACAAGCTGATGCAGTCCTTCATGGCCGTCGCCGAAGAGCTGCATTTCGGGCGCGCGGCAGCGCGCTTGCATATCTCACAGCCGCCCCTGACAAAGCAGATCCAGCAACTGGAACAGGCGATGGGTGTGCGCTTGCTGGAGCGCACCAAGCGCAAGGTCGAACTGACTGCGGCGGGGCGTGTGTTCCTTGATGAGGTTAGGGCCGTGCTTCAGCAGACAGAGCAGGCGGTGGAGCTTGCTCGCAAAGCCGATCGTGGCGAAACCGGCCATCTTGCTGTCGGATTCATCGACGCGGCTATCTACAGCGTGGTGCCTTCTGTCGTCCAACGCTTCACCAAGCGCTATCCCGAGGTCGAGTTGAGCCTGACCGACCTGCGCATTCCCAATCAAGTCAGGGCTGTGGCCGAACGCCAGCTCGATATCGGTTTTGTTCATCCTCCCGTCGTTCACAACGCATTGAAGGTCGAAAGCATACTGGTCGAACCCCTGATCGTGGCCTTGCCGGAAACGCATCGGCTGGCCTCGGAAGCAGAGGTCGCGCTAGCCGACTTGGCCTCCGAAGCGTTGATTCAGTTCCCGCGCAGCATCAATCCATCCCTCTATGACGAGATCGTCGGGTTGTGCCGTTCATCCGGGTTCAGCCCGAGGATCGTTCGAGAAGCAACGCCGAAGCAGACAATCATCGGACTTGTATCCGTCGGGCTGGGCGTCTCGCTGCTGCCCGCCTGTCTGCAAAATTTGCGCCGGAGCGGCGTCGTTTATCGCCCTATCCAGGGACGAACCTTGTCTATCGACACTTCAATCATCTACCGGCATGAACAACCCTCGCCGGTGCTGAAGGCCTTCCTCGACATCGTCCGCGAGACGACGCAAAAAGATTCAAATCCCGTCTCTCTTCAAGCTTCATGACCGAATTTCTATAGGCATCCGGGATTGTTAGTGTGAGGTCCTGCTTCCGGTAGCTTCATCGTTCGATCAGCGATTATTTGGCACTCGCGGCCTTGAGATGTTACCTATTTGACCGGAATTCGCCGGAGCCGGCTTCGAAGCCTGTCGTCGGAAGCCGTCCTCAGATTCTGACGGCAAGCGTTTCCAACCCGTGGAAATGATACGTGTCACGGAAGCGCGGCTGTTCGGCCATTTGGAGCCGCGGCAGGCGTTCGAACAAGGTTTTCAGCGACACCTGCAGTTCGAGCCGGGCGAGCGGCGCGCCGATGCAGAAATGGATGCCGGCGCCGAACGACACGTTCTTCTGGTCGGCACGGTCCGGCCTGAAGGCGAGGGGCTCGGCAAACGCAGTAGGGTCGCGATTAGCCATGCCGAGCAGCAGACCGATCGTCTCGCCCGGCTGGACGATGATCCCCGGCCCGGCCTCGGCCTCCTGATAGGCGTAGCGCGTGAACATGTGTAGCGGCGCGTCGAAGCGCAGGCACTCTTCGACCGTCGCGGCTGTTGCTTCCGGTGAGGCGAAGAAGCGGCGCGGGTCGCCGCCTTGCGCAAGGATCGAGCGCACCGCATTGCCGGTCTGGTGGACAGTTGCTTCATGGCCGGCATTGAGCAAAAGGATGGCCGAGGATACCAGCTCGTTCTCCGACAGTTTCTGGCCGTCCTCCTGTGCCGCAATCAGCAGCGACAGAAGATCCTCGCCCGGCCTCTTTCGCCGCTCGGCGACGTAGCCGCGCAGAAAATCGGAAAAGTCGCGCGCGGCGCGATTGGCCGTGTCCTCCGTCTCGCGGGTGCGGCCATGCATGTACATGGCGACCATCCGATGCGACCAGTCGAGCAGCTGCGGCCCCATGTCGACCGGCACGCCGAGCATTTCCGCAATGATGGTGATCGGCAAGGGAGCTGCGAATGCCGGCAGCAGGTCGACTCCTCCTGGTTCGAAACGGTCGATCAGTTCGTTGGCCAGCGCCTCGACACGTGGCCTGAGCCGCTCGACCTGGCGCGAGACGAAGGCGCGGTTGACCAGCGTTCTGAGCCGTGTGTGGACAGGCGGCTCCAGCTCCAGCATCGAATTGGCCTCGATGCCGTCGAACGCGCTGAGGTGCGTGCGGTCCTGACCGATGCCTCGGCTGTCCGGAATGCCCGCCGGGTTCTGCCGGCCGAAGCGGCGATCGCGCAGCAGCCGGTTGACGTCGTCGAAGCCGCCAAAGCACCAGAAACCAAACTCCTCCCAGAAGAAGGCGTTCGATGCGCCATGCAGGAAGGCGTAGGCTTCGTAAGGGTTCTGGAAAAAAGCCGGCTCGTGCGGATCGAGCCGCAGGCGACGCGTGGCTGGATCAAAAGCAAGGTAGGGCGGCTTCAATTCGGTCATGCCAGATCATTAGCGCGGCTTGCCAGTCTGGTGCCAGACCGTATGTTGGCCCTCCAGTGAGGTGAGCCGCCGAAGCGGTTGCGGAAGGACGGTTTTCATGAATGTGATCGTGGTCGGTGCAGGCATTGCCGGGCTATCCACGGCGTGGTCACTGGTCAGGGCCGGGCACCTCGTCTCGATCGTCGAGCAGGGACCGATCCCCAATCCGCTTGCCGCGTCGGGCGACCATCATCGCATCATCCGCCGCGCCTACCGGGCCGGAACGGGCTACGGCCGGCTGATCACCGAAGCCTATGAAGCCTGGGATGAGATGTGGGCCGATCTCGGCGAAAGCCATCTCGATCCGCGCGGCTTCATCTGCATTTCGCGCCAGCCGGGAGATGAGGCCGAGGAATACCGAGAAGGCATGGAAGCCGGGAACTACCCGTTCGAATTGTTCGAGCCGGATGCCGCGGTCGAACGCTGGCCGTTCCTGCAGCCTGGTTCATTCCGCTATGCGTATTTTTCGCCGGACGGCGGCGCGCTGCACTGCCGCAAGATCGCCGCCGGCCTCGCCAGGTGGCTGCGCGCGAACGGCGCCAATGTCTACGAGAACAGCAAGGTGGTCGAGATCGACGCCGAGGCCGGGCATATCGTGCTGGCAGGCGGCGAAACGATGCAGGCCGACCGGATCGTCGTCGCTGCCGGCGCCTGGGTGCTGAAACTGTTCCCGGAGCTGGACGGCGAGCTGAAAACCTGGCGCACCGCGCTCGCCTATGTCGAACCGCCGGCGGATCTGCAGGCAGCCTGGCAGGCAGCGCCGGTTGTCCTCGACATTGGCGGCACTGTCGACGGCTACGCAATCCCGCCGACAGGCGGCGCCGGCATGAAATTCGGCTCGGGCCTGCACAGGGTGCCGACCAGCGATGCCGACTGGAACCGTCAGCCGGTACCGGGCGAGGGTGAGGCGATCCGCAACCTGTTTTCGCCGCCGATCGCTCGTATCGAGGAGTACAAGGTCACCGAAGTGGTCACCTGCGCCTACACATTCACCGCCGACGAGAAGTTCCTGGCCCACCGGAAAGGCAGATGCCTGATCGTCTCGGCCTGCTCCGGCCACGGCTACAAGTTCGGCGCGGCGGTCGGCAGAAGGGTTGCGGCCTGCGTCGGCAATGGCGATGTCGACGGCCTGAAGAAATGGCTCAGGGCAGAGGTGGCCTGAGCGGCTGCTAGTACCGGCAGTGGCGTGGGATGTGCACGCGCCGCCAGCTGGATGAGCCCTCCCTGACCACCACGCGGCGAGCCACTGTCTGATAAGACGCCGGAATGTCGACGATGCGCCGTTGCTCCGGCCGCACGAGAACCTCTTCGGCGACGCTCTCGTATTCGGCGGGCAGGACAACGCGCCGCCGGCGTTCCGGCTCAATCACGACGATCTCGGCCACGCGTTCATAGCGCGCCTTGTGCCTGACCTTGCACAGCACCTTGCGGCCATTGATGATGCGCCATTCCCAGGAATAGCCGTCGTCATCGACCCTCACGGACCGGTAGATGGTGCGGGTGATGGCGGGCACGATCTCGTAGCTGACGCGCGCCGGCGCGATCTGCACCACGCGCTCGCGCGTCCCGTAGATCGGCGCTTCATACTGCACCTGCTGGCCGGCTGGGCTGACGAGCACATCCTCGTAGACGGTGTCGTAGACGGCCGGCCGATTGACCTGCTCGTAGCATTCGACCGCGCGTCCGCCGGCCGCCGTTTCCGACATTGTGCCGAGCATGGTCAGGCCGGCAATGGCGAAGGAAGAAGCTTTCCTGGTCATGGAACTCCCCCTGTTTGAACCGCATGAAGCGGGTTCAACGGTGAACTGTAGGGAAAGCCATGTCGTGGAAAAGGCCATTCATCAAACTTCGTTAATTCGACTACCTGAGTCCGACAGACAAATTCTTGCTGTCGGTTAAGCATCCGCTAACAATCAACGAATAACATTTGACGTATTCGAGTTGATTGACTTGGTCGCTGGTCAGGAACGTCGTGGGGGGACGTAGCTGGCCATCCGGTGTCGCATGCGATCCCGCGTTTTCCGCATATCTCGTCCTGCAATAATCCTTTCAGTAAATGTGACGTTGCCCTTGGATCCTCCACCCAGGCTGCAAGTCGTACCTGTGGCGGCGTTCCTTTGCGAGCGCCGGGCAAATGGAGGCCGACATGCCCGCAGAACTTGTTGCGAAATCCGTTGTGCAACTGCCGGCACCGACGGCTTCCACCGCAAGCCATGAACTCACCGACCTTTGCCTGGCACTCTGGGCCAGAATGGGATTGTCCTGGAAGCCTGCCGTCGAATGGTTCCCACGCGTGGTCGTTCTGCATTCGGCGATCTACCGCACGATGTTCGACTCCTCGTCGGAAGGGGACATCGATGCCGTTCTTCTGGCCGATGAGCGGCGTAACTCGCCGCTGGACAACCTGCGTGACCACATTCCGCTGGCGATGGTGCCTGTCATCGATCTGGGCGGCCGTGCCGGCCGGTTCGCGGATGTACATTTCGATCTGATGCAGCAAACGACTTGGGCGGAGACGGCAAAATGCATACTCGATTTTCGCCGCCGCCGCGAACAGCTTGCCGCGCACATCCGTTCTACAAATACGCCCGAAACGCGCTTTCTTGCGCATGCCTTCGTCGCCGGCAGAAGCATCGAAGCCAAGCGCTATCCGATGACGTCGGCCTCCATAAGCTATCCGGGCTTTCCGTCGGCGGCCAAGACGATCCCGATCGCCGAAGATCTCTCCCATCGCGGACTTCTGCTTAAGACCTTCTTCGACCGCGTGCATGAGTGCGGCGCCTGCGGGTCGCGGCGGCTTACCGTTCGCGAGGAATGTCCCTCCTGCCGTTCGGCCGATATGTTCGAGGCCGAGCTTATTCATCATTATCGTTGCGCGGCTCTTCGTCCTGAAGGCGATTTTCGGCAGGGAAGCGCACTGGTCTGCCCCAAATGCAGCCAGCAATTGCGTCACTATGGAAAGGACTATGACAGGCCCGGCCACTCGCAAATCTGCAGGAGGTGCAAGGATTCGACATCGGAGCCGGCTGTTGGATTCGTCTGCCAGGATTGTGATGCGCGGGCTGATGGCGACAGCGTTAAACGTATCGACCTTTTTTCCTACGCACTCACGGATCAGGCGCTGTCTCTGCTCACCAGTCCGGAGAAAAAGCTGCCAACGTCCTTGTTGGGGTTGCCGCCGTCCCTGGTTCAGGAACTCGACCGCGCACGCATGACCGGAGCGAAGGGCCCGCCGTTGGCGGTCACGGAATTGCGTTACGGAGCACGAGAGTCGCTCATAAAATCAAAGGGCCAGGACGTCTTTGAGAAACTGCGCCGTCTCTTCATCGAAAACCTGAGCAATTACCTTGCGGAGACAGGATCGGTGCACAAAGGCGCCGCCGCCGACTATTTCATCATGACGGCGAAGGGCGACGAAACATTGTCGGAGCAGATATCGGCAATGCTTTCAATCTGCGAGGCGTCTTTGGGCGAAAAGCTTGATCCTCGCCCTCGGGTGGCGACCAAAACGGGGCAAGCCTCGCGTTGAATGATCTCGAACTCGGATTTGCATTCCTGCTAGCTCAATCGACGGCGAGCCTGGCCTCCATCTTCTGGTACACGCTGGTCTTTGAGTTCCCCCGTTACATCATTCCGTTCGTCGCGGCCGCTGTGACCATGCGTTCGCGTGATGCCGCGGGTTCGATTGAGCATGAGCGACCATTACGGCCCAATGTAAGCATCATTCTGGTTGGCCATAATGAGGCTGAGTCCATCGAAACCTGCGTCCGCTCGTTGCGGGAACAGTCTTTCAATGACTTCGAAGTTGTCATTGTCAGTGATGGTTCGACCGATCGGATGAGCAGGGTCTCGCAAGCTCTGGTCAAGAAAGGTTATGCCTCGCGCATCATTTCGACGGATCTGAGGGGCGGCAAGGCGAGCGGGATCAATCTGGCGTGCCGCGTAGCCAAAGGCGCCATACTGATCAATGTCGATTGCGACTGTTCGTTTGATCGGTACGCGATCGAAAATATTCTCGGCCCCTTTTCGGATCCAGCGGTTGGAGCGGCATGCGGCGATATTGCACCGCGCAACGGCCACGCGAGTATCGTCGCCCAGTTTCAGGAGATCGAATATTTGCAGTCGATTTCGGTCGGAAAGCGTATTGCTGGAGCTCTCGATCAGGTCGTTTGCATTTCGGGAGCGTTCAGCGCCTTCAGGCGCAAAGCCCTTTTGGGGGTTGGGGGGTTCGACGTAGGCGGTGGCGAGGATCTGGATGTCACGCTGAGATTGCGACGGGCGGGCTGGCGCATGGCCTATGTACCGGATGCGATCTGCTATACGGACGTCCCGATAACCGCATACCAATATATCCGCCAGCGATTGCGCTGGGAACGCGATGCCATTTGGCTACGCTTTCGCAAACACTACCGCCTGTTTCGTGTCTCGGACTCGGGTTTCCGGCTTCCGGAGGCCCTACACCAATGGGATTTCCTCCTTTTCAACGTCGTTGGTGCCGCGATATTCCCGCTCTATCTCGTCTGGCTTGCCCTCCAGTACGGCTCTTTCACCCCCGCGATCCTCATCGGCATGCAGTGCGGCCTCCTGGTTCTCGACGTGTTTGTGCTGGCGCTGGCCAGTTGGACCACCGAGCGGCAGGGGTTCTGGCGAAGCATATGGTTCCTGCCCGGCTACTCCCTGTTCATGACCTATGTGATGAGACCCGTTCGATTGATCGCCTATATCGATGAATGGGTGTTCTCAGGTTCACATCGCGACAACTACACGCCGATCAAAGTTCGGCTAGAGCGGCCCTGGTAGAGAACGAGCTTCAGATGAAATACATTCGAAAACACGTCCGAGTGGACAATCTGGGAAAACAGCAGCGCGCGAGTGTGGGAAGTTGGGGTCGCATGGTTTACCTCGCTCTCCTCGGTTTGTTTTCCTCTTCGATCGTCTACTACCTCATTGGTGATGCGGTCGTCTTGTCAGCGGACGGTATTGTCCTGAAGGATCGGTATGCCGTCGATGCCGCCTATCCGGCCAAGGTAACGCATGTCTTTGTCAAGGCGGGAGACCAGGTCGAGCCCGGTACATTGCTCGTCGAGCTTGAATCGTTCGACATGGTCAAGGAGATCGCCGAGCTGCTGTTGCGACAGGGTGAACTCGCCGTTCGCGAGGGCCAGCTCCACAGCCGACACGAAGCGATCCAGTCCGTGATGCCGCTGGCCGAGCGGACAGCGCGTGAAACCAGGACGACACTTGCGAGAATCGACACCATCGTCACGGCAGGCATCGTCTCGACTTCGACGAAGGACGAAGCCGTTCGTGGCAGCTTCCAGGCCGCCGAACATCTGGCTGATCTGACCGGTCAATTGCAAGCGACCAAATCCGAACTCGCCCTGGTGGCGCAATTCCGTGCGAGATCGGGCGAGGCTATGGATGAGGTAAAGGCCATATATGACGGCGGAAACATCCGCTCGGTCACGGAGGGGGTCGTTGGCGCCAAGGTGCCGGTCCCTGGCCAGGTGCTGCGGTTCGGCGATCCGCTTCTACAGATCGACGGCGGCAAGTCCTACGTCCTCGCCTATCTGCCGAACAACTATCTGTTTTCGCTGCGCGAAGGAATGGCGATCGACGTGGGTAACGGAACCGAGCGTGCAAGAGGAACAGTCGAAAAGATTCTGTCGGTCGCCGACGCGTTGCCGGACGAGTTTCAGAACATGTTCCGGCCCCGCGACAGGTCAAGGCTGATCCGTATCGCACTCGATGAGTCGAATTCCTTCGCGGTCTCGCAAAAAGTATCAGTGAGTGGTTGCGCGTTCGGCTTCTGTTGGGCCAGGTAATGCCTGCTTAATCCTGCGGAGGCAGCTACTTAGCCGTCCTGGGAACGCAATCAATCTTCCTGGCCCGATACGACGTTCCAGGCCCTTCGCGTTGTGAGCGACGCCAGTGCCACCATGGCCGCGCGAAACCGTGGGATCAAAGGGGTGAAGTCAATCCACCAGGATCCGTGCCGCGTCCTCCGGGCACCGTCCGGCAAGCTTGATTCGTTTTAACCAAGTGGCTAGGAGAGGCGGCCTTGCGCTAGGGTGAGCCGGCATCCTATTTACACAATAACGATCCAGAACCGATTCTGCCCGATTGCAAATCTCCGGCGCCGGAATCCCATCCTCAAAAAGGGATAGTCCATGAAGAACCCCGTCGAAACCTACATGAACCTCGTTCCGATGGTGGTCGAACAGACCAATCGCGGCGAGCGGGCCTACGACATTTTCTCGCGGCTCCTCAAGGAGCGCATCATTTTCATCACCGGCCCGGTCGAGGATGGCATGGCGACGCTGGTCTGCGCGCAGCTGCTGTTCCTCGAGGCGGAGAATCCGAAGAAAGAAATCAACCTCTATATCAACTCGCCCGGCGGCGTCGTCACCTCCGGCATGGCGATCTACGACACCATGCAGTTCATCAAGCCTGCGGTGTCGACGCTCTGCATCGGTCAGGCCGCCTCGATGGGCTCGCTGCTCTTGACGGCGGGCCACAAGGATATGCGCTTTGCCACGCCGAACGCCCGCATCATGGTCCACCAGCCTTCCGGCGGTTTCCAGGGCCAGGCTTCCGACATCGAGCGCCATGCCCAGGACATCATCAAGCTGAAGCGCCGCCTCAACGAGGTTTACGTCAAGCACACCGGCAAGAGTTATGATGAGATTGAAAAAACGCTCGACCGTGACCATTTCATGACTGCCGACGAGGCCAGGGATTTCGGCCTCATCGACAAGGTCATTTCGTCACGTGAGCCGGTCGAAGGTATTGCCTTATAGGCCCGCGGTGGCCCCGCGGTGGCAATGAGTGGCGGGATCACGCGCTTTTGGCGCAGCTTGCGGCATTTCGGCCACAATTGGCTGTTCCCTCGACGGGTGCAATTGCCTACGTTAAGGCTATGTTGATTTTCGACGGCTTAGCTTTGCGTGGGGTTGTTCGAATCATTGCCCCGTTTTCCGATTTGTGTTTCGTACGGAATGCGTTGCGGGAGCCGGGGCACTGGCGGCGGCGGATTCCCGCGATAGATTGAATATGCGCCCTTTCAACCAGACCATCGGCGGGCGGCCATGAAAGGACATGAAAATGAGCAAGGTCGGCAACAACAGCGGTGATTCCAAGAACACGCTTTATTGCTCGTTTTGCGGCAAAAGCCAGCACGAAGTGCGCAAGCTGATCGCCGGGCCGACGGTGTTCATCTGCGACGAATGCGTCGAGCTGTGCATGGACATCATCCGCGAGGAGAACAAGACCTCGATGGTGAAGTCGCGCGAGGGCGTGCCGACCCCGCAGGAAATCCTCAAGGTTCTCGACGACTACGTCATCGGCCAGCCTTACGCCAAGCGCGTGCTGTCGGTGGCCGTCCACAACCACTACAAGCGCCTCGCCCATGCCGGCAAGAACAACGACGTCGAGCTGGCGAAGTCGAACATCCTGCTGATCGGCCCGACCGGCTGCGGCAAGACGTTGCTGGCGCAGACTCTGGCCCGCATCATCGACGTCCCCTTCACCATGGCCGACGCGACGACGTTGACCGAGGCCGGCTATGTTGGCGAGGATGTCGAGAACATCATCCTGAAGCTGTTGCAGTCGGCCGACTACAATGTCGAGCGCGCCCAGCGCGGCATCGTCTATATCGACGAGATCGACAAGATCTCGCGCAAGTCGGACAATCCCTCGATTACCCGCGACGTCTCGGGCGAGGGCGTGCAGCAGGCACTTTTGAAGATTATGGAAGGCACCGTCGCCTCCGTGCCGCCGCAGGGCGGCAGGAAGCATCCGCAGCAGGAATTCCTGCAGGTCGATACCGCCAACATCCTGTTCATCTGCGGCGGCGCTTTCGCCGGCCTGGACAAGATCATCTCCGATCGCGGCAGGAAGACCTCGATCGGATTCGGCGCCATCGTCGCTTCGCCCGAGGATCGCCGCACCGGCGATGTTTTCCGCCTGGTCGAGCCTGAGGATCTGTTGAAGTTCGGCCTCATTCCCGAGTTCGTCGGCCGTCTGCCTGTCCTGGCGACGCTGGAGGATCTCGACGAGCCGGCGCTGATCCAGATCCTGACCGAGCCGAAGAACGCGCTGGTCAAGCAGTATCAGCGGCTGTTCGAGATGGAGAATGTCGACCTGACCTTCCATGAGAACGCGCTGTCGGCGATCGCCAAGCGCGCCATCGAGCGCAAGACCGGCGCACGCGGCCTGCGTTCGATCATGGAAGCGATCCTGCTCGACACCATGTTCGAGCTGCCGGCACTGGAAGGCGTGCGCGAAGTGGTTATTTCGGAAGAGGTGGTGTCAGGCAACGCCAGGCCGCTCTACATCTATTCCGAGCAGAAGGAAAAGAAGGGCAACGTCAGCGCCTGACGTGAGCCGGCAATGGATTTTTCTGAAACGGCGCCGCAGGGCGCCGTTTTGCTTTCGCACACCGCGTACGGCGCCGCGTAGTGGCTGCGGATTGGAGGGACGGACCGTGTTGACCCTTGATCTTTACCCCCTGTGCCTCCAACTAAAGGCGGAAGGCCGTGGTGCCGAATTCTGTGCTGTAAAACTCCCGTCACAAACGGTGGTAGGCGGAACGATCCCCGGTCGTTAATATGAGATTCGCGGTTGGCCGATTGGCGGCCGCGACATGAAAGGTTGGACAATGGCCAAATTATCCAAGGCTCCCAGCGACGGCGTCTTCGCAGTCCTCCCACTGCGCGACATCGTGGTGTTCCCGCACATGATCGTTCCGCTCTTCGTCGGGCGTGAAAAGTCGATCAAGGCGCTGGAAGAAGTGATGGGTCAGGAAAAGCAGATCCTGCTCGCGACCCAGATGAATGCCGCCGACGACGATCCGGAGCCCGATGCCATCTTTGACATCGGCACGCTCGCCAATGTGCTGCAATTGCTGAAACTGCCGGACGGCACCGTGAAGGTGCTGGTCGAAGGTGCCTCGCGCGCGAAAATCGTCGCGTTCACCGACCGTCCCGACTTCCATGAGGCCCGTGCTGCGGCGCTGGTCGAACCGGAGGAGGAAGAGGTCGAGGTCGAGGCGCTGGCACGTTCCGTGGTCACCGACTTCGAGAACTACGTCAAGCTGAACAAGAAGATCTCGCCCGAAGTGGTGGGTGCTGCCAGCCAGATCGACGACTATTCCAAGCTCGCCGACACGGTCGCCTCGCATCTTGCCATCAAGATCCCCGAGAAGCAGGAGATGCTCGCCACGCTGTCCGTCAAGGAACGGCTGGAAAAGGCGATGGGCTTCATGGAAGCCGAAATCTCGGTGCTCCAGGTGGAGAAGCGCATCCGCTCGCGCGTCAAGCGCCAGATGGAGAAGACGCAGCGCGAATACTACCTCAACGAGCAGATGAAGGCGATCCAGAAGGAGCTCGGCGAGGGCGAGGACGGCCGCGACGAGGCCGCCGAGATCGAGGCGCGGATCAAGAAGACCAAGCTCTCCAAGGAGGCCCGCGAAAAGGCGGAAGCCGAGCTGAAGAAGCTGCGGACGATGTCTCCGATGTCGGCTGAATCGACCGTCGTGCGCAACTATCTCGACTGGCTGCTGTCGATCCCGTGGGGCAGGAACTCCAAGGTCAAGCAGGACCTGGCCTTTGCCCAGAATGTGCTCGATACCGATCATTTCGGCCTCGACAAGGTCAAGGACCGCATCGTCGAATACCTCGCTGTGCAGAGCCGCCAGAAGAAGCTGAAGGGGCCGATCCTGTGCCTCGTCGGACCTCCCGGCGTGGGCAAGACCTCGCTCGGCAAGTCGATCGCCAAGGCGACCGGCCGTGAGTTCATCCGCATGGCGCTGGGCGGCGTGCGTGACGAGGCCGAGATCCGTGGTCACCGGCGCACCTACATCGGCTCGATGCCTGGCAAGGTCATTCAGTCGATGAAGAAGGCGAAGAAATCCAACCCGCTCTTCCTGCTCGACGAGATCGACAAGATGGGCCAGGATTTCCGCGGCGATCCGTCATCGGCTTTGCTCGAGGTGCTCGATCCCGAGCAGAACTCGACGTTCATGGACCATTACCTCGAGGTCGAATACGACCTGTCGAGCGTGATGTTCGTGACGACGGCGAACACGCTGAACATCCCTGCGCCCTTGATGGACCGTATGGAGATCATCCGTATCGCCGGCTACACCGAGGACGAGAAGATCGAGATCGCCAAGCGTCACCTGATGCCCAAGGTGATCCGCGACCACGCGTTGCAGCCGAAGGAGTTCTCCGTCGGCGAGGACGCGATCCGCGGCATCATCCAGACCTACACCCGTGAAGCGGGCGTCAGGAGCCTGGAGCGCGAGCTGATGAAGCTCGGGCGCAAGGCGGTGACCGAGATCCTGAAGACGAAGAAGAAGACGATCAACATCACGGCGGACAATCTTGCCGATTACCTTGGTGTTCCGCGCTTCCGCTTCGGCCAGGTCGAGAGCGACGATCAGGTCGGCGTGGTCACCGGGCTCGCCTGGACGGAAGTCGGCGGCGAGCTGTTGACGGTGGAAGGCGTCATGATGCCCGGCAAAGGCCGCATGACCGTGACCGGCAATCTGCGCGATGTGATGAAGGAATCGATCTCTGCGGCGGCCTCTTACGTCCGCTCGCGGGCCATCGATTTCGGCGTCGAGCCGCCACTGTTCGACAAGCGCGATATCCACGTCCACGTGCCAGAGGGTGCAACCCCGAAGGACGGACCGTCGGCTGGCGTGGCGATGGCGACGGCGATCGTCTCGGTGCTGACCGGTATCCCGGTCAGGGCCGATGTGGCGATGACCGGCGAGATCACGCTGCGCGGCAGGGTGCTGCCGATCGGCGGCCTTAAGGAAAAGCTGCTTGCCGCACTTCGCGGCGGCATCAAGAAGGTGCTGATCCCGGAAGAGAACGCCAAGGATCTGGCGGAGATTCCGGAGAACGTGAAGAGCGGCATGGAGATCATTCCGGTCTCACGGGTTGGCGAAGTGTTGCGCCATGCGCTGGTGCGCATGCCGGAACCGATCCAGTGGGTCGAACCCGTCAATGCGCCGGCCGTGGTCGATGTCGGAGACGAGGCTGGTAAATCGCTGGCGCATTAGTGCTTGCTAAAGTTGCAATGCACAAAGAGAGAGCCGGGCCTTGAGCCCGGCTTTTTCATGTGAAGAACCGCGGATTTCCGGGCTTTTTTCGACTTTCCTGGCGCTTTTCGACTTGGTTGCCGGAGCGCTTCTTTCTAAAGTCCGTTTCCTGCCGGATGAGTCGAGTGTTCCGGTTTTCTCATGGAAGGGAATTTTTATGAACAAGAACGAACTGGTGTCCGCTGTCGCCGATGCCGCGAGTATTTCGAAGGGTGACGCGCAGTCGGCGGTTGATGCGGTGTTTTCCGTGATCACCGGCGAACTGAAAAAGGGCGGCGATGTCCGGCTTGTCGGCTTCGGAAATTTCACCGTGTCAAAACGCGCCGCGTCGACCGGCCGCAATCCGCAGACCGGTGCGGAAGTGAAGATCCCGGCGCGCACCGTGCCGAAGTTCTCGGCCGGCAAGGGCCTCAAGGACGCGGTCAACTAGGCGCCTCCTTAAGTCTTTCAGAGAAAAGAAAAGCCGGCATATCCGGTTTTTCTTTTCTGTTGGAAAAGGCGGCGCTATGCCGTAGGCGCGTCCGTGCGCATCAAGCCTTCTTTCTTGAGATCGGTCCACAGCGCCGATGGCAGCTTTGCGTCGAGCAGGGAGCGATTGCTTTCGACTTCGCCCGGCCGCTGGCCGCCGGGGATTACCGAGACGACGGAAGGATGCAGCAGCGGGAACTGCAGCGCCGCCTCGATCAGGCGCACGCCGTGGCGTTTGCAGACGGCCTCGATGCGGGTGACGCGGTCGATGATGTCCTGCGGCGCCTCCGAATAATTGTAGTAGGCGCCGGGCTTCGGCCCGGTTGCCAGGATGCCGGAATTGTAAGGCCCGCCGAGAACGATGCCGATGCCGCGTTGCTGGCATAGCGGCAGGAAAGACTGCAGCGCTTCCTGCTCCAGCAGCGTGTAACGCCCGGCAAGCAGGAACAGATCGAAATCGCCGCGCTCGGCCAGCGTCTGGGCAACCTGCCACTCGTTGATGCCGCCGCCGAATGCCTTGATCACGCCCTGGTCGCGCAATGCCAGCAATCCGTAGTAGCCGGAGCTCATGAATTCCTGGATGCGCTGGTCCGAGGCTTCCTTGCTGCCATGAGTGAAGATGTCGACATCGTGCACGAAGAGGATGTCGATGCGGTCGACGCCGAGCCGTTCCAGCGAGGCTTCGAAGGAGCGCATAACGCCGTCATAGCTGTAATCGTAGACCTCGCGGCGCGACGGCGTGTCGAAGAACTTGCCGATGCCGGTGCGCTGCTCCGGCGGGCAGGCGCGCATTATGCGCCCGACTTTGCTGGACAGCACGTAGTCGTCGCGCTTCTTCGAACGCAGGAACGGATTGAGCCGCGTTTCGGCTAGGCCTAGCCCATAAAGCGGCGCGGTGTCGAAGTAGCGGCAGCCGACCCGCCATGCCGCCTCCAGCGTAGCATTGGCATCCTCGTCGGAGACGGCGCGGTAAAGATTGCCGAGCGGTGCGGTGCCGAAGCCGACCTCGGTGAAGGTGATGCCGCCATTGCCGATGCGGTCGAAATGCCGTGTCTTCATATGTCTTCGTTTCCTCATTCACGATTTGCCGTGACACTATCACGGCTGTAGCGCATCAAAAGCACTGCGTGTCGTTGGACACCGATTTTCGCGGTGATAGCATGAATGAAAACAAGCTGTTCGGGGCAGATGTGACTAAGATATTCAAATGGTTCTCCGGCACCGGCAGGCTGGTGCAAATGTCATGACGGACGCCGGCGAAAACCTGTTTGGGATTGCGCTGAACGAGCTTGGCACCGTGCTGGAGCGTATCGACGCAAGCCGCATCGACGCCGCTTGCGCCATCTTGGCCGGTGCGAAAAAGATCGTCACCTATGGCTGCGGCCGCGAGGCGCTGCAGGTCAAGGGTTTTGCCATGCGGCTCTATCATCTCGGTCTGCCGGTGTCGGTCGTCGGCGACATGACCACGCCGCCGCTGGGCGAGGGCGATGTCTTCCTCGCCAGTTCCGGCCCGGGTGAGGCGTCGACGGTGCTGACCTTGATGCAGGTCGCGCGCGAGGTCGGTGCCACAGTCCTGCTGCTCACCGCGCAAGCCGACAGCACTGCCGCGAAGCTGGCCGACCTCACACTGCTTATCCCGGCTCAGACCATGGCCGACGACCAGGGCCATGAAAAGACATCCGTCCTGCCGATGGGCTCGGTCTTCGAAGGCGCGCTGTTCGTCCTCTTCGAAATGATGGTGTTGAAGCTCAGGGATCTGACCGGCGTCTCGGCGGAAGCGATGCGCGCCCGCCACACCAATATGGAGTAGGTGTCATGCGCTACGAATTGATGCTGCCGCACCAGATCCGCAAGGCGATCGCCGAGAACCGGCCGGTAGTGTTGCCGCTCGGTGTGCTCGAATATCACGGCGAGCACATGGCCGTCGGAATGGACACGCTGGCGGTGGTCAAGAGCCTGGAACTGTTCGAAAAAGAAGCCGAGATCGTCATTCTGCCGCCCTTCTATTACGGCGCGGCGAGCTATGCTGTTGCAGCACCGGAGAGCAGTGGTTCGCTGCAGGTCGGCGGCAATGTGCTGGCGCCATTCGCGGAAGAACTGTTCTATAGCCTGCTGCGCATCGGCTTCCGCAACATCCACGCCATCATTCACCACCAGACCGAAAATTTTGCCGCCGGCATGCCAACCGATCTCGCCTTCAAGGCCGCCGGCCGGCAGGCGATCTTCCGCTTCCTGGAGAAAGAACGTGGCGAAGGCTGGTGGGGCTCTCCGGCGATGGCCGACTATTATGCCGAGCACGCCGAGGGCAGCAATTTCTTCAACTGGGTGCAGGTGCATCCGCTGATGCCGGCTTCAATGCACAGCCGGTACCCGTTCGACCATGCCGGCACCGGCGAGACGTCGCTGATGCTGGCGCTGTGCCCGGAGGCGGTCGATGCCGGCCGCTTCGCCGACAACACCGGCTGGTACACGGCAAGTGCGCCCGAAGCCTCGGCGGAATTGGGGCAAAAAGGGGTTGCCATGATCCTCGAGCATTTGCGGGCAACGCTTTCGGGTTAGCGCGCTTTTCCCTTCTCCCACAACAAGGGGAGAAGCCGGCGCAGTTATTTCACCGCGCCCGCTGTCATGCCCATGATCAGGTAACGCTCGAGCGCGATGCCGATGACGGCGAGCGGTGTGATGGCGGCGGTGGCAAGCGCCGCCATCGACCACCAGTTGATGCCTTGTGAGCCGGTCTGGCTGGCCACCATGACAGGAATGGTCTTTGCGTCGGTCGAGGTCAAAAGCGCGGCGAAGAAATACTCGTTCCAGCACAGCACCATCGCCAGGATGAAGGCGGCGACCATGCCCGGCAGCGCGATCGGCATGACGATGCGCAAGAAGGCGCCCCAGATCGACAGGCCATCGACGAGTGCTGCCTCCTCCAGCTCCACCGGGATGGAGTTGAACTGGTCGCGCATGATCCAGATGACGATCGGCAGCACCATCAGCGTATAGAGCAGGATCAGCCCGACGCGTGTGTCGAGCAGGCCGACCTCCCGGTAAAGCACGAGGAAGGGCAAGGCCAAAACCACCGGCGGCAGGATCAGCTGAGACAGGAAGAAGAAGGAAATATCCTCGTTCCTGAACCAGGCAAACTTGTAACGATAGCGGGTCAGCCCGTAGGCGGCGAGGCTGCCGATGACGATGGCGAGGGTCGACGCACCGACCGAAGTGATGACCGAATTCATGAAACGCTTGATGAATTCGTCGCGCACCGTCGACGTCCGAAAGATCGAGTCCGGCGACAGGCCGAGCGAACGCCAGCCCTTCCAGTCGGGCCGGAAGTCGACGAACGGGATCAGATGGCCCTGGGTGACGTCGACCGCGGTCTTGAACGAAGTGGTTATTGTCCAATAGATCGGGAACAGGCAGATGAAGGCCCAGAAGATGAGCGCGCCGTAGATGAAGACGCGGTTGGCGACGAAGCTCGCCGGCGAGCGAATTTCGGAAGCGGCATAGTCGGTGGTCTGAACGCTCATCTTGCCGGCCCGATCAGTTGACGTTGCGCACGAAGCGGCTGGCGAACTTCAGCAGCCAGGTCACGAACACGATGATGATGATCAAATAGGCCATCGCCAGCATCGTGCCGTAGCCGACGTTCGAACGGTCGCGATATTCGCGGTAGATGAAACTGGACACCGAATCGGTCGCGCCGCCCGGCCCGCCGGAGGTGACGGTGATGATGATATCGGCGAGCTTCAGCTTGAAGATGATGCGCAGGATGACCGCTGTCACCGACACCGGCAGCATCAGCGGGAAGGTGACCTGCCAGAAGGTCTGCCAGGCGGTGGCGCCATCGACACGCGCTGCCTCGAGCACCTCGCGCGACATTGCCTGCAGGCCGGCGAGCAGCATGATCATCATGAACGGGATGAACGTCCACGCGTCGAGCACCATGATCGAGATGCGGGCGGTGATCGGGTTGGAGAAGAAGGCCGGGTTTTCCCAGCCGAGATGCCGCGCCAGCGTCGCGGCGGGCCCGAAGCGGTATTCCATCAGCGACTTGCCGATCATCCACGACACCGCCACCGGCGACAGCATCAGCGGCATGAGAAACACGACGCGGAAGAATTTTCGTGCCCTAATCTGCGCGTTGAGCAGCAGCGCCAGGCCGAAGGCGATGACATATTCGACGAACACCGCCAGCACGTAGAGCACCATGTTGAACAGCGCGTTGCGATAATAGGCGTCGTTCAGCATCTGCCAGAAATTGTCGAGCCCGTTGAACTGCCGTCCGCTGAAGGAACTGAGGTTCCAGTCGGTCAGCGCGATGTAGAAGCCGAACAGCGTCGGGAAGATCACCATGGCAATGGTAAACAGCAGCGCCGGCAGCAGGAACAGCGCGCGCTGGCCGTCCTCGCCGCGCGTCAGCACCTGGCCGATGCCGAGCGCGACACCCCACAGCACGTAGGCGTAGACCACCGGCCGCCAGGTGTCGAAGCCGATGGTGTCGACCTCGCTCTTGTAGAGGATTTGCAGCGCGATCACCGCCAGAAGGCCGAGCGTCGCAGCAGCCATCAGCGCCCAGCCAAGCCGTTTGCGGCTCCGCGGAATCAGGTCGGATGGCACGGCGCCTGCCGGCCATTCACTTGTCGACAAAGTCTGGTCAGCCAGGGTCCGGTCAGCCACGCGTCTTGCCTGTTCACAGGAGGCTCGATGACCGGCCGAGCCGATCGAGGCCGGGCCGGTAAAGCGGATGTCCGGCGGCTGTGCGCCGCCGGACCAGGTTTAACGATCTCAGCCTACATGCCGAGCGATGCCTTGTAGAGCTTGACCTGTTTGTCGCGGCCGATCTGGTCGGTCAGCTTCTCCCAGGCGGCTGCGATGGCGTCGGCGCCTTCCTGCGCCTTCATCTTGCCGGCAAAGGTGTTGGCCAAAATGTCCTCGGCGGCGCTGTAGTACTGGAAGATGCCGGGGATGCGCGGCTCGATCGCCGCGTTTGGATGGTTGTAGCTGTCGGCTTCCGACTTCAGATACGAGGTGATGAACGCCTCGTCGTAGCCCGCCGCCACCCATTCCGGAATGTTGAAATGCGAGTTGCGATAGGGCTGGAAACCCGACGGATAGGCCGCGCACCAGAGCGACAGGTCCTTGCCGCCGAGGTGGGCAGCGGCAGACCATGCCGCCTTCTTCTTCTTTTCGTCGCTGTCGACGCGGGCCATGACGTAAACGCCCCAGCCGAGATAGGCGCAGTTCGGCGCATGGTTCGGGCCGCTGGCGAGCTTGTCCCACTGGCCGGTCTTGGAGTTGTAGACATCGTCCGAGCCCGGCAGGATCGAGAAGCCGGTGATGTCGCCGACGACCGAGGAATCGTTGGTCTTGACGTTCGAACCGACGTCGCCCCACCAGGTAACCATCGAACCGGTGCCTGCCAGGAATTGCTGGAAGGCGGTGGTGTTCGGGTCGGCGTTGATCTGGTCGGCAGGTTCGGAGGGCAGGGCATCGATGACGTCCTGGATCGCCCGCACCCATGCCGGATTGTTAACGCGCGGCTTCATCGTGTCGGCATCAAACAGCCAGGCCTTGTCATCGGGATGCTTGGCGTAGGCGCTGGCGCGGCTGCCGAGGAAATAAAAGCCGAAACCGCCCCAGGGCTTGGGCGCATCGAGATAGCCAAAGACGTCCTGGCCTTTCACCTGCTTGCCCTTGAGGAACTTCGTCACCGCCTGCACCTGCTGCCAGGTCTTCGGCACGCCCCATTCGCCTTCTCCGCCGCCGTCCTTCCAGGCCTTGGCGAGGTCGGCATCGGCAAACACGTCGGTGCGGTAGTTGAAATTATGTGCGTCGCCGTCAACGGTCACGCGATATTGCTTGCCGTCCCATGTGCCCACCGGCGGCTGCAGATAGGCCACGACATCCTTCATGTCGATCTGGTCCTTGACCCAGTCCGGCATCTCGGAGGTGAGACCCTTGCCGCAGACGTCGCCTTCGAACGGTGCCCCCATTTCGATGATGTCAAAATCGACGGTGCCGGTCGCGATCGACTGCTGCAGGCGGGCGTTGTAGTCAGCCTGCGCCAGGTCGATCCAGTTGATCTTGGCGCCGGTATAGGTCTCCCACGGCTTCAGGAAGCCGCGAAACAGCACATTGTGCAGGTTCTGGTTGTTGAGGCCCATGAAGGTGAGTTCGACACCGGCGAATTCGCCTTCCTTGACATTGGCCTTGGTGGCGCCAAGGCAAAGCTCGCCGACCTGCTGGAAGTCGGCATCGGTCGGCTGACCCTTGCCGACACCCGGAATCTGCAGGATCTGCGCACGCAGGTCGTCGGCGGCCGCAGCCGTGCGCGTCAGCGCACCAAGCCCGGCGCTTGAGGCCGCCGCGAGGGCGGCCATGCTGGCCGCTCCCTTCAGCACGTCGCGGCGGGTGGCCCCGGCGCGGACAAGTTGGTTATAAAGGCTGACTTTCATTTCGTTCCTCCCAGAAGGTCAATTGTGAATTGGTTCAGATGGTGGAGCGCCGATTATGTTCCCCAACGACAGCGACTCCGGTAAATAGCGGCCCGAATTCTCCCTCCCGCGACGCTTGGCATTCAGTGCCGGACAAGCGTACCGGTGCGCCCGGAACAGGGTCATAAGCCGGACACTGTCACTATTCGCACAACGAAGTGCGGTGTCAACGTGAATGGGTTTTTTATCTATAAGAGACTGACTTGCCCTCGCCGTTTGCGTTGTTTAGCTTCACGGCAACTGAAGGGGGAATGATGGCTCAAGTCGCGATCCGCAATGTGGCCAAGGCGTTCGGAACCGTCAAGGTTCTGCACGATGTCAGCGTCGACATCGCCGACGGGCAGTTCGTGGTGCTGGTCGGGCCTTCCGGCTGCGGCAAGTCCACGCTGCTGAGGATGGTGGCCGGGCTGGAGACGGTCTCCGGCGGCACCATCGCCATCGGCGAGCGCATCGTCAACCATCTGCCGCCGGCCAAGCGCGACATCGCCATGGTGTTCCAGAACTACGCGCTCTATCCGCACAAGACGGTCGAGCAGAACATGGCCTTTGCTCTCAAGCTGCGCAAAACCGACCCGGCGGTGGTCACTGAGCGGGTCAAGCGCGCCGCCGACATCCTCGACCTCAATCCCTACCTCAAGCGCTATCCGCGCCAGCTCTCTGGCGGCCAGCGCCAGCGCGTCGCCATGGGCCGCGCCATCGTGCGCAACCCGCAGGTGTTCCTCTTCGACGAGCCGCTCTCCAATCTCGACGCCAAGCTGCGTGTCCAGATGCGCACCGAGATCAAGGAACTGCACCAGCGGCTGAAGACCACCACCATCTACGTCACCCACGACCAGATCGAGGCGATGACCATGGCCGACAAGATCGTGGTGATGCGCGACGGTCGCATCGAACAGGTCGGCGCGCCGCTGGAATTATTCGACCGGCCGGCCAACCTGTTTGTCGCCGGCTTCATCGGCTCACCCTCGATGAACCTGCTCAAGGGCGTCGTGCGCAAGGGCGACAAGCCTGTCGTCGAGATCGCCGGGACGCCGTTCCCGATTGCGGCGACCAGTGCCGTCGAGGATGGCCGTAATGTCGTCTACGGCGTGCGGCCCGAGCATCTCGAAATCCATCCCGATGGTGTTCCGGCGAAGATTTCGGTGGTCGAGCCGACCGGTTCCGAGACTTTGGTGTTCCTGCGCTTCGGCGAGGGCGAGATGGTGGCGCTGTTCCGTGAGCGCCACGACTTCAAGCCGGGCGACACACTGCACCTGAAACCGCGGCTCGACCAGGTGCATCTCTTCGACGCAGAGACCGGCAAGCGTCTCTGATTTCGCCCCAGCAAACTTCGCGAGGAATACCATGCTCAAAGGAATCAATCCGCTGCTCAATGCCGATGTGCTGCAGGCGCTGCGGGCGATGGGCCACGGTGACGATCTGATTATCGCCGACACCAATTTCCCGTCCGATTCGGTGGCGCGCCAGACCGTGCTTGGCCGGCTGCTGCGCATCGATGCGTCGGCGGCCGACGTGGTCAAGGCGGTACTGTCGCTCTATCCGCTGGACACCTTCGTCGACGATGCCGCCGCGCGCATGGAGATCGTCGGCAAGCCGGACGACATTCCCGCCGTGCAGAAGGAAGTGCAAAAAGAGATCGATGCCGCCGAGGGCAAGGCCTGGCCGATGATCTCGGTCGAGCGCTACGCCTTCTACGAACGCGCCAAGAAGGCCTATTGCGTCATCCAGACCGGCGAGCGCCGCTTCTATGGCTGTTTTGCGTTCCGCAAGGGCGTCGTGCCACCGGATGCGGAGTAGCGGGATGCCGGCGAATCCGATCGTCATGAAGCCGGTTGTCATATTGGGCGTCTTCGTCGCCGATACGGCCTACCGCGCCGCCCGCCAGCCGCGCATGGGCGAGACGATCCTGGGCACGTCCTTCACGCTCGGCCCCGGCGGCAAGGGCTCGAACCAGGCGGTGGCGGCCGGCCGGCTCGGCGCCGACGTCACCTTCCTTACCCGCCTCGGCGTCGACCCCTTTGCCGATATGGCGAGACAGACCTGGTCGCACGCCGGCGTGAAGAGCGCCGTCATCGACACACCGGAAAGCTACACCGGTGCCGCCTATATCTTCATCGAGGAGACGAGCGGCAACAACGCGATCATCGTCAGTCCGGGTGCGGCGATGCTGATCTCGCCCGCCGATATCGAGGCAAATGCCGGCCTGATCCGCGCGGCCGGCGTTTTCGTCACCCAGCTCGAACAGCCGATCGAGGCGGCGCTGCGGGCGCTGGAGATCGCGCGCGGGGCAGGGGTGACCACCATCCTCAACCCGGCGCCCGCGGCCAGGCTTCCGGACCGCATCTACACGCTTTGCGACTATGTCACGCCGAACGAAACCGAGGCCGAGGAACTGACCGGCATCAAGGTGTCCTCGATCGACGACGCCCGCCGTGCCGCCGACAGCCTGCTTGAGAAGGGCGTTGGGGCAGTCATCGTGACGCTTGGCGAAAACGGTGCGCTGCTGCACACGGCCGACCGTTCCGAGCATGTCGCAGCGGTCGCCGCCGGCCCGGTGGTCGAGACCACAGGCGCGGGCGACGCCTTCAACGGCGGCCTGGCTGCCGCGCTGTCGAGGGGGATCGAACCTCTGGAAGCGGTGCGCTTCGCCTGCGCCGTCGCCGGCATCTCGGTGACGCGCCCAGGCACCGCGCCGTCCATGCCGACGCTGCAGGAAGTCGAGGCGCTGCTCGCCAAGAGGTGAGACCGTATGGATTACATCATGAACGACGACGGTTTTTGACAAATCAACGTCGACATTTCTCCGACACCAGGGGACGTGACCCCAAAGGAGAAATGGCGCGAGTGACGGGGCTCGAACCCGCGACCTCCGGCGTGACAGGCCGGCACTCTAACCAACTGAGCTACACCCGCGCATGGACGAGCACGTGTCAGCCGTGTTCGTCGTTGGGGCGGTGGATAAGGGGTAAGCCACCGGGTGTCAAGCGGACCCGGACAGCATAACAGCAAACAGCAGAAGGTTTTTTGACAAGCCGAACTTTGTTGCCGAAACCGGCTCCCGGCCAAGCCACTGGCCGCTCATTTGGCCTTGCGAAGCCGGTCCTAACTGCTTAAAGGTCCGGCCCGGAGCGGGCGATTAGCTCAGTTGGTAGAGCGCTTCGTTTACACCGAAGATGTCGGCGGTTCGAGCCCGTCATCGCCCACCATTTTCCTCGATGTGTTCAGTTTGGGCTACACCGCTCAAGCTGATCGCCAGGTGAGACGCATCCGACCACTGTGCTACTCGGACTTTGGTCTGATTCAAACTGTCTTTCCGCAGGGACTTAAGTCTGATCTGCTTGCCTCTCATGAGGGAAACGATTGCCGAAAGCTACAACTTGCAGTATCTCAATTGCGTATGGGCATGGGCGGGAGCGAAAATATTCCTGGATGGCTTGCGAGTCATCTTCCGGACGATCCCGTGATCGCAGGAGATCTCGCGGATAAGATATCGAAGGAAGCTGAAAAAAACCGGCTTCCAGGCGATCGGGTTGTGAAGACAACCCGTAACGAAGAAGACACCTTCAAGAAAGAACAAGTCGAAGCTTATCCCGACGCCGCGGTTGCAGGAGTCTTTGCCAGCGGTTCATTCCTCGCCCTGTTGGTATTAGCCATTTATCTGCTTTATGTGCTCTCGATTGTGGCCGGGGGAACGGTCGCGGATGTTCCCCTGCCGCCCGTACTGCACTAGTAGACGCTCCGCCAACACTCGAATTAGCCCCGCACCGTGTTGATGCTGGTGACTTTCGTGTTTGCGGTGGAGCACGCGACGAAGGTTTCGTTCCCGCGGCAAAGATGTTCACGCGGGGCAACTGGCTGCTGCAGAACGGCAGCATTGTACTTCCATAGGCCTCCCGGTTCTTTGCAACTTGGGCGATTGGCTTGTCGCAGATCAGTCTGCAATCGCCGGAGCGTGAGCAATCCGTTTCGCCACATAAACACAACACTTCGATGAATCAGGGTCCTGCACCACCTCAAATCCAATCGCCTTGTAGAACCTTAGCGCACCATCGTTCTCCGGCATGACTTCGAGGTGGATGCCGGTCGAGCCGCTCGCGGCAAGGCGCTGCTCGAGGAAGGCCATCGCGCGCCTGCCGATGCCTTTCCCGCGCGCTTGCGGCAACAGGTCGATATGGCCATGCGACGGGTAGGCCGCCAGCGCAGGCGGAACAGCGAAATCGGGGTGGTGGATCCGGTACCGCGCCCAGTCGCTGCCGCGCCAGCGCGAGTTGTCGGGTCCCGGGTCTACCACGCGCCGCTGCAGGTCCGGATACCAGTCTGATGCCAGGCTGGCATTGAAAGCGCCCGTATCGGCTGCGCCAAGCAGATAGCCGGCCGCACCTGTGGGGCTATCGATAATAAAGGCCAGATCGGGTTCGAGCACCTGGTAGGGAATAGTGTAGAGGAGGCCGAGCAGGTCCGGGTCGTCCTCGCGGCCGCTGGCATCCTTGCCGGCATCGCCGGTCTTGAGACAGATCATCGCAAGCGCTGCATGATCGGCGGTGGTCGCCCGGCGCAGGAAGAAACCGCCGCCGAAATCGAGGATCATGGCGGCAGCAGCCGGAAATCCTTGCCCTCGGGCAAAAGCTGCCCGCCGTCGACGATGATGGTCGTGCCCGTGATGTAGCTGGCGTCGTCCGAGGCCAGAAACAGGAAGGCGTTGGCCACGTCGCGCGGGCTGCCGAGCCGGCCGAGCGGAATGGCGTCTTCCATGTTCTTGATGAAGGCCGCACCGCGATGCTGCTCTATGCCTTCGGTGAGGATGTTGCCGGGCTCGACGCCGTTGACCGTAATGCCGTAGCCCGAGAATTCGAGCGCAGCCGAACGGATCAGCCCATTGATGCCGGCCTTGGTCGCTGAATAATGGCCGTGGCCGGGGCTGGTGACATGCGGGCCGGTGATCGAGGAGGTGAACAGCATGCGGCCAAAATGCTGTGCCTTCATTGGCACCAGTGAGGCGCGAGCAGCGATGAAGCTGCCGCGCAAGTTCACCGCCATGACCCGGTCCCAGTCGTCGGGACTGGTGTTTTCCAGCAATTGCCAGGGATAGATGCCGGCATTCTGCACCATGATGTCGAGTCGGCCGTGACGGTCGAGGGCCAGCGCCACGGCGGCTTGCGCATCGGCCATCTGCGAGATGTCGGTGCGGATGAAGGCGGCGCCGAGTTCGTTCGCGGTCGCTTGCCCCGCCTCGGCCTCGGTGTCGGCCAGGACCAGCTTCGCGCCCTCTTCGGCAAAACGCTGCGCGATGCCCTTGCCGATGCCACGTGCGCTGCCGACGATCAGCGCGACTTTGTCTTCCAGACGGCCGGTCATGCCAGCCTCTGGCGTATCGTCTGCTTGAACGCATCGAGCAGCACGGCGGCAAGCACCAGCAGGCCATGGATCACCTGGGTGAAGTTGGCCGGCAGGCCCATCAAATTGATCGCCGTGTTGATGGCCGAGAGCAGCAGCACGCCGGCATAGACGCCGGGCAAGGTGCCGACGCCGCCCTTCAGACTGACGCCGCCGATGACGACCGCGGCGAAGGCATTGAACAACAGGCCGACGCCGAGATTAGCTGTCGCGCCGGAGGTACGGATCGCCAGCAGCCAACCGGCAAGGCCGGCGATGGCGCCGGCGAGAACGAAGGCTATGACCAGGTTGCGGTTGACGCGGATGCCGGCGCGAAAGGTCGCCGTCTCGTTGCCGCCGATCATGACCAGGTGCCGGCCAAAGGGCGTCTTGGCCATGATCAGCGAGAACACCACGAAGCACGCAATGGCGATCCAGGCAGTCAGCGGCAGGCCACCCAGGCGCTGGATGGCGAACCAGCGGATTGCCGGCGCCAGGTCCTGTGCCGAGCGGCCACCGGAAATAACCAGCACCAGGCCGCGCACCCAGATGTAGGACGCCAGCGTGATGATGAAGGCGCTCATCTTCACCTTGACCACGAGGACGCCGTTGAAGGCTCCGATGAGGCCGCCGACGGCAAGCGCGATGAGCAGCGAAACCGGAACCATCAGCCATTGCGGCTGCAACTGGATGCCAAGGCCGATGCCCGACGAGCAGAACAGGATGCCGACCGCCATGGCGCTGAGCGCCGCGACCGATTCGACCGACAGGTCCATATGGCCGGCGATGATGACCAGCGCCAGGCCGATCGACATTACGCCGAGCACGCTCGACGCCTCGATGATGTTGGCGAAGATGCCGAGCTGAAAATAGTTCGGGATAAGGATGGAAAAGACCACCAGCACGAAGACCAGCATGAACCAGACAAGATTGTCGAGGATGAACTCGAGGGTTTGGCGCGTGCGGGGGTTCATCTGCGGATCCGGTTGGCGCGTCAGCCCAAAAAACCACTCGGTTCTTCGGAAAGATTAGGCGCGGTTGAAAATTGCTGCAGCATACCCGCGCGCGTCCGTTCGAACGCACTGGGGCTGCAGGGCTGGGCTCCGGGCCGGCATGGCCCGGAGCTTCTGGCGAGTTCGCTATTCGACCGGCTTTATGGTTTCGGTCGGCGGCTTCATGTTGCCCCAGAACGCCGGGTTATCGACATTTTCCTTGGTGATCGCAGCGCCGGGGATCTTGATGTTCGGTCCCCACGCTTCCTTGGTCAGGGTTGATTTCAGGCCAAGCACATCATATTCGCCGGGCTTGATGTCCTGCTTGTTGACTACCTTGTCCATAAACATCGCGACCGCCGCGGCCTGGGCGTAGAGCGGCTGCTCGACTTCGACGTTGAGCCAGCCCTTGCGGATCAGGTCGAGGCCGACGGGAGCGCCGTTCGAGCTCATCAGCATGACGTCGCCCGGCTTCTTGCCGGCGGCCTCGAGCGAGGCGACGGCAGCGACCGAAAGATGCGCGGCATGGCTGAAGATCAGGTCGATGTCAGGGTTGGCGAGCAGCTGGTCGTTCACGATGGTCCCGGCTGCATCCGCAGCCCATTGCATGGCCGGCAGCGAGATGATCTTAACGTCCGGGAACGCCTTCATTTTCTCCTCGAAACCCTTCTGGATGTCGAGCGTGTAGGGGTCGCCCGGATCGCCGAGCACCTGCAGGATCTTGCCCTTCACCGAGCCGTTCTTCGCGGTCAGGAGCTTTTGTGCCTGGTCGGCGGCGACGTAGCCGATCTCGACGGTTCCGGCCACCGAGGTGAAGTCGGACGGGGTCGAGATGATCTGGCGGTCGAACTCGACGACCGGGATGCCGGCGGCACGGGCCGCCTCGATCGACGGTTTCAGCGCATTGAAATCGACGGCGGCAAGGATGATCGCCGCCGGCTTCAGCGCGATGACGTCGTTCATCTGCGATTGCTGAGCGTCGGTCTTGTTGTCGGCGTTCAACGTCTTCATCTCGTAGCCGACCTGCTTCAGGAACAGTTCCAGCGCGCTCACCGAGCCGGTCTGGAACTCATCGAGCAATGTCGGCACCATGTAGTAGATGGTGCCCTTGGACTGGGCGAATGCCGGCGTGAGCGTGGCAAAGGCCAGTGCCAGGATACCGAAGACGGAAAGAAGTATTTTCTTCATGTCGTTCGCTCCTCTTGCGCCGGACCCCTCATTTGTCCCTCAGTTCGCCGGTCCGGCACCGGCGAGCGTCTCTCCGGTGATCATGTTGATCACCGCGTCGGGACTTGTTTTGTTGCGTGCGACATCGCCCGCCACGACGCCTTGCCGGATCACCACGATCCGGTCGGCGACCTGGAAGGCCTGTTGCATGATATGGGTGATGATGACGACGCCGATGCCCTGGCTCGCCACCTGGCGGATCATGTCGAGGCCGCGCCGCGTCTGCTCGACACCGAGCGCCGCGAACGGCTCGTCGAGAAGCACTAGCTTGCCGCCAAAATGCACGAACCGGTTGAGCTCGATGGCCTGCCGCTGGCCGCCGGAAAGATGCTCGACATTGGTGCGAAGCGAGGGAATGCGGGTGCCGGCGCTGGCCAGCGCCTTTTGCACCACCTGCTCCATGGCGCGCTCGTCGAGCACCGGAATGCCGAGAACCTTCCTGGTGATCTCGCGGCCCATGAAGAAATTGGCGACCACGTCGACATTGGTGCAAAGCGACAGGTCCTGGTAGACCGTCTCGATCCCCGCGGCCTTGGCCTCGGCGGGAGATTTGGCCAGGAATTCCTTGCCTTCGAACAGCATGCGGCCGGAGGTCGGCTCGAGGCCGCCGGCAATGATCTTGACCAGCGTCGATTTGCCGGCGCCGTTGTCGCCCAGAAGCGCCACCACTTCGCCCTTGTCGATCGAAAAGCTGATGCCTTTCAGCGCTTCGATGGCGCCGTAATTCTTGGCTACGTTGTCGAGCACCAGCAGCGGTTCGCTCATGCCGCGATCCCCTTGTTATGCAAGAGATCTCGCCCGCGTTCGCGCTCGGCGGTGAAGATCTGGCCGAAGCGCGGCGAAAGCACCCCGGAAACGGCAAGCGCGGCGGCGCCGCGCAACACCGCATGCTGGCCGCCGCGCGCGACGCTGACGCGGGGCGTCGTGCGATCGCTTCGCGCCGAGACCGAATTGGGCAGGTGCGCGGCCGCGCCGGCAAGCCTTTCGAGCAGCTCGGTGGACGCCAGCCCGCCGAGGATGATGGTTTCGGGATCGAACAGGTTTTCGATGATGGTGACGGCGTTGCGGAAGATCGGCGCAATCTCGCTCACCCACTCGGCGTCGGCGATGTTGCGGCGCCGCAGCGCCTCGAGCGAGAGATACCGTTCGAGGCAGCCGCGATTGCCGCACGGGCAGGGCTCCCCGCCCGGCACTGCGGGAATGTGGCCGATTTCACCGGCGTTTCCCCAGGCGCCGCGCAATGCCGCCCCGTCATGCACCATGACGCCGCCGAGACCGACGCCGAAATAAAGATAGTAATACTCGGAATACGCCGTTCCGAGGCCGTAGAGGCGCTCGCCGATAGCAGCCGCCGCCATATCGGTTTCGAAAAAGGCCGGCAGTCCGGTCGAGGCGGCCAGCCGCTCGCGCAGCGCCACATCCTTCCAGCCGGTCATGGTGGTCGGCCCGACAAAGCTCATGGACTCCACGCCGAACGGTCCGGGCAGCGCCATGCCAATGCCGAGAACGCGGCCCCCGGGCCGCAATGCCGTCAATTCGAGCACCATGGCGCCGATCAGCTCGAAAGCGTGGTCGGGCGTTGCATTTGGGGCTTCGCGGTAGGTGCTCTCGATAACATCGCCGCTTAGGTTGATCAGGGCGGCATTGATGCCCAGCGGGGTGACGTGGATGCCGACGGCATAGCCGCCTTCCGGATTGATGCGCAGCGTTGCCGGTGGCAGGCCGCGCCCCTTGGGCTCTTCGCGCAACGACAGCACGTAACCGTGCTCTTCCAACTCGCGAACGATGGTTGACACCGTCTGCACGGTGAGTCCGACCCGCCTGGCAATATCGCCGCGAGCGATTGGCCCGTGAAGGCGGATGGATTCGAGCACGATGCGCCGGTTATACGGCCGCCCGAACTCCTGATTGGTCCCGCGCAATGCCATGTCTGGCGCCCTCTCGAGAGAGCAGAGGTTCGCACCGAATATTTATTCAGTCAAATGGAATTCAAAAATAATTCGCCTGCGGCCAAGGCCTTCTAACGCCGGCGAATTCGCGCCCGCCGACGGATGGGCCAACCCTGGCAATTTTCCAGTATGAAGCGCCACCGGCTGGACGGGACGCCAGGCATGACCTTGACCGGCATTCCGATCAGCGCCCTGAAGCCCATTTCGGAACCGGTTGTGAGCCGGCCAAGAATCGGAGTTCGTTGCGCCTTTCCGTTGCAGGGAGCATACTTCCTCTCGCCGGTCGGCGGGAGGAGATGCCGAAGCTGACCCTTGACGGGATTGATCTCGGCTATGAGGTGCGGGGCGACGGGCCGCCGGTGCTGTTCGTCCACGGCAGCGTCACGAACGGCATGATGACATGGTCCGCCCAGCTACCGCTTGCGGAGCGCTGGAAGCTGGTTGTGGTCGACCGGCCCGGATTCGGATCAAGTTCCCCTGCCGAACGCGAGGATTTCGCCGTCGACGCCGGACTGGTTGCCGGATTCCTCGATCGGACGCATGACCTCTGGGACGAAAACCGCGTCCATCTGGTCGGGCATTCCTATGGCGGCGTCATCTCTCTTCTTGCAGCAGCGATGCGCCCGCGAGCAATCCGTTCGCTCACGGTGATCGAGCCGCCGGCCTTTGACCTTGCGCGCGGGGATGTTGCCGTCAATGAACTCGTGACGCGCCTGAAGGCCCACTGGCAAAGCGGACCGCGCGACGATCCCGCGCTTTTCTTGCGCCAGTTCCTCCATCTGGTCGGCTCGGCGATACAATTGCCAGACCCGCTGCCGCCCCCGCTCGCGCAAGGCGCGGCCATGCTCGTCGTCGAACGCGGGCCATGGGAGGCCGAAATTCCGCTTCGGCAACTTGCCGATGCGCCGTTCCCGAAACTGGTGGTATCCGGCGGGCACAGCGCAGCATTCGACGCCGTCTGCGACGTGCTCGAAAACGTGCTTGGTGCCGATCGTGCCGTGATCGCCGGCGCGGGGCACAGCGTTCAGCAGACCGGTGAGCCGTTCAACCGGCGGCTCGGCGCGTTCATGGCCGCTGCTGAGGGCTGAAGGCGATCTATCTTTGATATTGCCTGGCGGGCGGTTGGCCGCGCGCCGGCTTCACGCCGAATCAATCGCCGGCTCTACAGATACCGCTCGACCTTCTTGCCGACGGTCAAAAACCGTAGCGGATCGATCGCCTCGCCATTGTGGCGGACCTCGTAGTGCAGGTGCGGGCCGGTCGAGCGGCCGCTGTTGCCGGTCTTGCCGATGACGTCTCCGGCATCGAGCTTCTGGCCGACGGCGACGTCGATTTCGCTGAGATGCCCGTAACGCGTTACAAAACCGTTGCCGTGGTCGACCTCGATCATGCGGCCGTAGCCGCCGTTCCAGCCGGCCTTGACCACGACACCGCCTGCCGTGACCTTGGCCGGCATACCGACCGGCGCCCTGAAATCCATGCCGGAATGCAAGGCGGCCGTGCCGAGGATGGGGTCGGTGCGCACGCCGAACGGGCTGGTAACGCTGCGGCCGGGGGCGGGGTTGGCGAGCGGCAGCCGGCGCGCTTCCTTTTTAAGATGATCCAGCGCGTCAAGAGCCTCGTCCAACTCCTTGACCTTGCTGTCGAAGACCAACGAGCTGTCGAGTGGTATCAGCGGGCCACCAACGTCGCTCTTTTCGAATTCGCTATCAACGGGCAGGCCGGCGGCCTCGAGCGCCTGCGAGATCGCGTCGGCGCTTTTGTAGGCATTGTCGGCAAGTGTGGCGATGCGGGTGAGCTGCTGGCTCTCGATGGCCTTCAGCGAGTTGTTGATCGAAACGAAGAGCTTGTCTGCCCGGTCGGCCGCGCTTTCGCTCGGCAGCGGATCGGCGCGGGTCGACCACAGCGAGAACGGCCTGGTGTCGTCAACGCCCACAGGAGCGGCAAGGGGGGCGGCAAGGCTGGCGACGGAATAGGCCGTCGGCTGGATGCTGCCGGTCGCGTCGGCATGTTCGTCCGGCTTTGCCGCCGGCACGGGCGGCGTTGCGACCTCGTTTTCGGCTCGTTCGAGGATCGGGCCGAGACGGCCGTGACGCAGGCTGAGCTGGCTCTGCCGTTCCAGCAGCTCGCTGACCTTGGTTTCCATCAGCTGCTGATCGAGTAGCTGGCGGCTGGTGATGCGGTCGACCTGGCTGCGCAGTGCCGAGATACGGTCTTCGTAGGCCTGCTGCATGCGCGCCTGCCGCGCCGTCGTGGCGCCGATCAGATCGTCGCGCAGCACCAGATAGGAGGTCGCCAGCAGGTAGCCGATGACGATCGCCGCCAGCGCCGAGCCGCAAAATGCCGCAAGCCACGGGCGTATGGTGAAATGCCTTATCTGGTCGCCCCGGGCGATGATGACCGTGTGGGGCTCTCTGCGTCTGCCGAAGACCGCTGACTGACTGGCTACGTTCACGGGACCAAGCTTTCGTTACGACACCAACGACGAGCCTGATTACACATTATTAGGGTTAACAAAGTTTTGCCGGATCGAAGGACAGGCAAAGGTCTTCGCGCAAAACGGGTATCGAATTGCAGCGGCCTGGCGCAGCTCTCAAAGGGCGCGGGCCGCCTCCAGCACTTCTTCGGCGTGCCCCTTGACGCGGACGTTGCGCCAGATCCTGGCGATGCGTCCGTCCCGGCCAATCAGGAACGTCGCCCGCTCGACGCCCATATAGGTGCGACCGTAGAGCTTCTTTTCCACCCACAAACGGTAAGCTTCGATCACTTTGCGCTCTTCGTCGGCGACAAGGTCGACGCTCAGATCGTATTTCGCCTTGAATTTGTCGTGTTTCTTGACGCTGTCCGGCGAGAGCCCGATGACGACGGCGCCGGCCTTTTCGAACTCCGGCTTCAACTGCGAAAAGCCGATCGCCTCGTTGGTGCAGCTTGTGGTGTCGTCCTGTGGGTAGAAATAGAGTACGATGGGTTTTCCCAGCAATGCGGCGAGGCTGAGTGAACCGCCGCCGTCGCGCGGAAGTTCGAACTGCGGCGGAACATCGCCCACGTCGAGGTCAGCCATACCGATGCCCTTGTTTGAGGTTACGCGCCAGGCTGCATCGATATAATGTCGAGCGGGGATTCGTCCACGATCGAATTCGTTTCAACGGAAGATTGCGTGGATCAGGAGCTACCGCAGCACGAGAAGATCAGGTTCAGGCGTGACGAGATCACCGACCTGGGAACCTTTCCGTCCGCGTGCCGCGTCCCGCCGCTCGGCCAGGCGTCGATCGGTCGCGGCGTCCGTTTGATGGCGCGGCTGTTTGCCGGCCTTGTCGCCCTTGTGCTGCTGGCTGGCGCCGGCGTCTACGCGATCGGCGTGTCCGGCTTCGGCTCGGAGCGGCTTCGCGCGGAAGCCGAAACGGCAATCGAGAGATTGGCCGGCTTCGATGTCGACGTTGCCGTCGGGCCGGCCCGGCTGACGCTTGACGGGTCGAGCTTCATTGCGCTGCAGGTCAGCGACGTCAGCCTCAAGACCGCCGACGGAAAACCAATGGCCGATGCCGGCCGGGTCCGCTTCGGCATCCGGCTGATCCCGCTGCTTTCGGGCGAGGTACGGCTGACCAGCGCCCGGATTTCCGACGCGCACATCGTCATGGCGGCAATGCCGTCCGGCGGCGACTGGACGGCCGGGCTGCGCAACCAGGATGGCCTCATCGATCCGGAAAAACTTTCCGCCGCCGTCTTCGCCAACGTCAACCGCGCGCTCGATGCGGTGCGCGAGGATTCAATGCGCCAGATCGATCTGCGCAACGTCGAGCTGGCACTGCCCGAGACCGGATCGGTCAAATCGGTCACCATCGCCGACGCCTCCGTGTCGCAGACGGGACCGGGAAGCATGGAGTTTTCATCCGATGCGGATGTCGAAGGCAGGGGACTTACCATCGCCGCTTCCGCCACCCGCGATCCGGCGACGCGACGCATCACCACGCTGGACGCTAGCATCCAGGCGGCGGATGCCGAAGCTGCGGCAGCAGGCGGCAAATTGGGCGCGATCGCCTTGAAGCTGGCGGGGTCGGAAGGGACCGGCGACAACAGTTCGCGGCTGACCGCTGCCCTGTCACTGACCGGGTCGGTGCTCAATCTCGGTTCGCGCGGCCTGCTTCCGGCCGACATCGATCTCGATGCGACGCTCGTCGCCGGGTCGAACAAGATCCAGGTCGACAGTTTGCTGGTGAAAACCGGCCGCTCGACCTTCGATTTCGCCGGTTCGATCGGGCCGAAGCCGGCTACCGGCGCAGCCGGCGAGGAGCCATCCTATCGCTACGACCTGACCAGCGACGGTTCGACCCTGGCGCCTTCGGATTCGCCGGAGCCGGCACTCAGCTTCATTGCCCGTATCGCCGGCGTCTACCAGCCGACGAGCCAAAAGCTGGTCGCCGAGCAGATCGGCGTCCGGTCCGGACCGGGCAGCGAAGTGCTGGGCACGGCTTCGGTTTCATTCGTCGCCAACCAGGCGCCGGGCATATCGGTGGCGCTCAATCTCCACGACATGCCGGTCTCGCACGTCAAGCAATTATGGCCCTGGTTTTCGGCGCGCAATGCCAGGCTGTGGGTGCTTAAGAACCTGTTCGGCGGCCGCGTGGTCGATGGCAGCCTGCAGTTCCAGGTCGTGCCCGGACGGCTCGGCAACGGCGTGCCGCTTTCCGCCGATGAAGTGTTCGGCCGATTCCAGGTCGAAGGATCGCGCTTCGACACGGCCGGCCGCATTCCGCCGATCCGCGATGCCGTCGGCGTCGTCGGCTTCCACGGCAATGACGTCGACGTCGCGCTGTCGTCGGGCAGCGTCTATATGCCGAGCGGCCGCACGGTGGCGGCGAGCAACGGCACGCTCACCGTCAAGGCGGCGAACCATCCGCCGGTGATCGGCGCGCTCGACATCGATGTCGCCGGCGAGGCGCCGGCAATCGCCGAGCTGGCATCCTTTGACCCGATCAATGCCATGCGCCATGTCGGCCTGCTGCCGGACGACCTGTCCGGCACGGTGACCGGCCACGTCAAGGCCGATATTCCGCTGCAGTCCGGTGTCGACTCTTCCAAACTCGATTGGCTGGTGGCGCTCGACTACAAGGACCTGTCGCTGGGCAAGCCGTTCGAGGGCCAGACGGTCAGCCATGCCGACGGCTCGATCACGGTCGCGCCCGACCGGGCGGTGATCTCGGCGAAGGCGCTGCTCAACGGCATTCCGGCCGAGCTCGACCTGATCGAGCCGCTCAGGGATGGCGGCCCGCCGCGCAGTCGTAAAGTGGCGCTGGTGCTCGACGACAAGACGCGCGCCACCGCCATGCCTGGCCTGTCGACGCTGCTTTCCGGAACGATCAAGGTGGCGATCGACAAGAGTGGCACCGGCAACCAGAACGTGTCGGCCGACCTGACCAATGCCAAGCTGGACATCCCCTGGGCCGGCTGGAGCAAGGGGCCTGGCATTCCCGCCAAGGTCGTCTTCGCCATGGCGAAGACCGGCGACACCACGACGCTCTCCAATTTCGAACTCGATGGCAAGACCTTTTCCATCGACGGCAGCGCGGTGCTGGTCAACGGCGCCTTGTCCTCGGCCCGGTTCAGCAAGGTCACGTTGAACAGGGGCGACGACGTCGCCGTCTCGGTGAAGCGGTCGGGCAAAGCCTATGCGGTCGAGGTCAGCGGCAGCGCGCTGGACGCACGCTCGCTGATCAAGCAATTCACGTCCGATGTCGATACCGCCACCAAGACCACCGGCGTCGATGCGATCTCGGTCAGCGCCGACGTCAGCTCCCTGACCGGCTTCCACGACGAGGTGCTGTCGAATCTGAAACTCGACTACAGCGCCGCAGGGTCCCGGGTGAACGGGCTCAAGGTGAGCGCCACGGCAAGTTCGGGAGCCGCCATCACCATCAGCAACACGACCGGCGGCGGCCTGCGCACGCTCAACATGAAGTCGGCCGACGCCGGCGCCATACTGCGCTTCCTCAACATCTACGAGCATATGGAAGGCGGCTCGATCACGCTGGCGCTCACCGGGGCCGGCGACGGTCCGATGAAAGGCCAGGTCGACGCCAAGAACTTCTTTGTCGTCAACGAGCCGAAGCTCGCCTCGATCGTGTCGACGACGCCGGCCGGCGACAACCGCAGCCTCAACGAGGCGGTCAAAGGCAATCTCGACACGTCGAGGGTGAAGTTCGAGCGCGGTTTCAGCGAGATCGATAAGGGCAGCGGCTATCTCAAGCTGCGCAACGGCGTACTGCGCGGCTCGCGCATCGGCACCACCTTCCAGGGCACGCTCTACGACCAGAACAACAATATGGACATGACCGGCACGTTCATGCCGGCCTACGGCGTAAACCGCATCTTCGGCGAACTGCCGCTGATCGGCGCACTGCTCGGCAACGGCCGCGACCGCGGCCTGATCGGCGTCACCTACAGGCTCAAGGGCAACGCCAACAAGCCGAACCTGGAGGTCAATCCGCTATCGGTGATAGCGCCCGGGATTTTCAGGTCGATCTTCGAGTATCGCTGAGGTCAAAACCCAATTACCTCGAGCGACCGAGTTTTGATCTTAAGCGGCCGCTCGTCCGCCCCGCGAATTCACGCCCATGATCCAAAGGCGACTGACGTCCGCCCGGGCCTAAATGGCCGCTTTGCGCCTAATGCACGAACCCGCTTCGCGGGAGGGGCGCCTCGTTCTGAGATGGCGCGACTGCCATTTTGACTTGAGCGGGTAGAGGGGTCGATCTGACCATGGAGTTCCCTTCAACGAGAGGAACTCGCCATGGCTACCCTGTCGACCGATGCACCAATCTCTCCGCTTCGC